>OV298644.1:124975-373843 GCA_923172585.1 Haemophilus influenzae | reverse complement strand
GATATGCTGTTGAGAGTTAGAAGCTGAACAATAACTATTCAGAACACAAGGTAAAGGATTGCGGCACTGTTGTCTCGCATGTCGATAATAGCCACTATCGCTAACATTAACAACCACGAACAATATTTTTGTATTTTTTCCAGTTAATTTTAATCCTGAAGCTGATAACGTAACTCGCCACTGCCAATCAGCAATTAAAGGTTTGCTTTCCAATATTAATGCTTGCTTCATTATAATTCAAACATTATACAATATCATACGCTTGTTTGTAATTCCAAAGCCATTTCTAGCACAAACACTAGTTTTAGCTTTATTTAAATGTTCCCGTCATGCAATGTTGCCGATTTGTGCAAAACAAGTCAATTCTTCAATAAAACACTTATCCATAAGATTTCCTCTAAAATATTAGAAGTGTATGCTAGTCAATTTTGGGTAATAACAGTTTTCTGTTTTTTCGCCTTTTATAGTTTTTGCTCTGCGTGTGATCAAAGAAATTTGTCACAAATTAAAGGCGCTTGCTATCGCCACACAAACCCTACGTTGTTGAAATGTGGGGTGCCTACTTGGTGGTGCTTATTTCTGATATGTTGCAAGGGATGATCTCGGCGGGGCAGGTTATTATTTAGTTTAACCCAATTCTGGGATGTCAGCACTTAGTATATTTCCAATTTTTCTTTCATAGCAGGGGCTAGTAAATCCGCCTTTTGGGGCAATTTCGGGCTGTTGTGAAATAATTTTCTGTTAGTGGCTATTCTTCATTGGGCGTGGCTATTTCATGTTCTTTTTTTAGAATACATTTCTTTTCTGTTGCACGGTGAAGGTCATTAACATCCGACGCTTTTACACTGAGGGTTTTCGCGTATAGCGTTCTCGTTTCGTATTGCGAAATATTCTTATGTCGTTGCTGGTGTGATAGCAATTATGGTAATAAATATGATGCCGAAGCTACATATTCAGGTTCTGCGGTCGCTAATTTCTATGAAATGCAAAGAACAAGTCATTTTTACTTGCCGTTAGCCTTCATTCATCTGTTTTGATAGAAAAACAAAATCAATTTTTTCAATAATCGAATGTACAAAAACATCTTATCAAAACATGCTTGCAATTTTGTCGGATTTAGAACATGGAGATGATATGCCGTCAGGATATAAAAAATAGTAAAGGCTTACTAATTATGTGGTGGTTACTATTAGGTGTTTGAACACAAAGAGTAGCAAAAATTTATGTGAGATGGCGTTTTTTTTCTGCTAGCGTTATGGTAAATTTTATGGTACACAATGCGAATTTTATTTAACAAAAAGCCAAAGTATGCAGTAAATGCATATTCACTCCTGACTCACCAAGTGAAATAAAAAAATGAATTTACGCAGAATTTGAGACAGTCAAAAACCATATATTTTTCCGTTGTATTAAAGCTGTAAATTGAAAAACGCAAAGTTGCGTCAAATCCAACCGCATTTTGCCAACTTCTGAATACAAAAGTAAATCAAGTTTTGAATTACATTTTTATTAGTGACCATTTGAACTTCGTTAAAGTGAGTGATGTAAAGAACATAGTAAGCAAGATGCTAATAATGAATAATAACACTCCTGATAACGAGCTTAATTGGTGTGGCAGGATTACCTTAAAATACTATAATTTAAGTGCAAACCGCGTGTTGCAAATTTACGTCATAATAACAAGCTTTTATTAATGGAAATTAAATGCCAGAGAGTTGCACGACGTCTATCATTTTTACAGTTCAACCCATTTTGCTCAAACATCTGAAGAAAGAAATGAGTTTGGCACTGGTTGCCAATTTCTGAACAAGTTCTTTTCTGGTGGTTATGCAAATACGTGATTTTAGTTATCTTTCTGTTTATATGTTGTTTTATTATGCCGCGAATAGAATTGTCACTAATATCGTTTGAACCCCAACAGTTTTCGGTTCACGTTCTGCAAAATTGTGTATCATCAGATCAAGATTAAAGGCACCGCAGGAAATTACGCAAAGAATTAATGCGTGAGCGAAATTTTTAGCCGGGATTGGGCATTCGTTTCGAAGCCAGTATTACGGCTCATGCTATGTAGGTGAATGTTGTCGTCACGCACGTACCACAGACATTCATCGCCGTGAATCGCGGTCAATGTCACACGTAGACATCAAAATCTTTTCAATATTCAATATTCAGTCTTAATTTGCTCGTGAAACTGAAGCTACGGGTGTAAGAAGCGCACACTCTTTTAGTCAGTGAAGTAATGTTCCTATTTTGCATATTTGGTCAGTTTGGTCGGATACGCACGACGTAAATTTTCACTATTCAAATACGGCGGGGAAAATTGGCAACAGGAGTTATTACCCAATGGTATTATGGCTTAGAAAATACTTGACTTTGCTGTAAATTTGCACCTGCTCAAAATATCGGTGCTATGGCGTTGAATTTAAGATGTATGTGATTATGGAGTACTTAATTTCTAAATACGAACGAAACCTTTATAAGAACAAAATTTGGTTATCGTGAGATATAGCGGCAGATTGGCAGCCTATGGTTCGCTTGTAGATGGTTCGAAAGTCTGTCATATTCGTCAAAAGTTTCAATTTTCCAAATGAAATGGAATTTTAAAAATCCTAAAAAAAAACATTTGTGTTATCAAAATCATCACGCAAGCACAGCTGATAATTCATGCAGGCCGGCTGATTGATCAATGCAAATCTTAAAGGTTTTCGTTGGTAAGCTGTAAAACAGGCATTACATTTCAACAAGACGTGATGCTGCAATGCCGTTGCTGAAAAAAAATTTTTGGTGTAGATCGAAGCAGCATTTATCAGTGAACTCGGCGAAAGGTTATGAGCAAATTATCACGTAATTTTTATAATACCAATTGAACTTTCGGGATAAAATCGTCTATTAACAAATTGTTCACGCTTATTGCTAGTAATCTGCTACTATTGATTGGTTTTTTTGCCGTACCGTTTCGCAAACGATGGAAGAGTCAGGTCGAGTTTCTTCAAGGTAGTAGCCGACTGTGCAGCAACGAAGATCTGATGAGGAGTTGTGAATTGGCAGAACGTTTGTCATTACGAGGATGCGCTTTGTTTCTAATCGTTTGCGATAGTAATCCATGTTGCACGTGGTTTTGTTTTTCGACTCAATCTTCAAAGAGGGTAAATATCGGTTACGAAAAAATGTTTTTAACCAGTTGGGTGTGTTTACATTTGCTGAGATCCGCACTCGGCGGGTCGCGTCACCACGAAAGCCAACGCAACCTGCTGCAAAACAACGTTTAGGTTCAATGAAAACGAAGTTGAGAGGTCGCAAATGAATTGCGCTTCGTCTTGCTACGTGATCTGCCGAAGCGGTGGACGTCGGTTTGATTTATCTGCTGATGATGCAGCAGCAGCTTGAAAAATTTTTGAAAGCCAGCGTTCAAGTGCAGCAATCGGTCAGATATTATCAGCTCGTTGGATGATATCGCACAGATTTCGGCAGCAAAAATTAAATTTTTCTTACTCAGTCCACGCACTGAAAATTCAATTTGAAAAAATTTTTTTTCGTTTTTTATTTCTCATTTCTGGACCGTGGGTTTCAAATCTTCAGTAGTTTGGCAAGTCTTAATCTTATCAGCTATTCGCTTCATTATATTCTTACTCAAATAACGTAACCATTGCCTAATTCGTGCCGGGATGAGGTAAAAATCAAAGCTATCACATTTTCTATTGCATAGCTTGATCCTAAATTCGCATTAGGGTGTACAGAAGAGAAGAAAGTTCTGATTTAATTCAGGGTATAAACATGTTTTTTCAGGGAGAGAACTACGTGCGAATCAAATTTCGTTATATATTATTTAAATGTAAAATATGCCAAATTCGGTGAGTGTTTGGCGCTGACAAAAAGGACCTAGAACCCCCTGTATAGGCGCAAGCATAGCCTTTGTTGTCGTAAGCAGCTAATCTGTTGAGTTTTTCTTTGCTTTCCATCATTTTCTGGAAAAATTGTGTGTCTGCTCGTCATCTGGATGGTTCTCATTCATTCAAACGACGCGCTAACGCTTTTAACCGTGTTTTTGCTTCTCAGCCGGAATCTACGCTTTTATAGGCATCATTTAAGTTGTTCAGAAGCATGCTTCAGGCCTTGTTGCTGAGCTATTGCAGTCACCTTGAGATCTTAAGTTGATAGTTGCCATGCAAAAAACCGCCTTGAGTGTTGCTCACATCGCACATTTGCTCAGTTGCATACGAGAAAGACCAGTTCTTTTCGAAGATCACATAAAGCAATTTTCGTTTTCGTGAAGTACCCGCCGTTGGAACGTAAATCATTCAAATACCAATGTAAACTCACGGATAACTTGATGAATCGGGAAACAGATGCTGTCAATGACGAAATGTATCCATGCAATTTCCAGTATCATCTAGCTGAATCATTAATTGATTAGCTAATTGAATATCTGTTACACGCCCTTTTCGATTTACTTACGCGGCAAAGGTGGTTTTTTGCATAAACAAAATTTGACGCGTTGTTTTCTTTAAAGAAACTAGATGGTACAATTTTTTTTTATCTGCAATAACGGCAAAATGGTTTTCCACCGCACCGTACCAACTTTCTTTTTCCACAAATTCATTTCGTTGTTTAAAAGTGTAATATTTTAAGGGCGTTATTTATAATGATTTTACTCGGCACGATAAAGGTTTTCTGGCAAATGGCTCGATCTTTGCCTGATAAATTGCATAAATCATCTAAATCACGCTATGGAATGTTGAAAGCCGTTTGCCTCTGGGTTTAGAGCGGAAAATGGTAATGCCGCAGTTTCTGCCTATAAGAGCGAATGATGTAAATAAAAGTTTTTGTAATTACTATTGTTGCCCTTCTCACTCTTCACTTATCACACGAGTTTATCAATACTCATAATCCATTAACGCGATATTTAAATTATATCTTCTAAATTTTTTTTTGCCGCAGATTCGCGCAAGGGCTTCTTGTTTCGTATTAGTCAAATTCGCATTGATTTGAAATATTTCAAAATATAAATTCGAGGTGTTATTGTTCCATTTTTAAACTTTGTAAACTGTGTTTATTTCGCTTGGAGCGATTTGTTTTTGCTAAATTTTTTCATATTAAATGGTGCCGCCTTTCTGCAAAAGTTTGCGTTCAATATTTTCGACATTTATCCAGGTCACTCTGCTTTACATACCATCAACAATTTCCCTGTCAGAGCGATGTCCGCTTTCTTCTTGATGGGGTTAGTGAACGTGCCAATTTTCAATTAAATACATAATGACTGCAGCAATGCAATGGATGCAGTTGTGTGCGCTTATCCATCGTGTTGGTGAGAGACATGTTAATTCTCGAAAGTTAGAAGATTCAATTTTATAGTACGTAAAATATATTTAGCGTTGAATTTTTTTTTTTGGAAAATGTTTTTGTTTGAATTTTAGTAGGGCGCATCTTTCACGCTATTATTTGACTCGGTAACATTTTCCCATAATTGCTGCTATTTCCAATTTTTACTTGTCTGCACAAGATTCTTCAATTCGCCATAATCTTTAAATTAAATTGAACCTCGTAGTATGTTGGTAATGCGGGCAATTTAAGGTTGATTATTTTTCGATTACTTGACTATTGATAGTGTTTTTGTTTTAATTACACGCTTCTTTTTATTTTGTTAAAATTTCACTAAGATAGATTATTGATAATAAAAGCAAGTAGTAAATAATCTACATATTTGGTGTAGATTTAGATGGATCTTTACCATTCGTTTAGTTTCGCTATCACTCCATAAACTTAGTGACATACCATATCGGTGAGTTTGTTATCCGATAGCAAGTTTGTGCATGAATAAATATTGCTGAATACGCAGTCTCTGCCGATAACAGGGTGTAACATCTATTGATGGTGATTTAAATCTGTCACAACACAGCATGCCAATTTTACCATGTCACTTCAGTTAATGGCTTCGTGAATAGAATAATCTCAGCTAGAAAGTGCGGTTAATTTTCTTTCGCAGTGTGCCACTTGCTGTATTATCAGTAGTTTTCAAACTCTTCAGAAAGTAATTTTTTACCATTTTTTTTAAGGTTTTGTAACAAATCGCAAGCTGGTGACTTCAGCCAGTTATACTCCAAATTATTTTGTAATAATTTGTTCGATCTTTTGTAATGCTTAGGTGTTTTGCACATATTTGAAAATTTAAATTCTGGATATAATGTTGACTCGTAGGAAAATTAGCTGATTTGCTATCATGATCTAATTCGGCCAAAGGATCATTTTCGTGCGACTGAAAATTTCTTTGTCGCCATCCCCAGTTCTGTAAGAGCTTCTGGTAGTAATATCATCACGATATTAGATTATAGAGTTTTACAATCATATGGAAACGCATATTATCTCAAGCACCAATGTAAATACGCTAATTTCAGGCGTGTTGCATCCTTTTTGTGCGCTTTCAACATGTGTGATACCCATAAACTTGTGTCATCTCGATTGGAGAATCGTCTTGCGTGACGAATGGTCAAGATCATCAGCTTCTCATTGTTGCTGATTTGTCATTTACACGTGCATCATTCAAATTACTACTGCCGCTTTTCAGTTGATTTTTTGAAATCAAATTATCAGTGAATGGTTGTCGTAGCATGACGGCTCATAACGTGGTTTTTCTTATTCTTGTCTTGAGTAGGCGAAGCGCCGCTCATTTAAGTGTTTTTGTACAATAACGATATGTTAAGCCTTGTTCATCATCGATAATTTCTTGGTTATAATCGATCGCGTTTATTTGCAATTGTAATATACTCTCTACGGGAAGATTTAACCATTCCATGCCTTCAATAATGGCAGTGGCTTCGGTGTTGAACGCTCTAAATCAGTGTCTTCAATTCGTAATACAAATTCGCCGTTATTGCTTGCGTATAAACCAACAAAGTGCGGTACGTGCGCCACCTACATGTAAATAACCTGTAGGACTAGGAGCTTATTGCGTACTTACTTTTACGTTTTCATTACTGATTTATTTTGTCGCATTACGGTTTCATTTTTATTTGTTCTCTTTGATAATTTATTTTTTTTTTATATGTACTATGTCTTGTTTGTCGTTGCTAAATTATCTTCAGCTTTATTTTATGCTTATTTTTTCTCCAATTTTACAAAATTTAATTTCAGTTATTGATCTGCAGAATTCGATTCTTTTCTTGCACTTTATTATGTTACTTCTGCTTTCACTTATTTAGGGCGTTTTTTGTTGGAGCTCGTTTCCTTATTATGGTGGTGTTTTCTGGTTGGATTTCTCTGCTTGTGATCTCGTTATTACTGCTTTATATTGCTTGTTGTTTTTTTGTATATTTAGATTTTCTTTTTATATTGTCAGCATTTTTGGCTGGCTAAGCTCGTATTGGCCGTCCTTCTTTTGATAAAATTTTTCTTTCATATGTGTGGTGGTTTTCTTATTTTAGATCTGGGATGAGTATCAGTTAGAGTTTCGTCGTTTTCTAAAGCATTGGTTACATTCCCTGCCCAATTCAAGACCTTTTTCCTTTACGTCGCTTTTGGTACGTTAATTTGTTTTTTTTTTACATTGATTGTTGAATATCTTTAGACACACGCTTCTTATGATTTTCGGGTTGGGATGGTGTGGTTTCAATTAGATTTCTTGCTCCTTTTCATTTTATTATTTTTTCTGCTTTATATTTTCGACTAGTGCTTGTAGGTTTTGCATCGGTGATTTCCATTTGTTTTCCTTTTATGGGGATTCACGTTGTTCGAGTATTTGGCTTCCTTTTTACTTTTATCAGAATTCTCATTTGATTTATCTAGCTTGTTTGCTCGTTTTCGTTGGCTTTATTTATTTAGGCTTATCATATGTACTTTTATCCATACTTATAAGTTTTTAGGGAGTTTGACTGTTCAAAATTTTATGATCGGTTTATATTTTTCTTTTTTTTAATTCATGCTTGTGATTTTTTATATACGCTGATTTTTCGATGGGATGGTTGTTATGTTTTTTATTTTTCTATTTTGCTATTTCCGTCCATCGTGCTTAACTTTTAAATTTCAGGCATTCAGCGCTTGCTGCTTAATTACATCCTGAATCTTTGTTAATTTGGTTTTTTCGTTTGTTTGCTTTATGGTTGATGTGTGTTGTCTGCTGCCATTTTCGTGATTTTTCTGATGGTGATGAAGCTTGTCGGCGTTGTTGTTTATCGTTATTTTTTGTTGATGTATCTTTATCGATGATAAATTCAGTGCTGTGGTCGCTTGATGCTTTTTAATACTTGTCGCTTTATTTTATTTAGCTTTTGTTTTGTGGCAGTTGTTGCTGTATTGTTATTGAGAAAATTGACAACAATTTCCATCTAATGTAAACCGTACCTGTTGGTTCATTTGGGTTCTTTGCTGAAGTGCAGGAATTTGAAATTTATGTTAGTTTTTCACTACATTTTCCCTTGTTTGATATCTCGTAGCGATAGTGACTCTTTTGTCATTTGCTCATATTTTTGTGCTGTATATGTTTAAAGTCTTATAAATTCTTTTTTTGCTGGTTGTTTTGGCGTTGTCCTTGTTTTTTTACTCACACTCATAGCACTTGCAATCATTGTTTTTTGCGACCTTAGTCTTTGTGTTGCTTGTCGCCTTTAGGAATTTTGCATGCAGATTTTTAGTTATTTGTTTTGATTTTGAGCTTGTTGTCGGCCAAGAGTATTCGTCTAGCCAATGGCACCTATCTCACAATTCTTTGTGCTATTATGTCTATGCCTGTATGTTTTAGGTATCTTTTGCGATATCTCTATCTCTGGCAGTTGGGTGCTTGTGGCGTTGAATTGGTCGTAAAAGACCTTAGTATGCTTTTGTTTTTATGGGTTGTTCTAACCTAAATTATTTTGGTTTATTGTTATTCTGATTATGGAAGCGATCGCACGTACGCTTATGTTCTGTTTGGCGTATGTCGTCTTAATTCAAGTGGCGTTGTTGTTGCTACTGATTCCGGGATTTATGTCGCAATCTGACGAATTTCTTCAGAGTTAAAATCGTTTTTTGGTTCGCGTGCTTTACTTGATTTTTGGCGCAGTAATTCGTTCTCTGTGTGTCGATTTAAAGATTGGCGTAAGTTATCTTTCACTTTAGTCTTATTGTATTTGCTGATTAGCTGTTCGCGTTATTATCATTTTTATTTAGCATTTTATTTGATTGCTTTGGATATTGAATGCTTGATCTTGCAATTTTGTCACGAGTGTTATCAATTTGCGCTGTAGGAGAGTAAGGATGTTGAAAGGAATATTGAATTCAATTGGTGATGTTGTGTTATTGCAATGATTGACCATGATTGATTGTACATGAGTTATCTGTTTAGCTTCTAATTTTTTTACTTTTATTCAACTGCTTTTGGGCAGCTTTATTAATTGCGAGTGAATTTTGAACAGGATTTGCCTTTATACCATCAATTAGTGTTCTGGATTGTATAATTATTTGAGTAATTCTTTCGTTATATTTACTGACGGGTGTTTCCGAGTTTTTCGCATAAATCGCTCGGTATGTATATTTGTTGCATTTTTGTTCGTGTTTTGTCGAATGCACTTCGTTTATCACTGCCGTTATTTTTACGCTACAATGGAGACTGTCCCTTTGTTGTTTGCCAATATTGTAATTAGTTTTTTTCTTCTGTGCAATTGATTGATACAATTGCTGCCGTTATAGACAAAAATTATTGCCTAATATATTGGCTATACCAGTTTCTTTTTGTTATTTACTTAGTATTTTTTATTGGTGTTATCTCAATTTTTGTCTGGGACATATTCTTTAAGAATTGCTTGATTCTTTGTACTGGGATCATAAAGTAAATGCTTTCATTTTAACGTCTTCTTTGCCTTATTATTGTTTTTTTATTTAATGGTATTACACGTTTTTTGACAGTAGTCTAATTTTAGTTGTACCGTTTTTGTTTATTCTTAGCCTTTATTTTTAGCTTTCTAGAGTCTTATATTAAGTTTGTTGTTGTTCTGTCAATACTAAAAGTTATTAGACTTTTTTGATTTGAATGATAGTGAAGTATTGTTCTTTTCTTTTTTAAAACAACTTCTCCTAATTTTGAGTTTAGATATAGATTGTGATTAATTTGCTTTTATCTGAAGATTGGTGTAAATATTTTAATTTTTTAAGAACGATCATTGTGATTTCAAATATTATTTTTTTTTCTTCCTTATTTTGTTTTTTTGTGCATTAAGTGTTATTTATTAGAATGTGTTTTTCTCTTCATTGCGGTTTTACGTGGCTAGATGATTTTTGATTTTTCGCCTTGGCTATATACATAATGTTTATTGCTTTATTGCGTATTGCAAATGTCAATTTTTGTTTTTGGTTTGGATAGGTTGATTTGTTCGATATTGTAGCCGACTAAATTTAGCTATTTATTTTTTGTTATTTAATGTATCATGTTCGATAGGTTACACTTTGTTTGCTACACGTGAATTTTTTGCTGTTGGCGGCATTTTTAAAATTGGTTGAATGTACAATTCAGTGCTAGATCTTATGTCCATTGTACTTTTATAAGTTGCTTTGCAATTTGGTTGTACTGATTAATCTGGCATGGATTTGTTTTGATTTCATATTTTTATCTTGGCTAGTTTAATTCAGTGATTTGCCGATACTGAGATTGATAACTTCCTGTTTATTTGTTTTCATAATATTGTTATGAATTAGTGATCACTTATATGGTAATATTTAGCATCACGTGGTGTCTATCTTATAATTGATCCGAGTAATTTCAGGCATACAATGAACTGTGTTATTATGTTGTTGGTATTGCGCTATATCGCTGTTTGCTTCGGTACACAATTTTTAGGAGTTCTATAGCGCGCTTATGGCTTCGTTGTGCTTTAGTGAGGTTTAAGTGAAATATGTCTGACATATTAATTTCGTCATTATTTTTCATTTAAAGAGATATCTACTTTTGTTAAAATCTTATTTTTAGTAATAGAATAAAATATTTTTAGAAACTTTTGTTTTTTTTTTCAATCATTTCATTATTTTTTGTTTTTGCTGATAGCGGTATAATAAGTAATAAAAGATGTATGATCATTCAAATAACTTTTTTCCGGTTCATAGTTCCACGTAAATTTTTCTTGAGTCATCAAAAAGAAAGTAAGTTGAAAGCTTACTTTTTAGATTGGAAGACAAGTATGAAAGCATGTAACCTTTATTTTTATCGATGGTAGCCAGTATGATAGCTGATTCGTAAAAGTTTTATGTTGTTTAGTTTTTTCATTCTTTGGTGCGGAAGGAAACGTTTGTTGTGTTTAAAAAAATATCACGGTGAGAGCTAAATAAACTATTTTTCTGTTGATTGTTTGGTTAAGAATTAAACTTTCTTTATTATATAAAGCTTGTTTTCTTCAATGATTGATACTGCGAGTATACGGAGAAAACTTAATGTTTTTGATGTCTCTATGATTTAAGACAGTTGTATGTATTGGCGTATCGTTATCACAATTTCGGTATCACCCATTTTGATGATTTATGCTATGCCTGTAACGCTTTTGAGCGTTTATCAAAAAACACGCGAACATAGATGCTACTGCTATTGTTTATCCCACTGGGCTTAGTGGATGTCTTATGTTACTGTATTTATTGAAACTGGAAATGCCGATGTGAGCATTAGCGATTAAGGCCTAAAATTACTCGCCCGTCCTTATCCGCAAATAATAATTCGTCATTTATATCTGTCTTATTATACCGTAACTGTAATCTATATAGCAGTCATTTAGAGTTGGATTGTAAGTAGATTAGTTTTGATAATTTCTCGATCGTGAAGATATCCGTTTGAGATACGTATCAAAAACGGCGCGGGTCAATTATGTGATCATTTAACTCGCACTTTTCAGATGACTGTCTATGTTCTTCTATTTGTCATTACGTCAGTATTGTTGGCGAATAAATTTGATTAGGATTTGCCTAATTATTGCAAGTGTAGGCAACTATACTGAGGTTTTGTGTATTAGAACTTATGAAATCTTTAAATTGTTTATATTGTCAACCTTGCCATAGCCATTACAAACTTTATTATGAGCCTGGCTTATTGCAAGAATGGGCGGACTATTACTACTGGTTGTTCTATGGTGATTAGAAATTCTAAAATGGAAAGTTTGCTTCCGCAATATCGAGTGCGGTGGAATTCAAGGCTATTTTCTTGTCAAGGTGATTGAGGGTAAAATCTCATCAAGAACGGTCAATTTTTGGGAAATTTGATGAACTCGTTGGTATTTTTTGCTTATTCGTTCAGTGTTCTGCCTACAATTAAACAACTCTTGGTGTATGTGGTTTCGGTGCACAAATTTAGTAAACATTGTTGTGGGGTGATTTTTATGATTTCATTTAAAAATTTTGGATTTTTATTTTAGGAGACGTTTTTTCTAGAGAATAAACTTAATCAAGTTGCTGGTGCATTGACTTACTAGCACAAGTTGATAGTCTTACTAGCTATAGTTATTGTTCTTTTTTCTTCTTTAGCTTTTTCTGTCTTCAGCTGATTAGTGACGTGGACCGTAAAGATAGTATTTTATTTTATAATTTTGAATCATAAGCGCGTGATATGGTGGTTGCGAATATATGGATGAATTTGTATCAAGCTCAATTAATAATATCGGTGGGAATTGTGAGTTTAATTTCCGTTGCCTTGATGCTAATTAATAACATCGACCGAACACTTAAAAGTATGGTTAGAAATAGTCAATCTCGCTCTCCGCTTTCTTTCTTTTTGCGATTTATTGGATGATTTTGTCACTTGGTCCACTTATTAATGAGGCGAGCATTGGGATTAGTTCGTATATTAAAATGATGTATTTAGCTATCGGATCATTTTTTCGTTAGTTTTAAGATTTTCTTTTTAACTTTTTTGTGCTCAATTTTATGCTTATTTTTGTTATTGATATCGCAAATGTTACTATATGGTTTAAGTTGATTACAACAGTCGATAATTCCAAAGTTGTAATCATTTATTGGCTGTATTTGCTTGCTTATTTCATTGATAATACTTATGGTGGATCAACTTTTGCAATTGTGATCTAATGAAATTTCATCATTAATTAAATGGCGTCTGGTAACTTTCAGAATTATTTCTATTTTGCCGTACTAAATTTAGTCTGTGTTGTTTTATAATTGGTGAATCAACTACGTTAACTTTTAAATTTGGTCAATCCTGCAATATGGAAGTTCATAACGTTGCTTCAAATTTGTTATCGGCACCATTAGTTCTTATATCATATTGCGTTACTTAATGCGGACTTTGTCGATATTCGTTTTCAGAATTATTTTCAGCTTGATGTAGTTCGCTAACATTTTGTCAAAATAGTACAATCTGTCGTATTAGTTGCGTAAAAAGTTACTTTTTCATAAATGCCAACGCTCAACTATATCAGACGACAATGTTGTATAAGTGAGGTCAGTGCAATACTTCATTACTTTGATTGCTTAATATCAAACATTGGTGATTGTAACTTCTTTTTGCATGGATCGCTTATAATTTGCATGTGATATATTTATTTATTTCACTAATCAAAGGCTTCGTTCTATGTTTATAATTACGTATTGATTATTATCATTCAATGACGATACCTTGTAGCACTTCAGATCAATTCATTTGATTACTTATGTCCTCTCAATGCCCATTTTGATGGTGCAATATTTACCATGATCTTTTGCAAAGCTGACACCTGACTATAATAACAAAGGCGTAATGAAGTTTTTTATGCATGATGCGTGTTTACCATCATTTTTAAGTACTTCATAATTTATCAACTATATCCTGAGAGGTGATTAATCAAAGTGTAGCATCAAGTAAATTGAGTCTAATGAGTGTAATAAGCATTGCTAACGAGATTATTAACTTTAGATGGTTTTGATTCAATCTTGGTGTATCAACTTTGGTGACTGCTAAATTTTACAAAACTAAACTGGAGGTTGGTAACGTTTTTACAGACTAGATTCCTGTAGCTGGACAAACTGGTTTAATTATCAGCGCAGTATGCGCTGAATTAATGCGTTATAAATGTGCACAAGGTACACTAGATCAAGCATCTTTTGATCTGATCTGCTGTTTAACTACTCGAATGGTTAGTGCTGTAAGCCGAATATCAAATATTGATAAGGCTGTATCTGACGCTAAATCATCGACAGCAATTCAGTTAATTCAGATAATACCAGCATTTCTCAAGGTTCAAACTGAGTTAGTTCCACTAATGGATTATTAGAAAACGGCGCTTTCGAATTCAGACATGTTGTATGTATAGTAGACTGCGGCAATGACAAGGCAAATTGCTAATAGAGCTTCTAGCATCTGTCAAGTTATCAAAACTGTAGCGTAAGTAATTGATAAGTTGTAATTGTCACACACCATTAATACGCAAGTATTCGATCATTTTTGTATCGCAATTTCTGGCATTGCCCTCAACAAATAAATTGATAACAAAACTGCAGAATGCTCAAAAATTTTAATCCCTAATAAACTTGTCATTATCACTAAAGCCAAAGATCGCAATCTTAAGCAGGTCTTTAGCTTTGCTAACCTTCAAGTCAGCACCCGTAATGATTTAAATGTTGCCAGGAGTGTTAGCAATAATCCCTTCAGTAGCGGTAGTGATGCTAATTAACCAAAAATCGCATTGTTGATAATCTTACAAAGCGCGTAAATTACGGATCGAATCATTAAGCTAATGCATCTAATTTAAACATAAAATTTAGACATGATGCTGACTGGGTGCTTAACACTAATGGAATTTGCCAAATAAAAACGTAATGAAGTATTTTACCGCAAATGAAGCAAATATAGCAACTTACTTTGGCGTAGTCAAAACAGTGACTCTAACTGCAAGGGATGGTATATATCTTCGGCATATAAGCGCAACGATAGATTATCAAAAGTTGAGCTAATCGTGTAATTTGTTAATAGAAATATCGTGTCAAATTGTGTTATCCAGGTTAATGCAGTTACATGATATTTATATGGTGGCTTAAATCACGCTGACCGCTCTAAGTTCGAATTTAAGGCGCCAGTAAATTGTGTGGTTATTAATTTTAAATGGTGGGCGATACTGCGTCTCAACCAGTGACCCTCCTTTTATATGTTAGTTGCTCTCCCAACTGAGCTAATCGCCTGATCATATAAGCTAACCTAACTCTTCGGTAAATTTGATAGTAACAGTAGTACTTGTTGGAAGCATTAACGGTAGCATAATCCGTGTCGCCCATATCCTCTTTAATGAGGAGCTTCGCTCTCGAACAATATCCTGTGGCTAGGTTGCTCTCAGTGTCATTTACGCACTTGTGAGAGTTGGTGGAACAGGTAATTTTCTAGTACGAGAAACTTTTGCGAATAGGGGGCTCGTTATGACTCATGCCCACATCCTTGTTAAGGAGGTGCTCTGCAAGTGTGCTGGTCACCCATATTTCAATTTAGTAATTTTAAGAATACTTGTTAGAATAGTTATAACGATACTGTTAAGACTCCGCTTTTTAGTAAGAGGTAATGCCAAAGTGTCATCTTACTTAATTTGAAGGTTTGATAATAGTGGGAATGTAACATTTTCAGTGAGATCCCTTATTTATATATTTTGTTTATTGTGTTGTACCAATAAGTAATATCCGCTTATTTTTTAATTAGAATTGTCAGGTAGTATTTATACCTATCATATTTTTATTAAATAACGTATAATTATGGTATAAAATTGCGATAAGTGTTTTTATATTTTATATCTCAAATGGTCAATAAGTGGTACTACTTTTATGCTCCTAGTTAAATCAGGTATGCATTTTCATTATGAGGATATGTCAAAACTGAACGTTTTATCTGAATTGTTTATGCAGGCTATTTATGTTCGGATTGGCATGATTTACCGATGTTAATCATGGATTTCTATGCGTGACATTACAAAGACGATGGAATGTCATTTTCAATGGCAAACATGATGCAATATCTCTAGCGGATAATGCTTTGTTGTTATACCAAGCTTTAATGGTTATGAATTGCATCTTAACAAGGTTGTTAGCAAAATCATTGTTTATAGTCCTAATGCAGGTTGGATCGTCTATATGATACTCAAGAAGACTTCAGCATTAAGTAGCCTATACTGAGTAGAGAACAATTATAGTAATTGACGAGTTATATTCACGTCCACTTATAAATTTCACAATTTTATAACAGGCATTGATACAAATTTGATAATGGCGTTTTTATCTAAATCCAACTATCAGGCATTAAATATGAATTGTATTTTGTCTAATTATGCGTTTGCTTTGAAATCAGCAACAGTGAGCTTTGATGATCTTATTATTCGTCGCACTAGACTGGTTCTCCAACTTATCAACTTCTGTGTAGTTGATTACGATGACTGTGGAACAGGGAGAATCGTGATGACGTTACGAAGATCATATCAACAACACGCCTCGCCAATATTATACATTTTACAAGCGATTGGGAATTCTAATTCCACTACATCACTATACTAATCGATTATGGTCATAATGGTGCAATATCGGAACATGGCGTAGTAAGAGTGATGCAATATCGTGATGATGGTTACTCACCAGAAGGTTTGTGACTATCTTGTTCTTATGTGTTTGATGACATGGAGGACGAAGGTAAAGATTCAGTCTCGATGAAATACCTTTCCGAATTCGAGCACGTTTCATACTGAGATAGCATTCCTTATGATTTCCGATAAATGAATTAGTTAAATCTTCGTCTGTAGATTTACCGCCAGACGCATATGTTGGCTAAACTAAACCTTGAATGGCATTACAATAGATCAAGTCAAATAAGCTAATGGTCCTGCATGAACTGAAATAATCACCATTATTGCGCAGCGTTGCATAATCCCCTTAAAAGATCAATTGCAATGTCATGAGCACGACTGAGATTCTTGTGTAAATAGTTTGATAACCTTTTATGAAGCTGACAGGCGATTATGCGAATGTTTCAATTCGCAAGATCGCCTATGCAAGCTGGCTTGCTTGCATAGAGGAGAGAAAATTAAGCTGGCACTTTTTTAAGCATGGTTTTTACAGCTATATCACTTAGCCATGCTAAAGAACAAACGGCTGCTGAACTAGAGGTGGGCATGGGATTCAGTTGGCATTCCATTACGCTGTCTCGGTGTGAGATGCTGGTGTAGATCTGCCATCAATGGATTTACCCTAGTGGTTTCGATCACAGTTCTGCGTATGCACGTATCTCTAGCGCTAGATTGATTTATGTGTCATGTACATGTGTTAATTTTTTATCAGTGATAAACAACTGATAAATGTATTAGACAGCCAATAGCTATAATTTTTTATAATACAAGTCGCTTAATGCTTTGTTTTTTAATAGTTCAGATAATAGCTCGCAAGAATGGCATTCAAGAGGTCGTCGGTTCGATCCCGATTATCTCCACCAAATTAATAAAGCAAGGTTATTTACCTTGCTTTTTTATTATCAATAATCAATATCTTAGTGAATTTTAACAAAAATAAAAACTAAAGCGTGCTAGAATAGTGCGCTTTTTTATTACATCGTTCGAAACCATATCAAGGAATAATTATGCGTCCAAATAATCGAGAAAATAATCAACCCCGCCAAATTAAAATTACCCGTAACTACACCAAGCATGCTGAAGGTTCTGTGCTTGTTGAATTTGGGGACACCAAAGTGCTTTGTACTGCAACAGTGGAAGATGCTGTGCTACGTTTCTTAAAAGGACAAGGGCAAGGTTGGGTAACGGCTGAATATGGAATGTTGCCACGTTCAACACATAGTCGTATGCAACGTGAGGCGGCTAAAGGTAAACAAGGCGGACGCACAATGGAAATTCAACGCTTAATTGCCCGCTCTTTGCGTGCCATGGTGGATCTTAAAGCACTGGGTGAACGTGCGATTACTTTAGATTGTGATGTTATTCAAGCGGATGGCGGCACACGAACTGCATCCATTACTGGTGCTGCAGTCGCATTATGTGATGCGATCAACGGTTTAATTGAGAATGGCACGTTAAAAACTAACCCCATTAAAGGGCTAGTTTCGGCAATTTCTGTAGGGATTGTTGATGGTCAAGCTGTTTGTGATTTGGAATATGTGGAAGATTCTGCAGCGGAAACCGATATGAATGTTGTGATGATGGAAGATGGTCGAATGATTGAGGTGCAAGGCACTGCAGAAGGCGAGCCATTTAGCCATGAAGAATTATTAACATTATTAGATTTAGCGAAACAAGGCTGTAATCAAATTTTCATCGCTCAACGTGAAGCGCTAGGCTTATAAACACAGTTTATAGGAGTTAAAAAATGGAACAATATAAACGCGATTTTATCGAATTTGCTTTAAGCCGAAATGTATTGAAATTCGGCGAGTTTACTTTGAAATCAGGGCGTAAAAGTCCGTATTTCTTCAATGCGGGTTTGTTCAATACGGGGGCAGATTTAGCACGTTTAGGCGAGTTTTATGCTGCGGCAATTCAAGCAAGTGCGGTAGATTTTGATGTGGTTTTTGGCCCTGCTTACAAAGGTATTCCAATTGGCACGTCAGTTTCGGTGGCGTTATTTAATCGTTATGGTATTGATAAACTCGTGTGTTTTAATCGTAAAGAAGTGAAAGATCACGGAGAGGGCGGCAATTTAATTGGTAGCCCATTGCAAGGAAAAATTTTGCTTGTGGATGACGTGATTACGGCTGGCACTGCAATTCGTGAATCTATGGAATTAATCAGTGCAAATAAGGCAGAGCTTGCGGCGGTATTGATCGCTCTAAACCGTAAGGAACGAGGAAAAGGCGAGCTTTCAGCAATTCAAGAAGTAGAACGTGATTATCAATGCCAAGTGCTATCAATCATTGATTTAGATGATTTGATGCAATTTATCGAACAAGATCCTCGATACAGTAGCCATTTGCCAGAAATGCGTGCTTATCGTGCCGAATTTGGCGTATAAAACTTGAGAAATAAATTTTTATCATCATTATAAATAACATTATAAAAATAACCGCACTTTGACTTAACAGAGGAAAGAATGGAATTTATTGGAAAAATTATAGGCGTATTTTTAGGTTGGAAAGTTGGTGGATTTTTTGGTGCGATTGCTGGGCTCATTTTAGGTTCTATTGCAGATAAAAAATTGTATGAACTTGGCTCAGTAAGTTCTAGTTTCTTTAAAAAGAAAACAACGCGTCAAGACTTGTTTATGCAAACCACCTTTGCGGTGTTAGGGCATTTAAGTAAATCGAAAGGGCGTGTAACAGAAGAAGATATTCAATTAGCTAATCAATTAATGATTCAGCTTAAACTGGATGATGCTGGGCGTAAATTAGCGCAAGATGCGTTTCGTCGTGGTAAAGAATCTGATTTCCCGATTCGTCAAGTTATCCGTGAATTTCGCATTGGTTGTGGGCAACGTGCTGATTTATTGCGAATGTTCTTACAAGTGCAAGTTCAAGCGGCTTTTGCCGATTCAGAACTTCACGAAAATGAGAAAGAAGTGCTTTATGTGATCGCTGAAGAACTTGGTCTTTCTCGTATGCAATTTGAACAAATGATTGCGATGGAAATGGCTGCTCGAGCTTTTACTCAAGGCGGTTTTTATCAGCAATATCAACAAGATGCATATCAAGGTGGCTACCAATATCAGCAACAAAATAGTGGTGGTTACCAACATGCTTCTGGCCCAACTTTAAATGATGCCTATAAAGTATTGGGTGTGACTGAGTCCGACGAGCAAAGCACTGTTAAGCGTGCTTATCGTCGTTTAATGAATGAACACCATCCAGATAAACTTGTGGCGAAAGGTTTACCGCCAGAAATGATGGAAATGGCAAAAGAAAAAACTCAACAGATTCAAGCTGCTTACGATTTAATTTGTAAAGCAAAAGGCTGGAAATAGTGCGGGTTATTCTTGCGCCTATGCAAGGGGTTCTAGATCCCTTTGTACGCCAACTTCTCACCGAAGTGAATGACTACGATTTATGTATAACAGAATTTGTTCGCGTAGTTGATCAACTTCTCCCTGAAAAAGTATTTTATCGTTTATGCCCTGAATTAAAAAATCAGGGCTTTACTTCTTCTGGTACGCCTGTGCGAGTGCAGTTGCTAGGGCAGAATCCAGAATGCCATTGATGTGAGATTTAAAAAACCTGCTAATCAGCAGGTTTTCTTTTTCTAAATTATTTAAAAATTCACCGCACTTTTTAATTTTTTCAGTGCATTAGTTTCTAATTGACGAATACGTTCCGCAGAGACATTATATTTTGCTGCCAAGTCGTGCAATGTGGCTTTGTTATCATCTAACCAACGAGCTTTGATAATATCCTGACTACGTGCATCTAGACTTTGTAGTGCTGCACTTAATTGCTCGGTTGCTTGGCTTTCAAAGTTTTCATTTTCAAGCTCTGCTGCGAAATTAGAACTTTTATCTTCCAAATAAAGGGCTGGAGAATAGGTCTCTGTTTCTGCATCATCAGTAGGTAAATCAAAACCGACATCCGCACCGCTCATTCGAGACTCCATTTCGATCACATCTTCTTTGGAAACACCCAATTCATTTGCGACCATATCAACTTCATTTTCATTGAACCAACCTAAACGTTGTTTAGTTTTACGTAGGTTGAAAAATAATTTACGTTGAGCTTTCGTGGTTGCGACTTTTACGATACGCCAGTTACGAAGAACATATTCGTGGATCTCAGCTTTAATCCAATGCACAGCGAATGACACCAAGCGTACACCAACTTCAGGGTTAAAACGTTTGACCGCTTTCATTAAACCGATATTGCCCTCTTGGATTAAGTCAGCTTGTGGCAAACCATAGCCAGAATAGCCACGTGCAACATGGATCACGAAACGAAGATGCGACAAAATGAGTTTTTTCGCTGCATCTAAATCCTCGTGATAATACAAACGTTCTGCCAATTCCTTTTCTTCCTCTGCGGTCAGCATCGGATATTCATTTGCTGCACGAATATAACCTTCGATACTGCCTTGAGGAACTAACATCATTTGTGTTTCTTTATCCATCGTTTCCCTTCTTTATTTTGGCTTTTGCCAATCAATGTACTTAGTTATAGCACAATAAGCTATCTTATTGAACCAATTTGTTAATAAGACAGATTTTATCAATTGAAAGTTCAATTATTATAAAATTACGTGATAATTTGCTCACTATTTACTTCGCCAGTTGCACTGATAAATCGTACTTCAGGTTGTAAAGATACACCAAATTTTTCAGCAACGCTTTGGCGTACATAATATGCAAGTTTTATCACGTCTTGTCCACTTGCATTATCTTTGTTAATCAATACTAATGCCTGTTTTTTATGAACCGCAGCCCCACCAATTTGAAAACCTTTAAGATTGCATTGATCAATCAGCCAGCCTGCCGCTAATTTCACTGAGCCATCAGCTTGTGGAAAGTGCGGTAGATTTTCGTGATGTTTTTTGATTTCTTCAAAATGTTCTAAACTGACAACGGGATTTTTAAAGAAACTCCCTGCATTACCCACTTCATTTGGGTCAGGTAATTTGCTTTGACGGATATGACAGACTTCATCAAAAATTTGTTTAGCGGTGACCGTTTTCGGATCGAACTCTACAAGCGAACCATATTTTAGAATAGGCTGCCAATCTTTTTTTAGCTTTAAGCCAACCGCTGTAATCACATAACCTTGCTGATAACGATGTTTAAAAATACTCTCACGATAACCAAATTTACATTGTTCTGTGTCGAGTCTAAAGGTTTCGTTCGTATTTAAATTAAGTACCTCCACATAATCACATACATCTTTAAATTCAACGCCATAAGCACCGATATTTTGAATGGGTGCAGAGCCTGCACAACCGGGAATCAGAGCCAGATTTTCTAAGCCATAAATACCATTGTTAATAGACCACTCCACCAATTTATGCCAATTTTCCCCGCCATTGACGTGAAGATAGTGAAAATTTGCATCTTGTTCGTGCGTAATCCCCATTAAACGATTAAGGATCACGATGCCATTAAAATCATCTAGAAATAGAACATTACTTCCTTGACCTAAAAAAAGAGTGGGTAAATTTTCTGATTTAGAATTCGCCCACACTTGTTGTAGCTGTTCGATACTATGTGCTTCAATAATTTCACGAGCATTAGACTGAATGTGGAAAGTGTGAAAAGGTTGTAAATTTTGCATTTTGATGTCCTAATATAATGTATGTGGCAAGGTAATTTTGACTTGTGTGCCGCCTTGTTCACGGCGATGAATATGCAATTGTGCATTAAGCTGACGACAACGTTCCGCCATAATATTCAAGCCGTAATGCCCTTCAGGTTCTTCAAGGTTTGGAATGCCAATCCCATCATCTTCAACTAAAATTTCATACTCGCCTTCCGCATTAATTCTTGCGCTAATTTCAATTACGGTGCCTTGAGAATGCTTGATCGCGTTGGTGGTGGCTTCACGTACAATTTGCAGAACGTGAACCAGCTGTTGAGGGTTCAAACTTTGCGATGGTAATTGACAATTCACATTCATTTGCATTGTTGTTTGCGAGCGTAATGAATCAATCACTTGTTTTAGTGCAAGCTGTAAATTCGCTTCTTGTATGGTTAAACGGAAAGTGGCTAAAAGCTCACGTAACTGTGCATAACCACCAGAAAGGGCTTGTTCAAAATTGGCAATAATTGCCAAACTCTTTTCTTTTGATTGTTCGTCTTCTTTCTTCAGGTTATGTTTGAGCAAAGTAAGTTGAATTTGTAAAAATGATAAGACTTGAGCCAAAGAATCGTGCAACTCTCGCGCAATAATTGAGCGTTCTTCCATTAATAAAAGCTGTTCTTTATGACGTAAATTTTTATGGAAATAAAGCGCACGAGCAAGCATTTGCGCTAAATTTTGCATAATTCGGGGATCTGGACAAGGTAATCCTGCTTGCCAAGAGAGTACACCTAATTCTTCGTTATCCACAGAAAGGGTTTCGATTTGTAGTTCATTATTAGCATCTTGCTTACCCAATGTAATATCCCAATGTTCAGCCCCCATCACTTCCACTTTAACGAAGTTCAAATGGTCGCTAATAAAAATGTAATTCAAAACTTGATTTAAAATTTTATCGTTAATTGTGTTTGTATTCAGAAGTTGAGCACTTTGATAAAGAGTGCTTAAAGTGCGGTTAGTTTGACGCAACTTTTGCGTTTTTTCGTTTACAGCTTCTTCTAAACGCGAATAAAGCTGTCCCAGTTCTGTGGACATTTGTGTAAATACGCGAGCCAGTGTGCCAAGTTCGTTTTGTTTCCTTGTGTCAAGTGGAATATGATTGAATTGACGCATTTGCACTTGCATACTGGCTTTTGTCATTAAATGCAAAGGTTTCACAACTTCTCGCTGTGTGTACCAAATCACATAAGACACCATAGCTAAAATTAACAACATAGCGAAAAAAAGCACCGATACGCCCAAAATCCATTTTTGCTCACTAAAACGTTGTAGTTCAAACACAAAATAATCAACATCTGCCACATAGTTAGTAAGCTGCTTACTATAGTTTTTTATATCCTGTTGGCGCGCATATTTTTCCATGTTCGTCCAACGTTGCAAAATGTTTTGATAGGAATGTTTTAATACATTCGGTGTGAAAAATTGATTTTGAACTTCTAGTAAAGCAGATGAATGAAGGCTTATATGATAACGGCGTAAGTTCGTTTCCACGCTTTCTGGTTGTTCTTGCATTTCATAAAGTAAGCGATAACTTTGCATACGCAAAGAACCTGAAATATTAATGGCTTCGGCATCATATTTATTACTGCTCATAATTGCCAAACTTAGAGAACTAATCACACCAGCAACGATAAGAATGATAAATAAATATTTCGCAATACGGGTGGAAACGGAACCTTTAGTATACACAGAAAACTCCAGTGGAAATTTAGAAAGTGCGGCAAAATTTTTATTTCTTTTTAAATTTAGCCCAAACTTTATCTTCTTGACCACGCCATAAGCGTTGAATGTTATCGTGATGACGATAAATTAATAGGCAACATACCAGTGCAACGGGAAAAGTAAATTCAGGTTTAAACCACCACACATAAAAAGGCACAAGTAATGCAGAAATAACCGCACTTAATGAAGAATAGCCACTAACAAGAAAAACAAAGATCCACGTACCAAACATTGAACCTGCAACAGCCCAAGAAATCGGTGCGATTGCCCCAAAGGCAGTTGCAACACCTTTGCCACCTTTAAATTGAAAGAAAATTGGGAAAATATGCCCTAAACAAGCACCAAGTGCGACCATCCCTAATTCAAATTGGGTTAAACCTAAATAATAACCTGCCCATACAGGAATCATCCCTTTTAACATATCAAAAATAAGCACCGCCAAGGCAGACTTACGATTTCCAATGCGCAACACATTTGTCGCCCCAGGGTTGTGTGAACCATTTTGACGTGGATCTGGCAAGCCTGCAATGCGACAAATTAAAATCGCACTGGAAATTGAGCCTAAAAGATAGGCAAAAAGCATATAAAAAAGGGCGAAAAGGCTCATTTTGCACTCCAGCAAGAAAAACTGTTCGTTATTCTACCCAAAATTGATAGCATACGCCTACAATAATTTTAGAGGAAATCTTATGGATCGTGTTTTTATTGAAGAATTGACTGTTTTTGCACAAATCGGTGTATATGATTGGGAACAGCAAATAAAGCAAAAACTTGTGTTTGATTTAGAAATGGCTTGGGATTGTAAACAAGCGGCAGAAACGGATGATGTTGTATATTGTTTGAATTATGCTGAAGTGAGCCAAGCGATTATTGATTATGTGGAAAGCAAACCTTTCTTGCTGATTGAGCGAGTGGCTTATGAAGTGGCGGATTTGCTTGAGTCACGTTATCAACTTCAAGGATTAAAAATTAAACTGAGTAAACCAAAAGCCGTCGCGCAAGCTCGAAATGTTGGCGTATTGATTGTTCGTGGTTGTTTAAAATAATGTAGCGATAGTGGCTATTAATAAATCTGACAGGCATGCAATTTAATTGGTGCCTGTCAGATTGGCTTTACACTTTTACCTTGTGTTCTGAATAGTTATTGTTCAGCTTCTAACTCTCCAACACTCACTTTAGTATTATTACCTTTATCGCCGAATTGTTGTTCTTCGCAACCTTTACCTGCATCACAAACTGCAACAGAAACAAGTTTTTCAACATCTAAGCTACTCACTAAATTTGTATTAATGATTTTTTCGCTTGCGTCCGTAACATTCAATTGCTCAGCAGACAAGTTGCTGGCTCGCACACCGTTAATTTTGTCATAAAGTCTAGCAAAACCACGTTCACTGAGTTTGGTAGAATCGCCGTTAATTTTTGTTTGATTAAAGTTTTTCTCACGAGGAAGTTCAAAGAATGTGAAATTTGAATTTGATTTTACCTCAATTTCTACCCCTTTGGAGCTTAAATAAGCTGTTCCACCGTTTGGTGCTAAGGCAGTGATGTCGGCATTTTCAATGGTTGTTTTGGTATTTGCGTTATCACCAATAGTAAATGCCATATTGGCAATATTAGCATCATTATCAATTGAGCCAGGCGCACCATTAATGATCACTTCTTCCCCAGTTCTTCCACCAGTGTTAATTGCGGTAATTTTCAAGTCATCTTTGCTGTTTTTACCTGCAATTTTTGTATCGCCATCAGTTCTAAAGGTGTAACCCTGATGAGATTTCACAAAAATAGAACTTTTTTCCCCTATTAATTCCCCGATTAAAAACATCGTAGCATAAGGTGCTTTTGGAGATATATCGATTTTCTCATCGCCCACGATTTTAATATGTGAGTTTACCATTGAGACTTTACCATTCATTCCTAAACGGTTAATTTGAGTTGAAATATCTTGTGAATTATCTTTATCAAAAGTAATATCAATCTTGCTATTATCTAATTTAATTTTTCTGCCAGTAAATGTACAAATCCATTTTTCAGATTAATATTACTGTTAGAAATATTAATTTCTGTATCTTTAATAGTTGATCGCCCTGTATTTTTGCTGGCAAACATATCAAAACGATGCCAATAAGCTCTGTTCATATCTAAATCTAAATCACTGTAATATCCCCAACGGCGTCTGCGTTGATCTAACTCCGATAACTGCGTACGTTTGTCTAAATCTAATACACCGTATTCATATTTTCTTCATTTCTATTACGGGATACCCCCCCATCAATGTAAAAATTCGTCTGTCCTGTGGCAACGATGTTATCTAAATTAACTTTTTCAAATCCACCTGCTAAAATCACATCATCAACCTGATTAAATACTACATTACTCATATGAACATTAAACTTCTTGCGTTGTGAGCTTTCCGTTTTCCGCCATTTGTTATCGTAGTCGTTTTCCTCGGCACTACGCCCCAATCCCATAGCTCCGTTACCAAGATTTATTTTGCTGTCAGTAATGGTAATATTTGATTGAAAATCTACATCATTTTGCAAACTGGTTATAAAAAATAAACGACCTTTTGAATGAATATCCGCATGATTGATATCAATATGACCTTTGTTAGTTAGCTTTAATAGCGAATCTGTGCCTTTAAAGGAATCTATATTAATATGTCCTGAAATATTAACGTCCTTTCCTTTAAGAGTTACTTTTCCATTATTAGCTAGTAATGAACTTAACGCATCTGTTTGTATAAATGAATTCGTACCCGTACCTGTATTATCTTTATCTTGATCCGCAATACGAATATTTTCAGTGTCTGGCACGTCAATATTAACTTCTGTTTTTAATGTTTTATGCTCATCGTTATAGTACGTTGTATTATCTTCACGCCCAAAGTTACCTTTGATATTAACGCTTTTGCCTTTAAAGTTGATTTTAGGCGAGGTAACTTTTGAGCCATTTTGAGAAGTGATTTTTATGTTGTTTTATTCGTTATTTGAGGTAAATAAGCCCCAAACCTCACTATCTCCCCTTTAATATCACTTTTATTATTCAACTGAACATCGTCAGCAGATAACACAATCTTGCCGTTTCTATTACTAACTTTAGTTGCTTCTAACACACCATTATTCATAACCAAGCTATCTAATGCTTGTTTACGCCCTTTCGCACTTAACGTAATCTCTCCTGCTTTAATGCTCCCTTCATTTTTAACAATACTCTGTACTGCATTATCTTCTAATGCCACACTTATGCTGCTATCAGATAAGGTAAATGTAAAATTATAGCCTGAGGATAAATATACTTTGCCATTTTGTAGCGTCAATATTTCCCTTTATTGATAACTTCATCGCCATTAAGTACCACGAAATCTTTCGCCGTAATTTTCCCTTCATTGATAACTTGACCTTCTTTTACCACCTGACCGTCTGTTAGCACCAGACTCTTTTCGCACCTGACTATCTTTTGTTCTACGGGTAAATTGATAGCTATTGCCATTTTCACTGATTTGCTCTAAATCTTTAGTTGTTGCAAGTAAACCAGTTACATTAATTTCTGCCCCTTGGGTAATAATAACCCGATTAGGGTTTGCTAAATAAACTTTACCGTTTGCCTTCAATTTCCCTTGAATTTGGCTAGCATTGCCGCCAGTTACACGGTTATATGCCACAGAATTTTTGTTGGGTTGTTTAAATTCCACTTCTTTATTTTGACCGATGTCAAAACTCTTCCAATCTATTTGAACTTTATCGGACTCTTGATTAATCGTCATTTTATCTGCAGTAGTTTTGTCAAAAGTTGCCTTCCCAACAACTACTTTATCCTCTTGTGGCAAATCCGGTGTAGAGGCATATGCCGCACCAGTGTAAGTGGTCAAAATGATAAGAGAAATTACATTTAATTTATACATTGCATACCTCCCTAGAAAGTTTTAATCATAGAAAGCCAAAATTGGTGTTTATCGGCATTATCAATATTGTTATCAAGCGGCTTGGCGACACTGACGTTGATGGCATAGCTGCCAGCATCTGAAAGAGAAAGTCCTGCACCAACGCTTTGTAATTTCACTTTATTTTTCACGCTTTGTGCGAGAAATTGGCTATTTTTATAATATTTTCCCAAACCATAGTCATAGAACAATGAACTAACTAGCACACTTTGGGAAAAGACTGGTAAATAATGTTTGAATTCTGTTTGTATCAAATGCCCTTCATCCACAGAAGCTGCACCAGCTTGATGTCCACGTACTCCAGACAAACCACCAAGCAACATTATCTGTGAGCTTTCAAGGGTTTTATCGTCAAACTGACCGTTTATACCAATATTGAAAGCAAAAGATTTTGCTAAAATTTGCTCGTGAGACAAGCGGTAGTTATATACCGTAAAATGCGATTGTGGTTGAAAATTCTCTACTGTATTATGTTGTTTTTCACTAGTTTGATTCGCTAAATTACCGAACAAGGTAGATAATGAAAAATAAGTTGTCCCATCTTTAATAAGATTCCAAGAACCGTCAATCCCTGCAGTTAAACTATTTATTTTCCGTTTTGTTTTACATAAACCGCTTGTTGTTTATCCGTAAGGTTTTGATGATTAAAGCTCACTTTAGTACTTAAACGAAAATTTGGTGTACGGATTGTTGGGTGCAACAAATAAGCCCCTAAGGTATGGGAATGCCCTTGAGATTGTAATGATTTAAAATTACCACCTAATTTGTAGTCGAGATAGTTAGCAGTTACACCAAAACGCGTAGAATAACCATCTATTAAAGAGGAATAATCTATACGAGCATTTTTTAAATTAGCCTGATTAGAACTCATTAAATCCAGTTTCAATTCATCGCCCCAGCCATTCAAATTACTGACTTTTGTCCCTGCAGCCAAACGGTAACGCCCTGTATATTTGTTGCCTTGGTTATCTACTGAAACATAACTAGAAAAACGTTTTGCATCGTTAATCTTAATCAGTAAATTCGCTTCGCCGACTTTTTTGCCTGCGGAGAGTTGCAAACCAGCTTTTACCCCTGGAACATCGTTTATTGTTAAAGCAAATTTTTCTAACTCATCTTTCTAAATAAATTCGGACGCATTCACTGTTGTATTAGAGAGATGGGATACAAATTTATTGCTTAATGCGCTGTGATTTTGCAAGCGTATTTCGCCTACATTACCTTTGAGTAACAAAATTTTTACCGTACCTTGCTCAATTTCCTGTGGTGGTAAAATTGCTTTTGCCACTAAATAATTATTATGACGATAAAATTCGCTGATCTCATTTGCCAAATTACTTAAATCTGACAGCGATACCTCTTTTCCTACATAATTTTTTAAAATATGTGCAAGCTCGTCTGTGACGACTTCTTGATTGTTTCGATCTAAAATCTGTACTTGCGTAAGTGGAAATTTCAGTCCTTGTTTATACTGTGCAGTATAAGGCGAATTTGCCGTTTGATTAAATAATTCGCGACTAGGTTTGGCTTCTGATTGAATTTGACGTTGTTCTAGTTCACGGTTTAATGATCCAGTATCTGGCTGATCTAATGCCATCACTGATTTACTCAAAACAAAGCCTAAACTGACCGCACTTGCAATAACAGAATAACGAGGTCTCATTTTCATTCCTTATGTCCTATTAATTGATAAAATTACAAAAATTGAGGGAAAACAGCTTTAGGGCGTTTTCCAAAGTAAATTTAGAAGCTATAAACCGCACTAATTTTCGCATTACGACCAGTGCCTTCCATTTTACTAAACGCGTGTTGATATTTTCTATCAAACAAGTTTTCCAGTGCAAAATCTAAACGCAGGTTTTTCCATTCGCCTTTTAATGGTGCATAGGTAGCACGAAGATCAGTCAGTATATAACTTGGGTAGGTAACACCATGATCTTTAGGCACTCGGCGTTGAGCAGCGTAATGGGTTACTGTCGCTGCTACCGTGAATTTGTCTTTTACTAAAGCATAATTTACCCCTACGCCGATTTTGCTTGCAGCAATGTTTGATAAAGCTTCGCCACTATCTTTATCTTTACCTTTGTTTCTGCCATAGTTAGTAAATAGTGTTAAACGTTCTGTTTGGTATTGAGCTTGCAATTCAATACCGCTTAAACTGGCATTAGTTATGTTTTGATACTGGGATTTTGTTGGCAAAAATGCCCATTTGCACCTGCACCTGCATCTACCTGCACTTGCATTTGCATTTTTATTTGTATTTGCATCATTAAATATTTTTAAGTTAATAAAATCTTTCACATCATTACGGAAATAAGTCGCTTCAATTTTGAATTTATCGCCTTGTTTAAACAGACTTTCATAATGTAGCTTTGCGGTAATTTCTTTATTTTTGGCTGTTTCAGGGCGCAAATTTGGATTTGCTACAAATCTATTGATTCTATCTGGCCCTGGAATATGACTTGCCCCAAAGTGAGCACTACTCGCAAACCGCTCTTGCATAGATGGTGCTCGGAAAGCTTCATTATATTTGGCAGTAAAATCTAACCAATTGGTCACTATCCAAGTTAATTTTGTGGCAGGAGATAAATGATTATCCTTGTATTTTACAGTTTTACTTGAGGTATCGTAGTGGTCATAACGTACACTTTGCGAAAGTAGCAATTTTTCCCTAAATAGCGGAATATGAGCGATTAAATAAACGCCTGTAGTGTTTGAATTCGCATTATAGGGTTCTGCTCGAAACTTCGCATCATTATTGTTTGTGCCTCGTTCGGTACGGATTTTATCTCGCATATAATCCACCCCATAAACAAAGGAAATGTGAGATAATTCGGAAGAATTAGGTAAATTTATACCTCGGGTAGTCAATTTAGTCTGATCTTTCACACCACTGACTTTACGCTGTTCTTTCTCAATAGTTTTATTGTTATACAGTGCTATATGCGTATTTAGATAAGGATTATCTGGCGTTAAATAATAGTTAAAGACCGTGCTTTGATCAGGAATTTGTTGATCAGTTAAATAACTGACACTACCAAAACGTGTTTTCACGCCAGAGTATTACTTTGTTTCTTCTGATGGTTTGGGTTTAGGTGGAAAACCTCTGTTTGATCCGTGGAACTCTTTGATCTGATCTATAATTTTTTCATTGGTAAGTTCGTTTTCCACCTCATTATTGCTTGGTGCTGTTTGTTTAAAACGAGTTTCGCGGTGGGATAATTCCACACGGTTCGCATCATTAATTTGCCAACCGAATTTTGCTAAGCCCCCAAACTGTTTATAGGCGGTATTATTCAGCTTGTTGCCTTTACCAGTGCGTAAATTATCCGCATTATTATAGAAACCACTAATAAGAACATCGAATTTGTCATTTGCCGCAAATACAGAAACATCCCTTTCCGATAAATTATTAGCAGTTTGATAACCTTGGCGAATTTTAACTCCGAATTTGTCATTATTTCTCAATAAGTCTAAAGCATTTGGCGTACGCATTGCCACTACACCACCCAATGCACCGCTACCCCATAAGGAGCTACTTGGTCCTTTGATTACTTCAATTTCTTGGATGAGTGACATTGGAAGAAACTAAGAACCTCTATGTGCTAAATCAAAATTTTGTCTTACGCCATCAATGACTTGCACAACACGATTATCACTTAACTCTCGAATTTTAGGTTTTTGAGCAATGCTTCTTGAACCGCCTCTAATATCAACATTGGGAATGTCTTCTAACGCTTCTGCAACACTAGTCGCTTGCTTGGAAAGAAGACTATCTTTAGATTGTTTTTCTGGCGTATAATCAAACCTACTTGGATTTCGTGTCGCAATAACGTTGATAGAGTCTAATTCAACGGATTGAGCTATAGCATTTGCTGTCACTAAGGTTGTTGCAATTGCAAGGTAAAGTTTAGAAAATCGCATCTGTTTTCCTTATTGTACTAAATAAACATAGAAGAATGGCGATAATAATAACTATGATTACAATAATAATTAATTGGTTTATTTATAATCATTTGAATTTAATTGCGTAAAATTCAAAGTAATTTTGCATTTCAATCTGTACCTTCAAAAATTGGCCTATATAAGCATGAGATTAAGGTATAGATTTTTATGACTAAATATAATCTATTTTGACAAGCTATTGATTTTTAACTTAAAAAAACTAAACTTCTTACTTTCCAAAAACAACTTTCAAGTTGGCTATATTAAAACCATCTAAGTTTTGAGATATAGATTATTTGTTCAAAATAATCCCAATTTTTTCATTTGTTCAATGACGGATTCCACTTGAATCTCTGCCATCAAATTTTTTCCTTTTAGTTTGGTTGCCCAAGGTAGTTCAGAAGACGGTTTGCCAAATTCTTTTTGGGCATTTTTTTCATATGCTGATATCACGTTATCTAAATTATTATAATGTGCAGTACGTAAAGGATTGTGATAGGCTTATTAGCCAATAACTGGTTTTCCTTGTGTTGTCGCAATATGGGCAGTTCTAGAATCTGGCGAAAGCACTAAATCAACTTTAGAAATTAAATCGGTAATCTGTTTTAGGTTTGTTTTTCCTGCAATATTAGTTGGTTTGAAATGGCAAAGTGCAGTAATTTTTTCGACTATTTCTAATTCACGTTTGGCTGGCGAACTGCAGAAGATTACATTGATATTATGCTGATGGGCAATATTGGCAACGTCTGCATAACCTTCTATTAGCCAATCTTTTTCTGCTTTGTTAAAACAAGGGTAAATCACTAAATTTTTACGAGATTAATCAATAAATTGATCTGCAAATTTATTATCATCTTCTGAGATAGCTAATTCCCATTTCTGTTCTGATTTTGGTACGCCAATATATTCAGCGAAAGCGATAAATCCATTTAATACGTGAGGCGATCAAGGATTTGTGCTGCGACTATTTACAAATAGCCATTGGACTTCGCGATAACGTTTTTCTCCAAATCCAATTTTGAGTTTTGCTATAATTCCTAAAGAAAGTATTGAAGCACGAAATGCTGTTTGCATATTTAATAGCGCATCAAACTGTTTATTTTTTAGTTGTTTCCAGAGTGATAAAACGTCTTTCCATCCCGTTTTTTTATCATAAGGAATGTGCTTGACATTAGCAATGCCTAAAAGTAAACCCATTTCTTTTTTTCCTACAATCCAAGTCACTTCTGTTTGGGGATAATATGCCTGAATTTACTGAACGACTGCTAAGTCGTGGCAAACATCGTCTACCGCTGACAATCGTAGAATGCAAAGGGATTTTGGAGCTTCGGTAAAAAGTGGCATTGGCATTCCTTTATTATTTAATTTGAGCTTAGTTTGAAGTAGAATTAGTCCATTTTCTATTCTTAACAACGTTGCTATGCACTAATTCGAACAATGATAATCATTATTTTATGCTTTAATCTTGACCGCACTTTTGAGCAAGCAACTTAGTTTTTCCAAGCGGAATTTTGACAGAGACAAGAACGAGTGATAGGAAGTGCAAAAGGTCAAGTCATCAGTTATTTCTTGCAAACGGAAAATTGGATTGACGTAAATTGTGCGTTTCGTCATGATTATCACGGTTTACTTTGGCATAAACTGAACAAAGATCGTTATCGTGTTTCTGGTCTTGAGAATAGCCGTAGTTTTGCTGAGTTTCATTTTTTGCAACGTTTGTATGAATCAGGTTTTTGTGTGCTTAAACAGATTGCTGCACGTATTCAAAAAGGCAAGTTAGGTATTTGCTATCAAGCGGATATTTTGACCGAGAAAATCGAAAATGCGCAGGATTTAATCGCACTTTTACAAACATAAACATTGAAAAAAGAAACTTGGAGGCAATATTGGTCAATTGATTGGAAAACTGGATGATTTATCAGATTTGCCATAGAGACTTGAATGCACAAAATATTTTGCTTCAACAAACTGAGCAAGGGAAAAAATGTTGGTTAATTGATTTCGATAAGTGCGGTGTAAAATTAGGAGATTTTTGGAACAGCAGAAAATCTGAACCGTTTAAAACGTTCGTTCGTAAAAGCAGTTGGATGAATGAATATTCAATTTACCGAGCTCAACTGGGCTGAATTAACGGCTGGTTATCCTCACTAAAAGGACTAATTATGAAACAAAACGTTGTACTTGCTACAGGCAATAAAGGAAAAGTGAAAGAAATGGCTGATGTCCTATCTGATTTTGGCTTTGAAGTGATTGCACAAACAGATTTAGGCATAGAAAGCCTTGAAGAAACAGGCTTAAATATCGTCGAGAATGCCTTATTATAAGCACGTTATGCTTCAGAGAAATCAGGTTTGCCTGCTATTGCGGATGATTCTGGCTTAGTAGTTTCAGCACTTAATGGTGCACCAGGTTTGTATTCTGAAGGTTATTCTGGAGAAGAGGACAATTATGCTAATAACCGTGAGAAATTATTGGCAGAGCTTTAATATATTGCACAAGATAAACGCAAAGATAAATTTATGAGTTGTATCAAGTTTTTACAGCATACAACAGATCCATCGACAATTATTGCAGAAGATGAGTGTCATGACGTGATTGGTATTGAAGACAATGACGATTATAGTTTTCGTTATGACAGCTTATTCTGCAGACCAGAATAAGGTGTGTACTTTTGCTGAATTAAAAATAGCTGAGAAGAAATAAATTTCTATATCTTGCTATGAAATTTAGTGTTATAAAAAATACATTATAAAGTAAATAAAAGTATATATTCTATTAATAAAAAATAATTGCCACGTTAATCAGAATATAATTTTATCACAGACAGAGATACAGACAGACATACTGCTTGACAGATTGACAGATATACATACAGACATATAGACAAAGAATATTATATTTTGATCTGACAACTATTATGCAACTTATTTAACTTTAAGTACTTTTAGAATTATTAAAAATATACTTGATATAATAGATTTTTATATTCTTGATATGATAATAACTCAAGAAAATAAGATTATAATAAATAATTTAGTAAGTGCATATTCTTGTAAAGTATTTTTCTTTACTGTAAATGAGGCATATTATCAAATATTTTACAAAAATAATAGATTACATATTTTTAGCGACATACTATAGACTAAATTTAAATAAATACATAAAGAATATAGTAAAAGCTATTTATATTGATGTAGATACATTAACAAAATCTTCACTTAAAGAAATTTAATATATAGATATAACGAATTATTATTTTTCAACATGTCAAGATAATTTTATTGACGTAAAAAATTAAGTTTATAAAAAATCCATTGATTTAAAATGATATTGTTATTTTAATGAAGGTATATTATTAATTAATTTAAATAAATCTATATAAGAAAATATTTTCAAAAAATCAATTTATTTTATTAATAAATAGAATAATGTTATGAAATATTAAGATCAAGATATTATAAATGGTATCTATTAAGGAAAAGTAAAATTTATTAATAATAGATTTAATATTACATTAACTAATATAGGTATCATTAACAATAAACAGTTATTATACTTAAATATGCCAATAGTTATTACTAATTATTGTATTCTACATAAATTTTGGTACAATAAATGCAGTAACTTAAATTGTCTTATAGTAAATTTACTTTTAAAAGAAATTGATAAAATTATTGATATACCATAATCTTGGTATGATCATTTTGGGTAAATCCCTTTTTTACTGAAAATGAAAAGGTTAAGAAAGAGCATAAAAGTTAAATTAATATATTTCATCTATTAAAAATCAATTGTTTTAATAATTATCAATGTTAAATCTTACTAAATTATTATTATCTTCTAACTCTCAATTAGATCAATAATTTTTACTGCATATTTTTTAACCAATCTTTTAAAGATTTTTATTTTTTATAGTAAAAAATTTCACTCTATCAGAGTATATGTTTAGAGTTTATGAAGTTTTTAAGGTAAGATGTCCGAGTTTTTGATGTTGTATGTCTGGATAAGCGTGTATGTGCTAAACTGCATGAAGTTTCACATCGCTTTGTCACCGCCATTAATAGGTTAAATTATATCTATTTAGTTAAAATATATAAATATTTTGAGTTAATATCATCAATTTTTAGTGATTTAATTGCTTTCATCTAAAATTAATCTGGCAGACATATCATTTTACAATAAGACTGCCAGATTAGATTTTATCTACAGTATTTAGTTTTCAAAAGAATCCTTTAAACGTTCATCAGCTCGGCGAGATTCACTTTTATGTTGAAGTTTATTAAGCTGACGTTCTAATTTTTCTTCCACTTCATTAATTGCTTTATACATATCATCTGAAGTTGCACTGGCTAATAAATTGCCTAAGGGTGTGCCAATAGAGGCTTCGACACTAAATCCATTAGGTACTTTGTTTAAAACAAAATGTGGGCTAATTAACTGCGTTTGCCACTTACCTAACTTCGCAAGTCGTTCCTCCAAGTGTTCACGAATTGCAGGAGTGATGTCCATTTGTTTACTGGTAATATTAAGTGTCATAGCATTTACCTCTTTGTTGCGTGATTTAAATTCTAGTTAATAACAAAATAGTGTTCTTATTTTAGATTTTCAAGTGTTTTAAAGATAAATATCAGAGTAATTTTCAAAAGGATGATCTATGTCTCATTTTTAAACATTTATTATTTTAGAGAAATTATTATATGACACCCTATTGAATTAAAGTGCTTGATAAATCCTGTAATTGTTTGTTATACGCGGTAGTGAGTGTTAAAACAATGCGATTTAAACGTTCCGAAGTATAATATTGTTTATCTGATACATTTGGTGTAAAAATAATACCATCTCGGCGCATATGTAAAATAGATACGGTAAGCGCACTTACATCAGCTGTCATAACTTGTTCTATTTGATATTTTATTTCTATAGATTTATCGCCAATTCGTTCTGTTTTTGCCCAATCAGTTGTTAAAATCGAACCATCTGTTGTTGATGAAATACCCTCATCTTTCAACAAACGCTTAACTTGCTGAAGATTATATAGTTTTGCCTGTTGTTTTGGATAGACAATCAACGAACGTTCGCCATCAAATTTTGTTATTGAATTTTGAATAATAGCGAGAGGGATTAATGGCGGGCGAATATCAATATCTTCCCTTTTTTTCACTTCAATATTAGGTAATGAATAGGCATCATTAGCTTTTGGTAACTGCACCCCTCCAGTAGCCAAAGGGGAAAAATGGGGAATGCTCGTCTCAGATTTTTGAAATGAATCGTTGGTTGCTTTTAAGGTTTCAGGATTAGACGAACAACCAGCTAGAATAATAGCCGTTACTAAATTCAATATTATTTTTTTCATATATTAACCTTAACTAAATTGAAAATTTGATAAATTCTGACCGCACTTTTTTGATCATTTTACTGATCTATAATACCTAAAAGTGAGGGGTAATTACTTACCCCTTTATTTTTATAACAATCCTGCGATTTTTAGTGCATCTTCTACTTTTGGTTGAATTTCTTCACTAAGTGTTGTAAGTGGCAAGCGTAAATGTGGCGATTTAATTAAGCCTAAGCGATAAGCTGCCCACTTCACTGGAATTGGATTAGATTCAATGAACAGGTCGTGATGTAAACGCATTAAACGAGCATTAATTTCTTCCGCTTTATCAAAATCTCCCGCAAGTGCATAACGGCACATATCAGCCATATCTTTTGCTGCAATGTTATTTGTTACTGATATTACTCCTTCAGCACCTAATTTTATTGCTTCTAAGCCTGTTGCATCATCGCCACTTAAAACAATAAAATTCTTACCTGCAAGCTGCTTAATTTTAACTATTCGGCTAACATCTCTCGTTGCTTCCTTAATGCCTACAATATTTTCAATTTCAGCTAAACGAGCAACTGTTTCTGGTTTCATATCACTGCCTGTGCGACTAGGAACGTTATAAAGAATCTGTGGTAAATCAGTACATTCCGCAATGGCTTTAAAATGTTGATACATTCCCTCTTGGGTTGGTTTATTATAATAAGGCACAACAGATAAACATCCTGCTACACCACTGTCTCGTAATAATTTGGTCATTGTAATTGCTTCACTGGTCGCATTTGCGCCCGCTCCCGCAATAATAGGAATACGTCCTTTGGCAAATTCAACAGTCTTTTCAATGACTTTTACATTTTCTTCAATACTTAGTGTGGCGGATTCTCCCGTTGTACCCACAGAAACAAGCGCATTAGAACCAGCTTCAATGTGGTGTTCTACTAATTTTTCTAAACAGGAAAAATCGACTTCGCCATAATGATTCATTGGCGTAACAAGGGCAACTATGCTACCCGAAAATAAAGAATTTTGCGCTGACATATAACCTCCGTCGGTTTTTAATTTTATTATTTGGTTTCACTTGTTATAGTCGCTAAAATAACGTTAATTTGCAAATTTTTTTTCATTAAAGGAGTTTTTTATGAATCCATTATCTGTTGGTAATCAAGCACCTGCTTTTACCTTATTAAATCAACAAGAAAAATTTGTTTCTTTAAGTGATTTTCGTGGTAAAAAAGTTTTAATTTATTTTTATCCAAAGGCTCTCACTCCAGGCTGTACCACACAAGCCTGCGGATTGCGCGACAGTAAATCCGAATTAGATGCACTAGGTTTAGTTGTACTTGGTATTAGTCCTGATGCCCCGAAAAAATTAGCTCAATTTATTGAGAAAAAAGAACTTAATTTCACATTGCTTTCTGATCCTGATCATCAAGTTGCGGAGCAATTTGGCGTATGGGGCGAAAAAAATTTATGGGGAGAACTTACGACGGTATTCATCGAATTAGTTTTTTAATCAATGAAAGCGGAACTATTATGCAAGTATTTGATAAATTTAAGATAAAAGACCATCATCAAATGATCATTGATTATCTTCGTTCCCTATAATATTTCAAAAAATAACCGCACTTTTCCACATAAAGTGCGGTAAAAAATTCATAAATTTTTCAATTCAAGGTTTACGCATTATTTAGCCTTTGCTAAAATCCCCCGTATGATTGAAATTCATTCTCAATTATATTCTCAAAAAAATTTCTCAAATAACAAGGAAAAAAATGGTACAACTTTTTGATTTTTTACAGCAGTACAGTGATTATTTTATCATCGGTTTATTATTACTGATGAGCATTATTATGCTTGCGATGGTAATTGAACGTTATCTTTTTTTAAGAAAGGTAAGCGTGGCACATTATTCTACTATTCACGCATTAGATATTGATTTAAACCGTAATATGACAGTGATTTCTACCATCGGTGCAAATGCGCCTTATGTTGGATTACTTGGTACAGTTATCGGGATTTTATTAACTTTCTATCAAATCGGTCACGGCGGTGGCGACATTGATCCAAGTGTAATTATGTTGCACTTATCTTTAGCATTAAAAGCAACTGCATTAGGTATTCTAGTGGCTATTCCCTCTATGGTGTTTTATAACGGTTTGGGGCGTAAAGTTGAAGTTAATCGTTTAAAATGGAAAGTATTAAGCGAACAAAAAGATAAGGAATAATTCGTGAAAAAATTCGATGAAATCAACATTATCCCTTTCATTGATATTATGTTGGTGCTACTTACTGTGGTGCTTATTACTGCATCTTTTATCTCTCAAGGTAAAATTCAAGTAAATGTACCAAAAGCTAGTACAGCGGTCGCATTTAAATCTGACGAGCTAGCTAAATTATTGACAGTGACAGCGGATAAACAACTCTATTTTAATGATAAACCTATTTCTCAAGAAGCTCTAGAGGCAGAAATTGCTCAATGGAATAAAGATCAGAAAGTAACTTTAAAAATTGATGCCGAAGCCTCTTTCCAAGATTTTGTGACGATTACAGATATGCTTTCTAAAAATGAAATCAAAAATGTGGCAATTGTTTCTATGAAAGATAAGGGAAAAAGTGCGGGTAAAAATTCTCAAGAATCTACTCCTTCCCAATCTGTACCAACTACGCCGTAAGGAATAATTATGCAGCAAACAAAACGTTCGCTATTGGGTTTGCTTATTTCTTTGATCGCACACGGTATTGTTATAGGATTTATCTTATGGAATTGGAATGAGCCAAGTGATAGTGCAAATAGCGCACAAGGCGATATATCTACAAGTATTTCTATGGAGCTATTACAGGGCATGGTGTTGGAAGAACCTGCTCCAGAGCCAGAAGATGTACAAAAAGAGCCAGAGCCTGAGCCAGAAAATGTACAAAAAGAGCCAGAACCAGAAAAACAAGAAATTGTAGAAGATCCAACAATAAAACCTGAACCGAAAAAAATCAAAGAACCGGAAAAGGAAAAGCCAAAACCCAAAGAAAAACCAAAAGAAAAGCCGAAGAATAAACCTAAAAAAGAGGTTAAACCACAAAAGAAACCAATCAATAAAGAGCTACCAAAAGGCGATGAAAATATTGATTCAAGTGCCAACGTAAATGATAAAGCAAGTACAACAAGCGCAGCTAATAGCAATGCACAGGTAGCAGGAAGTGGAACGGATACGAGTGAAATAGCGGCTTACCGTTCTGCAATCCGCCGTGAAATTGAAAGCCATAAACGTTATCCAACTCGGGCGAAGATAATGCGCAAACAAGGAAAAGTGAGTGTATCTTTTAATGTAGGAGCTGATGGTTCGTTAAGTGGTGCTAAGGTTACAAAATCCTCAGGCGATGAAAGTTTAGATAAGGCGGCATTAGACGCTATTAACGTATCTCGCTCTGTTGGAACAAGACCCGCAGGATTTCCTTCGAGTTTAAGTGTGCAAATTAGTTTTACTCTTCAATAAAATGTGATATGGAAGATAAATGGTAGCAATTAATCTTCCCTAAAACTAAAGCTATAAAATTAAGGACTAAATCTATAATCATAGATTTAGTCCTTTTAATTAGTAAAATAAAAAGAGAAGCTCTCTTTTATTCAGCTTCTCTTTGATTTTTATCATTTACTTTTCAATCTATGTAATTTAGAACGGAATATCGTCATCAAATCCATCCATTGGTGGTTCAGCCTGTGGTGTAGCTTGTTGTGGAGCTGGGCGAGATGATTGATAACTATTACCATTGTTAGTTTGACGAGCTTGGTAAGAAGATTGTGACACACCGCCCATATCATTACCATAACCACTTGCGTTTTGATTACGTCCACCAAGCATTTGCATTACATCGCCTTGAATTTCTGTGGTGTAACGATCTTGACCGTTTTGATCTTGCCATTTACGCGTTTTTAAACGACCCTCCACATACACTTGAGAGCCTTTGCGTAAATATTCGCCGCAAATCTCTGCTTGACGACGATAGAATACAATGCGATGCCATTCTGTTACTTCACGGCGTTCGCCAGTATTACGGTCGTTCCAGCTTTCACTGGTTGCTACGCTGATATTTGCAACGGCATCGCCGTTTGGCATAGTACGAATTTCAGGATCATTACCTAAATGACCTACAATAATGACTTTATTAATTCCAGCCATAAAAAACCTCATTTTTTATCTAAAAAAAGTGCGGTTATTTTGCCTGAAATTTTTTAAAAGATCTATATATTTTAACTGGATATTTGCACAGATATTAAAATATGCGATAATGATCGCAAAATTTACATTTATTTCATACTTTTGAGTTATTTTATGGAAAATATCGATATTCGCGGGGCTAGAACCCATAACCTGAAAAATATTAATTTAACTATTCCACGCAATAAACTTGTGGTAATTACTGGGCTTTCAGGTTCGGGAAAATCCTCTTTAGCCTTTGATACACTTTATGCGGAAGGGCAACGCCGCTATGTTGAATCTCTTTCGGCGTATGCGCGTCAATTTTTGTCTTTAATGGAAAAGCCTGATGTGGATTCTATTGAGGGACTTTCCCCTGCAATTTCCATTGAACAAAAATCTACCTCACACAATCCACGTTCTACAGTGGGAACAATTACGGAAATTTACGATTATTTACGTTTATTGTTTGCACGAGTAGGGGAGCCGCGTTGTCCCGATCATAATGTTCCATTAACGGCACAAACGATTAGTCAAATGGTGGATAAAGTATTAAGTTTGCCAGAAGACAGCAAGATGATGTTACTTGCGCCAGTTGTCAAAAATCGAAAAGGCGAACATGTTAAGATTTTAGAAAATATTGCTGCGCAAGGTTATATTCGTGCGCGTATTGATGGCGAAATTTGCGATTTATCTGATCCGCCAAAATTAGCCTTACAGAAAAAACATACTATTGAAGTAGTGGTTGATCGTTTTAAAGTGCGGTCAGATTTAGCAACACGTTTAGCCGAATCTTTTGAAACCGCATTAGAGCTTTCAGGTGGCACTGCGATTGTGGCAGATATGGATAATCCGAAAGCAGAAGAATTAGTTTTTTCGGCAAATTTTGCTTGTCCGCATTGTGGTTATTCTGTGCCAGAATTAGAGCCTCGTTTGTTTTCCTTTAACAATCCTGCAGGTGCTTGCCCAACTTGTGATGGCTTGGGTGTGCAGCAATATTTTGATGAAGATCGTGTGGTGCAAAATCCAACTATTTCTCTTGCTGGTGGTGCGGTAAAAGGTTGGGATCGTCGTAATTTCTATTATTATCAAATGCTTACCTCATTGGCGAAACATTATCATTTTGATGTTGAAGCGCCCTATGAATCTTTGCCAAAGAAGATTCAACATATCATTATGCAGGGTTCAGGCAAAGAGGAAATTGAATTCCAATATATGAATGATCGTGGCGATGTGGTTATTCGCAAGCATCCTTTTGAAGGGATTTTGAATAATATGGCTCGCCGATATAAAGAAACAGAATCAATGTCGGTGCGTGAAGAATTAGCGAAAAATATTAGTAATCGACCTTGTATAGATTGTGGCGGATCTCGTTTGCGACCCGAAGCGCGTAATGTGTATATTGGAAAAACCAATTTGCCGATAATTGCGGAAAAAAGTATTGGTGAAACCCTCGAATTTTTTACCGCACTTTCTCTCACTGGTCAAAAAGCACAAATTGCGGAAAAAATTCTTAAAGAAATCCGCGAGCGTTTGCAGTTTTTAGTCAATGTTGGTTTGAATTATCTTTCTCTTTCTCGTTCAGCTGAAACCCTTTCAGGTGGGGAAGCGCAACGTATTCGCCTTGCGAGTCAAATTGGTGCGGGACTTGTTGGCGTAATGTATGTATTAGATGAACCCTCTATTGGCTTGCACCAACGTGATAATGAACGCTTACTTAATACGTTAATTCATTTGCGTAATCTTGGTAATACGGTAATTGTCGTGGAACACGATGAAGACGCGATTCGTGCAGCTGACCATATTATTGATATTGGGCCTGGTGCTGGCGTGCATGGCGGACAAGTTATTGCACAAGGAAATGCCGATGAAATTATGCTCAATCCAAATTCCATCACGGGAAAATTTTTATCGGGTGCAGATAAAATCGAAATTCCTAAAAAACGCACCGCACTTGATAAGAAAAAATGGCTCAAACTTAAAGGCGCATCAGGTAATAACTTAAAAAATGTGAATTTAGATATTCCCGTTGGTTTGTTTACTTGCGTAACTGGTGTATCAGGCTCAGGAAAATCAACACTCATTAATGATACTTTATTTCCTCTTGCGCAAAATGCATTAAATCGAGCAGAAAAGACAGATTACGCACCTTATCAATCTATCGAGGGATTAGAACATTTCGATAAAGTTATTGATATTAACCAAAGCCCGATTGGACGCACGCCACGTTCAAATCCAGCCACTTATACAGGCTTATTTACCCCAATTCGCGAGCTTTTTGCAGGGGTGCCAGAGGCACGTGCGCGTGGTTATAATCCTGGGCGTTTTAGCTTTAACGTACGAGGTGGACGCTGTGAAGCCTGTCAGGGCGATGGTGTACTCAAAGTTGAAATGCATTTTTTACCCGATGTTTATGTTCCTTGCGACCAATGTAAAGGTAAACGCTATAATCGCGAAACCTTAGAAATTCGTTACAAAGGCAAAACCATCCATCAAGTTTTAGATATGACGGTGGAAGAGGCTCGTGAGTTTTTTGATGCGATTCCAATGATTGCAAGAAAATTACAAACCTTGATGGATGTGGGATTATCCTATATTCGATTAGGTCAATCTTCTACAACACTTTCAGGTGGCGAAGCACAACGAGTGAAACTAGCAACGGAACTTTCTAAACGTGATACGGGTAAAACTTTGTATATTCTAGATGAACCGACGACTGGTTTGCATTTCGCTGACATTAAGCAATTACTTGAAGTATTGCATCGATTACGCGACCAAGGAAATACTATCGTCGTCATTGAACACAATCTTGATGTGATTAAAACCGCAGACTGGATTGTCGATCTTGGCCCAGAGGGAGGCTGTGGCGGCGGACAAATTATTGCGACGGGTACACCAGAACAAGTTGCCAAAGTAGAAAGTTCCCACACCGCTCGATTCCTTAAACCGATTTTAGAAAAACCTTAGAAAAAATGGCCGCACTTTCAGAGAAAACTCACATAAAGTGCGGTTATTTTATTAGTGATATTGTTTTAATTTTAGTTATCTGTATAAATTACATATAATATTAATCCATCGCAAGATAAGATTACCCACTAAGTATTAAGCAAAAACCTAGAAATTTTGGCTTAATTACTATATAGTTTTACTGCTTTATTTTCTTTTGTGCCTTTTAGTTCGTTTTTTAGCTGAAATCCCTTAGAAAATCACCGCACTTTTATTGTTCAAGTTATAGTCGTTTAACCACGTATTTTTTAATACGAAAAATTATTTAATTAAATAAACATTATGAAAAAAACTGTATTTCGTCTGAATTTTTTAACCGCTTGCATTTCATTAGGGATAGTATCGCAAGCGTGGGCAGGTCATACTTATTTTGGGATTGACTACCAATATTATCGTGATTTTGCCGAGAACAAAGGGAAGTTTTCAGTTGGGCTAAAAATATTGAGGTTTATAACAAAGAAGGGCATTTAGTTGGCACATCAATGACAAAAGCACCTATGATTGATTTTTCTGTGGTATCGCGTAACGGCGTGGCGACATCGGTGGGCGATCAATATATTGTGAGCGTGGCGCATAATGTAGGTTATCGCGATGTTGATTTTGGTGCAGAGGGAACAAATCCCGATCAGCACCGTTTTTCTTATAAGATTGCAAAACGGAATAATTATAAAAACGATCAAACGCATCCTTATGAGAAAGACTACCACAACCCACGCTTACATAAATTTGTTACGGAAGCCACCCCAATCGATATGACTTCTGATATGAACGGCAACAAATATACAGATAGGACGAAATATCCCGAACGCGTGCGTATCGGCTCCGGGTAGCAGTTTTGGCGCAATAACGATCAAGGAACGAACGGCGACCCAAGTTGCCAGGCGCATATCATTACCTGACAGCAGGCAATACCCATATTCAGGGTGGAGAAGGGGATGGTTGAGTCAATCTGAGCGGCGATGTAGCTAGCGGGAATCATTACGGCCCATTACCTATTGCAGGCTCAAGCGGCGACAGCGGTTCGCCTATGTTTATTTATGATGCGAAAAACAAACAATGGTTGATAAACGCTGTATTGGGAACCGGGCATCCTTTGGGCGGTGAGAGAGAATTGGTTTCAACTGATACGTGAAGTCTTGTTTTATAATGAAGTCCTTGCAGTAGATGTGCGTAGTGTTTTTAAAGCTATATTCGCGCAATAGATGGACATGATACCATTGTAGCAAAGAACGAAGGTACAGGTAAACTAACCTTAACTAGACATAGTAAAGATGACTTTAAAGCAAAATCACAAGTAGGAACTGTGAAGTTATTTAATGCATCGTTAAATCAAACGGCTAAAGATCGTGTTTTAGCAGCAGCAGGCTCTATTATTTAGCAACCAAGAATGCAACGTGGTGGAGGTATTTATTTTGGCAAGCAAGGAAACGGAACTTTAACAATGGAAAATAATGTCACTCAAGGTGCTGGAGGCTTGTAATTTGAAGGTAACTTTGACGTTAAACCAAGTGAAAATAAAGTAACTTGGCAAGGTGCAGTCATCTCTGTTGGAGAAGAAAGTACAGTTAAATGGCAAATGGAAAATCCAGAAGGCGATCGCTTATCTAAAATTGGGCTGGGAACAGTACAAGTTAAAGGTAAAGGCAAAAAGATAGGAAGCCTTAGTGTCGGTAACGGCTTGGTCGTGTTAGATCAACTGGCAGATTAATCAGGTCAAAAACTAGCCAATAAAGAATTTGGGATCGTTAGTGGGAGAGCTACGGTTAAACTGAATTGCTAAAATCAATTTTATCCGAATAAAATTTATTATGGCTTCCGTGGTGATCGCTTAGATCTTAATGGGCATTCATTAACCTGTAAACGTATCCAAAATACGGACGATTGGACGATTATTATGAACCATAATACAATTTAAGTCACTAATATTACTACCACAGGTTATGATACCATAAATGATAATTTAAAACAATTGACTAATAAGCGATATATTGCATTTAACGGTTGGTTTGGCGAAACAGATGAAAATAAACACAATGGACGATTAAACCTGATTTGGCAACCCACTGCAGAAGATCGTACTTTGCTATTTTCAGGCGGCACAAACTTAAAAGGCGAAATTAGCCAAATAAAAGGCGGATTAGTGTTCAGTGGTTGCTCGACACCACATGTTTACAATCATTTAAACAAACGTTGGGCAGAAATGGAAGGTATCCCACAATGCTAAATTGGGTGTTATGACGATTGGATCAACCGCACATTTGAAGCTGAAGATTTCCAAATTAAAGACGGAAATGCAGTGGTTTCTCGCAATGATTCTTCAATTGAGGTAAATTGTACAATCAGCAATAATGCAAATACCACATTTAGTGTTATGCCATATCAGAAAAATATTATTTGCATGCGTTCAGATTGTACAGGATTAACGACTTGTAAAACAGTAGATTTGAACAATAACACTGTTATTGCATCAATACCTATAACACAAATCAATGGCTCTATCAATTTAACTCATAATGCAACAGCAAATATTCATGATATAGCAAAATTTAATGGTAATGTGAATTTAATGAACCAAAGCCGTTTTACATTAAGCAATCAAGCAACACAGATTGGCACAATCAAACTTTCAAATCAGGCTAAAGCAACGGTGGACAATGCAAATTTGAACGGTAATGTGCATTTAACGGATTCTGCTCAATTTTCTTTAAAAAACAGCCATTTTTCGCACCAAATTCAGGGCGACAAAGGTACAACAGTGACGTTGGAAAATTCGACTTGGACAATGCCTAGCGATACTACATTGCAGAATTTAACGCTAAATAATAGTACTGTTACGTTAAATTCAGCTTATTCAGCTAGTTCAAACAATGCGCCACGTCGCCGCCGTTCATTAGAGACGGAAATGACACCAACATCGGCGGAACATCGTTTCAACACATTGACAGTAAATGGTAAATTGAGGGGAAAGGCACATTCCAATTTACTTCATCTTTATTTGGCTATAAAAGCGATAAATTAAAATTATCCAATGACGCTGAGGGTACTTACAAGTTAGCTGTTAGCAACACAGGCAAAGAACCCGAAGCCCTTGAGCAATTAACTTTGGTTGAAAGCTTAGATAATCAACCGTTATCAGATAAGCTCAAATTTACTTTAGAAAATGACCACGTTGATGCGGGTGCATTACGTTATAAATTAGTGAAGAATAATGGCGAATTCCGCTTGCATAACCCAATAAAAGAGCAGGAATTGCGCAATGATTTAGTAAGAGCAGAGCAAGCAGAACAAACATTAGAAGCCAAACAAGCTCTGACTGCTGAAACACAAACAAGTAAGGCAAAAGTGCGGTCAAGAAGAGCAGCGAGAGCAGCGTTTTCTGATACCCTGCCTGCTCAAAGCCTGTTAAACGCATTAGAAGCCAAACAAGTTGAACTGACTGCTGAAAAACAAAAAAGTAAGGCAAAAAAAGTGCGGTTAAAAAGAGCGGTGTTTTCTGATCCCCGTTTGATCAAAGCCAGTTAGACGTATTACAAGCCGCACTTGAGGTTATTAATGCCCAACCGCAAGTGAAAAAAGAACCTCAAGCTCAAGAAGAAAAAAACGACAAACAAAAAGAATTGATCAGCCGTTACTCAAATAGTGCGTTATCGGAGTTGTCTGCAACAGTAAATAGTATGCTTTCCGTTCAAGATGAATTGGATCGTCTTTTTGTAGATCAAGCACAATCTGCCCTGTGGACAAATATCGCACAGGATAAAAGACGCTATGATTCTGATGCGTTCCGTGCTTATCAGCAGAAAACGAACTTGCGTCAAATTGGGGTGCAAAAAGCCTTAGATAATGGACGAATTGGGGCGGTTTTCTCGCATAGCCGTTCAGATAATACCTTTGACGAACAGGTTAAAAATCACGCGACATTAACGATGATGTCGGGTTTTGCCCAATATCAATGGGGCGATTTACAATTTGGTGTAAACGTGGGTGCGGGAATTAGTGCGAGTAAAATGGCTGAAGAACAAAGCCGAAAAATTCATCGAAAAGCGATAAATTATGGTGTGAATGCAAGTTATCAGTTCCGTTTAGGGCAATTGGGTATTCAGCCTTATTTTGGTGTTAATCGATATTTTATTGAACGTGAAAATTATCAATCTGAAGAAGTGAAAGTGCAAACACCGAGCCTTGCATTTAATCGCTATAATGCTGGCATTCGAGTTGATTATACATTTACCCCGACAGATAATATCAGCGTTAAGCCTTATTTCTTCGTCAATTATGTTGATGTTTCAAACGCTAACGTACAAACCACTGTAAATCGCACGATGTTGCAACAATCATTTGGGCGTTATTGGCAAAAAGAAGTGGGATTAAAGGCAGAAATTTTACATTTCCAACTTTCCGCTTTTATCTCAAAATCTCAAGGTTCACAACTCGGCAAACAGCAAAATGTGGGCGTGAAATTGGGGTATCGTTGGTAAAAATCAAAATAATTTTATCGTTTATTGATAAACAAGGTGGCTGTATCCAACCATTTAAAATGAGAAAAAAAGAGAAATAGGGATTTGGCGGGAAAATTCGGGATTAAGTGGGACGGAAACCGCATGAACAGGGGCTTGAGAGAATCTAGCCCCTTTTTTATTTTAATTACTGTCTACGCCATACACGAACACCGTTACATTCAAAATCGACGGCTATTCTGAATTTAATATCTAAACCAAGATTGCGTTTAGCTTGAGAGACGAGAACTGAAACATTACGATAAAGTTTAGTCAAGTCTTTAGTCTTTGCCCCTGCAGGCACAAAGAAAGATTGTCCTACTTGCATCTGCTCTAAAGGATACGCAATAGGTTTTTTCGTGCGATTACGTTTAATTTTAGGCATAGGCACATCATCTTCAATAACGAATTGTGATGCATCTTTTGCCATTGGCATAGGCGAACTCTCTTGGCTTGTAACAATTTCATGCTCAATTTGATTAGCAATAATCTGCTTACCAAGTTCAAGCGCAACTACTTCGACTTGAATACCATTGACACGTGTATTTACTAACCCTTTTTCTTTCAAGGTTACAACCGCAACATTGCTATGATTAGTTGTAAAATAAGGCTTTTCGAAAGTTGCAACGTAATTTATAATTTTTTTAAAATATCAAATTCTTTTTGTGTTAACAAGATAGTCATTTCGCACCTCTATATGTTTAAGTTAGTTTATTGTTAAACAACATAAATTTCTAACCGCACTTTTTCAAAAATCAAATTAATTTAACAGGTACTTTTACGACTAATTTTTTAATTTTTTCTGTTTTTCCATTCACTACACAGCAAGGCTTGTGCGGTTCATAAGGATAGAATACTGCGAACATTTTTGGTTTCATTGTGACGGTGAATTTATCATCAATATCTGCACAAAGTTGATAATCATCCGCTTCGTTGTAATCTTCATACTTAGATAAATTCGGATAGGTTGCGCCCACTTCGATATTTTCCGTGCCACGAATAAGCACTTGTACATCTAAGTATTCATGATGTAATTCTGCTTTTTTACTGCTTGGTTCTGCAGTTTCTGGTTCCATTACGTTCATATAAATTTGATCGTTAATATCATGGCGACCATTTTCTAACGCATTCAAATCTAACGTATTTAAATAATCACATACTTCAGCAATCACTTTTGGTAAACCAACTTTAAAATTTGGGCTGGTTAAGCTGCTAATAATCATAGAATTTTCCTTATAGTGGATAAAAGTTACACTATGATACCAAGTCGGTTAAATGAAATAAAGCCACCGATTACATCATCTCTCTTGATTAATCCAATTAGCTCTTGTAGTGCCGAGTGAAAGAGAGCAAATATTTTGCCAACTTATTGACGCATAAAGTCTAAACAATGAAATTACGGCATTAACACAAGCATTTTCAGAAAAAATATTATCAAGAGGCTTATGAGGACCTGTAAAATGAAAAATAACAGGAGAAATATCAAGAGTATTAATTGAAATCATATGATCTAATTGTAAAGTAGAAAGCTTTTAGCAAATTAAAGTTGAAGATCATTATAATAGTATTTAGAAATATCTCCTGTATGTACAGTAAAAACAGATAGATTTTCATTGTGTATTAATGAAGATTTCATTGTAATTTCTAAATTAAGAAATATAATTAGCATCACTAGCCATCATTACATTATATTTCATATAAAATAACCTAATTTCATAGAGGCCAATGCAAGTTATAGGATCTAAATACTGTCGAAACTATGATAATAAGTTGCTAATGTGAAATAAAGTTAGCCATTAATGCCAAACATCCTGTATAATGCACGGGCTTTATCATCTATAATAAAGTGAGGCTATCAATAGAAATTTTTAAACGTCCAAAGTAATATCATTTTTTCGAAAGATTTATTTTGCTAGTATCAATCTGGGAAATAATGCATTGTTGTTAATATAAATTTTAAGGAAAACATTGTGAATCCAATTGTTAAACAATTTAAATATGGTCAGCATACCGTTACTTTAGAAACTGGCGCGATTGCACGTCAAGCAACAACTGCAGTTATTGCAATCATGGACGATACTACGCTATTCGTGACAGTTATTACTAAATAATATTTTATAGAAGGACAAGACTTCTTTCCATTAACCATAAACTATCAAGAGCGTAATTATGCGGCAAGTAAAATCAATGGTGGTTTATTCAAGAGTGAAAGTTGTCCATCTGAAGGCGAAACTTTAATTGCACGTTTAATCGACCGTCCAATTCGGTCATTATTCCCAGAAGATTTCTTCAATGAAATCCAAGTTGTGGCAATTGTGGTTTCTGTAAATTTACAAATCAGTGCAGATTTAGTGGCAATGATCGGTGCTTCTGCAGCATTAAGGTTATCTGGTGTACCTTTCAACGGCCATATCGGTACAGCACGTGTTGGTATTATTGACAAGCAATTCGTATTAAATTCAACTGTGGCAGAACAAAAAGAAAGCCGATTAGACTTAGTGGTTAACGGTACTGACAAAGCTGTATTAATGGTAGAAACTGAAGCTGGTATTTTAACTGAAGAACAAATGTTAGCGGCAGTCGTATTCGGTCATCAACAACAATAAGTTGTGATTGAAGCAATCAAAGATTTTGCAACAGAAGCTGGCAAACCACGTTGGTATTCTGTTGCACCACAAGTAAACACAGATTTAGTCGACAAAGTAAAAGCGATTGCTGCAGCACGTTTAGGCGATGCATACCGCATTACTGACCGTCTATTACGTTACGAACAAGTCGTTGCGATTAAAGCGGATGTAATTGCGCAAATCATAGCTGAATATGAAGATATCAGCGAAGTTTAAATCGTGGATATTTTCACCGTACTTGAAAGCCAAATCGTTCGTGGCTGAATCATTGCAGGCTAACCACGTATTGATGGTCGTACCGTTGATACTGTTCGTGCATTAGATACTTGCACTGGTGTATTACCACGTACTCAAGGTTCTGCAATTTTCACCCGTGGCGAAACGTAAGCATTAGCTGTTGCAACATTAGGTACTGAACGTGATGCACAAATCATTGATGAATTAACGGGTGAACGTGAAGATCACTTCTTAATCCATTATAATTTCCCTCCATATTCTGTAGGCGAAACAGGTATGATCGGCTCGCCAAAACGTCGTGAGATCGGTCACGGTCGATTAGCAAAACGTGGTGTAGCGGCTGTTATGCCAATCCTTGCAGAATTCCAGTATGTTGAGCGACAAGTATCTGAAATCACTGAATCTAACGGTTCTTCTTCTATGGCATCTGTATGTGGTGCATCTTTAGTATTAATGGATGCAGGTGTTCCAATCAAAGCTGCATTTGCAAGTATCGCAATGGGTTTACTGAAAGAAGAAGAGAAATTTGTGGTGCTTTCAGATATTTTAGGCGATGAAGACCATTTAGGCGATATGTACTTTAAAGTAGCGGGTACACGTGAAGGTGTCATCGCACTTCAAATTGACATCAATATTGAAGGTATCACCCCTGAACTTATGCAAATTGCATTAAACCAAGCGAAAAGTGCACGTATGCACATTCTTGGTGTAATGGAACTAGCAATCCCTGCTCCACGTGCGGATATTTCTGACTACGCACTGCGCATCTATACAATGAAATTCGATCCTAAGTTAATCAAAGATGTGCTTGTTAAAGGTTGTGCAACAATCCGTTCAGTAATTGAAGAAACTGGTACATCAATTGCTATTGATGACGATGGTACAGTGAAAATTGCCGCAGTAGATAGCAATGCAGCGAAATACGTAATGGGACGTATTGAGGAAATCGTTGCAGAAGTTGAAGCTGTCGCAATTTACAAAGGTAAAGTCACTCGTCTTGCTGATTTTGGTGCATTCGTCGCAATCGTTGGAAATAAAGAAGGTTTGGATCATATTTCTCAAATTGCTGAAGAGCGTGTAGAAAAAGTTAGCGATTACCTTCAAGTGGGTCAAGAAGTAATCGTAAAAGTTGTTGAAATCGATCGTCAAGGTCGTATTCGTTTGACAATGAAAGACTTGGCTCCAAAACAAGAAACTGAAATTAACCAAGAAGATCGTGTCGAAGAACAGGAAGAATCTTGGAATATTGAATCAAAACTTTGTAGCATTCGCTGCCAAGTTTTGTTGTTTTCCAACTTTTAGGCATGAAGAAAGCAAATGCGGTGTTTTCGCTTATCTAGCCATTTTATAGTCTATTTATTTAGCATAAGTGCGATCATACTCCTTGCTGGCTGTGTTCAGTCTAGGTGCGGTTTTGTGTCTAAAAATCATGTCGTGTTGGCTGAACAAAACGCGAATACTCACATTGAACAAGAAGTGATGATCGTGCGATTAAGCCAAGTACTACTGGTTGGAAAAATGAGTAATGAAGAACGTGCATCGCTTCATTTTGAACGTGGCGTATTCTATGATTCACTTGGATTATGTGGACTTGCTCGTTCTGATCTTACTCAAGCCCTTGCATTACAGCCGAAAATGGCATCTGTGTACGATTACTTAGGGCTTTATTTATTGCTTGAAGAAGATTACGACGTCGCATTGGATGCTTTCAATACGGTGTTTGAATTAGATTCAGGTTATGACTATACCCACCTTAATCGTGGTTTAAATTTTTATTATGTAGTGCGCTACCATCTTGCTCAGCAAGATTTCTTACAGTTCTACCAAGCTGATAAAAAAGATCGCTATCGTGTCTTATGGCTATATTTGAACGAACAAAAATTAAAACCACAAGAAGCGTAAACATGCCTTGTTGAACGAGCAAAAGGGCTATCAGAGGACTTCTGAAGTACACAAATCGTTCAATATTACTTAGGACACATCTCTGTAGAAGAATTACAACAACGTGCAAGTGAATTTGCCGATAATTCACAACAATATGCTGTAGTTCTCACAGAAACCTATTTTTATCTAGCAAAACAAAAACTCAATGTAGGGCTAGTAGATGATGCTGCAGCTTTATTAAAACTAGCTATGGCAAATCAGGTATATAACTTCGTTGTGTATCGTATTGCCGCGTTTGATCTCATGAAATTAAAACCGGTTCAAACAGAAGACGTAGTTGAAGAGAAAAGTGCGGTAACAAAAGCGATTGTTTTCTAAAAATCGATCGAAAACTTACCGGTCTTTGCAGTTGATCGAATAGAAGTATTCATATCGCTCTGGTCAACTTGATAAACCGAAGGCGATTTTAACTTTCCTTATATATATTCAATTATATTAATGACTGACAAAATTACTGTTAATGACATAGGCTTACCTGAATTAATTTTGAAAGCTATTCGGAAATAGCGTATTGAATAAACAAATGCAATTCTTCAATGTTGTAATCCGCATTTGCTCAGTGGCAGCGATGTTTTAGGTAAAGCATAAACGGGTAGTGGTGAAACTGCTGGCTATGCACTGCCGTTATTCGCGGAAATGATCAAAGTGGAAAACGTCCACAAATGTTAGTGATAGAAGCTACACGCGAACTTGCTATTCAAGATGCCGATGCGTGCGATCAATTTTCTAAATATACATATCGCACTCGTATTGTTACCTTATATGGTGGCCAACGTTATGACATCCAACTTCTTGCATTGTAACTAGGCGTACAAGTGGTTGTGGCTACACCATCCCGTATTCTTGACTATATTCGTTGAGGAACATTAAATCTTTTTGAACTTCGTTTTATCGTATTAGCTGAAGCCGATGATATGCTATGTATGGGTTTCATTGATGATGTTGAAACCGTCATGGCAGAATTACCAGAAAATCATCAAACTGCGTTATTCTCTGCAACAATGCCTGAACCGATCCGTCGTATTACGAAACGTTTTATGAATGATCCACAAGAAGTGAAGATCAAAGTGAATAACGAAAATGCCCCAGATATCGACCAAAGTTGTTGGTATGTACACGGCGTGCGTAAAAACGAAGCTCTTCTTCGATTCTTAGAAGTGGAAGATTTTGATGCAGCGATTATTTTTGCTCGTACTAAAACTGGCAAGTTAGACATTACCGAACTACTTGAAAATAATGGTATACGTTCTGCCGCACTTAATGGAGATATGACACAACAATTTAGCGAAGAAACGCTAAAAGACTTACGTAACGTCAATTTAGATATTAATGTGGCAAACGATATCACTGCACTCGGTATTGATATTGAACGTATCAGTCTAGTGGTGAACTACGAAATTCCGCTTTATGCAGAATCTTATGTACACCGAATTGGACGTACAAATCGTACTAGTCATTCTGGTATTGCTTTATTATTCGATGAACCTCGCAAGCGTCGTTTACTTCGTAATATTGAACACCTAATGAAAAAAGGTATTAATGAATTAGAATTGCCAAAGCATCTTGTGTTACAATAATTCCGACGAAAAAAATTTGTCGACATAATTACGATACAATTCGAGGATCACGCTTTAGATCAATATCGTAGTTTATAAGATGACTTATTCACAGCCGCTCTTGATCAAGAAGATATTGCTGCAGCAATGTTGATGCTGCTGCAGGGTTATCAAAAATTCATTCTTCCACCTGATCCGCCAATGGAGTAACGTGGTCGTGATCGTAATGAACGAGGCGCTCACCATGAAAATCCACGTTCAGCTGAACGTCGTGGCGAACGTAAAAGCTATGGAAATCTACAACCAATTGATTTATATCGTATCGAAGTCGGTCGTGCAGATGGTGTAGAAGTTCGCCATATCGTTGGTGCCATTGCTAACGAAGGCGATATTAACAGCCGTTATATTGGCCATATTAAACTTTATGATGACTACACTACCGATGAATTGCCTCAATGTATGCCGAAAAAATTATTGCAACAATTCGGAAAAACACGCGTATTGAATACACAAATGTAAATGTCTTTCGTAGGTGCAGTAAAATCTGATAATTCCCGTGACAGCGATGAATTTAACGGTAAACGTAAAGGTCGTGGTGATAATTTCCGAGGAAAGTGCGGACATGAATGCGGCAATGATAATCGTTGAAATCGTAAATTTAATGAAAAAAGTAAACGCACTTTTAGCAACAAAGCACGTTGTAATCGTAGATCAACGTTCTTTAAATAAATCGTCTAAGACTTTACATACACTTAACAACAAGAATTTCAAGACATCATTATATTGTCTACAGTGAAATTTGTTGCTAAGTAATCTATTTTTCTTATCAAAATAAAGAAAAAATAACCGCACTTTTTTATGTAATTTATATCATTAAAGTGCGATCTTTGTTTTACAATAATCGTAAAATATAGTGTGAAATTTTATAGATTAATCAATATTTTATTCTAATTTTATCCCTAAGTTTCCAATTTTCACACCGACTAGACCAATCGAGACGGGATCAAAATAATCCCCTAAAAATTTGAACAATTCATTTAACTCTGTAAAAGAACGCTGAATTTTTATTTGATCCTCCACTTTACGCACAAATTCATAGCGTATGTTATTTTCTTCAAAATAAGCTGTTAGAGTTAAATAAATCGTTTCAAAGAAATGGCTTTTTGCCCCCTCCTCTCCGGGATCACTAATACGCACATTCCACGTATTATTAAGTAGAATTTGAGGCTGTTTTGACATATTTTACTCCTTATTATTTTAACCTAAGAAAAACCCGATTATAAAGTTTCTGTAATCAAAAAATTTATAATCGGGCTTTTCAAACATTTTCCCTAGGTGTTTCGCCTTACGTTGGTAACTGCCTTTCCCTTTACGTTTTTTCTCAACACGCTGACGAAATAATTTATCGCCTAGCAATGCCATCACTGCATTATCTTTTATCACGCCTCGAGTGTGCAAATAAACGGTTTCATTTTCAACCGCACTTTTTTGTTTCTTTCTCATAAATTTTCCTTAAAAAAGCCGCGGAAGGATTTCCACGGCTGGTGTATTATACATGCAAACGTTTAAATTACAAAATCTCAAGTACAGTTTCTGGCGGACGCCCGATTTTAGCTTTATCGCCATTAATAACAATTGGGCGTTCAATAAGTGCTGAATGTTCACTTATCGCTTTAAATAATTCTGCTTGAGAAAGATCTAAATTATCTAAATTTAAGCTTTTATATAGTTCATCTTTCGTGCGCATCATTTGGCGAATATCATCAATTCCTAATTTTTTGGCAATGCTTTGTAATTCATTAACGGAATACTGCTTTTGCAAATACAGTTCAATAATCGGCTGAATACCTTTATTTTCTAATAATGCTAGCGTTTCACGACTTTTTGAGCAATGTGGGTTGTGATAAATAATAACAGACATAGGATTTCCTCTTAGTAGCTATAAACACTGTAAATTTTAACTTATAATGGCGAAAAATACTTACAGGAAAAGAAATTATGCTAGAAATGTTGAAAAGCTGGTACTCACGCCGTTTAAGTGATCCACAAGCGATGGGACTATTAGCTATATTATTATTTGGCTTTATCTCCATTTATTTTTTTGGAGATTTAATTGCACCTTTGTTGATTGCTCTAGTGCTATCCTATTTACTTGAAATACCAATCAATTTTTTAAATCAATATTTAAAATGCCCAAGAATGTTAGCGACAATTCTTATTTTCGGTAGTTTTATTGGTCTAGCAGCAGTTTTCTTTTTGGTATTGGTGCCAATGTTGTGGAATCAAACTATTTCCTTATTAAGTGATTTGCCCGCTATGTTTAATAAATCTAATGAATGGCTACTCAATTTACCCAAAAATTATCCTGAACTTATTGATTATTCAATGGTTGATTCTATTTTCAATTCTGTGCGAGAAAAAATCCTTGGTTTTGGCGAATCTGCTGTAAAACTTTCTTTAGCCTCTATTATGAACTTGGTTTCTTTAGGGATTTATGCCTTTTTAGTGCCATTAATGATGTTTTTTATGTTGAAAGATAAATCAGAACTTTTACAAGGCGTTAGCCGTTTCTTACCGAAAAATAGAAACTTAGCTTTCAAAGTATGGAAAGAGATGCAACAACAAATTTCTAATTACATTCACGGAAAATTATTAGAAATACTGATTGTCACTTTAATCACTTATATTATTTTCTTAATTTTCGGGCTAAATTATCCGCTCTTATTGGCTTTTGCGGTGGGTCTTTCAGTTCTCGTCCCCTATATTGGCGCAGTTATTGTCACGATTCCTGTTGCATTGGTTGCTTTATTCCAGTTTGGAATCAGCCCAACATTTTGGTACATCATTATTGCTTTTGCTGTAAGCCAACTTTTAGATGGAAATCTCCTTGTGCCTTATTTATTTTCTGAAGCCGTCAATTTACATCCACTAATTATTATCATTTCAGTATTAATTTTTGGCGGTTTATGGGGATTTTGGGGTGTATTCTTTGCCATTCCTTTAGCCACTTTAGTAAAGGCCGTAATAAATGCCTTACCTCAAGATTAAATAATCTTTGAATTTTAAGTAGTCTATTTCAATTAGAGCTTTATATAAATAAAAAATAGTTAATCGTAAATTTTCGATTAACTATTTTTTTAATTTATTCTAAAAGTAAATTAACTAAGGTAATTCATCAATTTCTTTATCTACTTTAGGTGGGATCATATGTTCACGACGTAAACCAACATCGTATGCAATGGCGATGGCAACAAAAATCGAGGAATAAGTACCAAATCCAATACCTACGAGTAAAGCAAGTGAAAAGTTATGAATGGAAGGACCACCAAAGAAGAACAATGCCATCACGACAACTAATGTAGTAACCGAAGTAATGATAGTTCTTGATAAAGTTTGCGTTAAAGAAATATCAATAATATCAATCGTATCCAATCGTCTAATTTTTCGGAAATTTTCACGAACCCGGTCAAATACCACAATACTATCGTTGATGGAGTAACCCACCACAGATAAAATCGCTGCGACAAAAGTAAGATCAATTTCAATTTGTAATGCAGAGAATACCCCTAGCGTAATAATGACGTCGTGCGCAAGAGAAGCGATACTGCCAAAGCCTAAACGCCATTCAAAACGTGACCCCACATAAATAAGCACCATTGCTAATGTCGCTAAAGTCGCATATACCGCACCTTGTGCTAATTCTTCACCAACATTTGGGCCAACGAACTCAATACTGCGAATTTGAATGTCTTTATCTACATTCTGTAGCATACTTTTGACGTGTTCACCAATGGTAGAATCATTATTACTTGCAGGTAAACGAATCATCACATCCTGAACCGATCCTGTGGTTTGAACAACTGGGCTTTCAATTCCATTTTCGTGAAGTTTACTACGAATTTGTTCAAGGTTAGCGGACTGCGAGAAGTGAGTATCAAATACCACTCCACCAGTAAAATCTAAGCCCCAGTTAAATCCTTTGGTAATAATAAAAAATAGAGAAATTACCATTAAAAGTGCGGATAATATATAACCCAATTTACGCACTTTCATAAATTCAGTCAATGGGAACGGGAGCTTTATCCCATTGATTTCACGGATAAAATGTCCGTCTTTATCTTTTGTAAAAAGTTTCATCATTTCCCGCCTAAATTAATAATTTTTTAAGTTGTTTGCCGCCGTAAAGGGCATTAACTAATGCGCGAGTTCCAGTAATCGCGGTAAACATAGAAATCGCAACACCAAGTGAAAGCGTAATCGCAAAACCTTGAATTGGGCCTGTTCCTACCGCGTATAGAATAATTGCGGTTAAGATTGTGGTTAAGTTTGCATCAAAAATAGAAGTAAATGCGCCGTTATAACCTTCATTAATGGCTTGCTGAATTGAACGACCATTACGAATTTCTTCTTTAATACGTTCAAAAATCAATACATTCGCATCTACTGACATACCTAAAGTTAAAACGATACCCGCAATACCCGGCATTGAAAGTGTCGCGCCGGGTAAAATAGACATTAATCCCACAAGTAATACGATATTAATAACAAGTGCAAAACTTGCAATCACACCAAACATTTTGTAGTAAAACAACATAAAGGCAATAACAGCAACTAATCCCCAAAGACTCGCATTAATCCCTTGCTCTACGTTTTGCGCACCTAATGATGGGCCAATTGTGCGTTCTTCAACAATTTGAATTGGTGCAATTAATGCGCCAGATTTCAATAAGGTAGAAAGATTATGTGCTTCCGCAATGCTATCAACACCAGTAATTTGGAAATTAGAACCAAAACGTCCTTGAATTGTTGCAACATTAATCACTTCTTCATGCTTTTCTAAAATAGTTTTACCATTTTCATCTTTTTTACCGTTATCTTTATATTCAACATAAAGCGTTGCCATTGGTTTCTTGTAATATTTTTTAGTGGTCTGAGACATAATCTCGCCACCTTCGCTATCCAAGGTTACACTCACTTGCGGCGTGCTTGAATGTTGATCCAAACCAGAGCTTGAATTAATAATATGCTCCCCACCTAATACGGCACGTTTAAATAGAGCAACAGGATGACCTTGGCGATCATATTTAACTTCCGAATCAGCTGGTAACATATTACGAGAAATAGCATCAGCCGTAACATTTTGATTTACGATACGAAACTCAAGTGTTGCCGTTGCCCCTAAAATTTCTTTTGCGCGTGCAGTATCTTGAACACCTGGTAATTCAATCACAATACGCTCCGCACCTTGACGTTGAATTACCGCTTCTGCAACACCTAATTCAGCAACACGTTTACGTAAAATCGTTAAGTTTTGCTCAATGGCTAAGTCGCGTGCTTCATTTAATGCTGCAGTAGATAGCCCTAAATTAATACTATCAGCATCAGGCTCAGTAATATCTAATGTTGGATGTAATTGGCGAATAATTCGCTCAGCTTTAGCACGCTGGCTCACATTAGCTAAGGTTATCAACGTACCAAAATGCTCAGTATTTTTAATGGCAGTATATTGAATTTTTTCTTTACGAAGTTCGCCACGCAAACTATCTTGTAATTGCTCTTGGCGTTTTACAAGTGCGGCATTCATATCGACTTCCATCAAAAAACGAACCCCACCGCGTAAGTCTAATCCCCATTTCATAGGATCTGCACCAAACATACTTAACCAAGCTGGAGTGGCTGGAGCAAGATTTAATGCGGTGGTGTAATTATTGCCAAGACGTTCAGCAATTTTATCTTTAGCAAGAAGTTGATCATCGGTATTAGTAAAACGAGCTAGAATTGAGCCATTCTCAAGCACGATAGATTTGGTTGGAAGATTATTGGTTTTAAGCACATCTTGAACTTGTCCAAGCACGCTAGTATTTGCTTCTTGACCGCGTGTACCGGAAATTTGCACCGCAGGATCTTCACCATAAATATTTGGAAGAGAATATAAAATCCCGATGGCCACAATAAAAATAACCATCAAATTCTTCCATAATGGATAACGGTTTAACATAGTTTTCCTTTTCTTTTCTAACGCACAGAGCCACAATTCGTGGCTCTGGAAAATAATTTAATGTTACTCTTAAAGTGATTTTAATGAACCTTTAGGAAGAACGCTCACAATGTAGTTACGATTAATCGTAATTTCTGTCGTGTCGTTTAACGCAATCACGATGCTATCGCTACCTTCGGTTACTTTAGTAATTTTGCCGATTAAACCACCAGCGGTTAAAACTTCAGTACCTTTTGCAAGCTCAGACATCAATTTTTTATGTTCTTTATTGCGTTTAGCTTGCGGGCGATAAATCATAAAGTAGAAAATTAAACCAAAGATCACGAAAATAAATAGCGTGGACATTGGGCTTTGTGCTTCCATTGTGTTTTCCTTATTAATTTAAGTTAAAAATTTTGCGTAAAATACCATAAATTGCTTCATTGGGAAAGGCGAACTAAGCCCAATATCCTACGTTATGGCGATTAATTTTATTTTTTCAAGATAACGATAAATTCTTTTTCCGAAGCGTAATATTGCTCAACCAAAGCAACAGAATTTTCTTCGGCAAAAATAGAAAAATTTTCCACCGCACTTTCAAGGTTTAAGATCAACATTAGCTCATCATTTTTATTCAAATTTTTTAAGGCTTTTTTGGCACTTAAAAGAGGAATGGGGCATCGAAGTGCGGTTAAATTGAGCTGATATTTCATTCTTTAACTTGACGACGAGCACTCATGTTCTTGCCCATTTCAGTCAAAATATCCGCACTTAAGCATTCACGCCCCATTTCAAATAACGGCTCTTCTAACGCAATATGACGATCATAACCTTGAATAAAGCGTTCAATTAAATGTTTATCAATATTTTGACGTTGTTCAGAAATAAGCTCTTCTAACTGTGCAGATAATGCATTCCAATTTTCATGCAAATATTCGTGCTGTTTTTCTAATTCATCAATGGAAGTTTGTGTTTGCGGAGCCACTTTGACTAATTGAGGGAAAAAATCTAATTCTTCATCATCGTGATGTAACGGTGCGGCACGATTGAAATAGCTTAAAATCTGCTCAACATCATTTAATACAGCCTGAGTATAGCCGTGTTTTTCTAGATAATCAGGCAAAATGCTTAACTGACGACAAAAACGTTTTACCTTACTATGACAGGCATAAAGCATTTCAATAGGTTCATTCCATGTGGCGAATTGTTGAGGTTCAAGAATTTGCATAAGATTTCCTTTGTTAAAAAGTGCGGTCAAAAAACGTTTTATTTTTCTACCGCACTTTTATTAATTATGATTTATCCGCTAATTGTAATGGTGGAACAGGTTTGCCCATGCGAGCATAGAATTCCACCACAAAATCATCAAAACGATCATCTTCAATCGCTTGACGAATTTCCGCCATTAAACGTTGATAATAGCGTAAATTGTGAATGGTATTTAAGCGCGCACCTAAAATTTCACCGCATTTATCTAAATGATATAAATAAGCTTTGGTGTAGTTTTTACAGGTGTAGCAATCACATTCAGGATCTAACGGGCTGGTATCATCACGATATTTTGCATTACGGATTTTGACAATGCCGTCTGTCACAAATAAATGGCCATTACGTGCGTTACGGGTTGGCATTACGCAGTCAAACATATCAATGCCACGACGCACGCCTTCCACTAAATCTTCTGGTTTACCCACGCCCATTAAATAACGTGGTTTGTCAGCTGGGATTTGTGGGCAGATGTATTCTAAAATGCGGTGCATATCTTCTTTTGGTTCGCCTACCGCTAAACCGCCCACCGCATAACCGTCAAAACCAATATTGACTAAGCCTTCTAATGAGACTTTACGTAATTCTTCAAATACACCGCCTTGAATAATACCAAATAGGGCATTTTTATTGCCTAATTCATCAAAGCGATCGCGGCTGCGTTTTGCCCAACGAAGTGACATTTCCATAGATTTTTTCGCATAATCGAAAGTCGCTGGGTAAGGCGTACATTCATCAAAAATCATCACGATATCAGAACCTAAATCATATTGAATTTCCATGGATTTTTCAGGCGAAAGGAAAATACGCTCACCATTAATTGGGTTTTGGAATTTTACGCCTTCTTCGGTAATTTTACGTAATTTACCTAAACTGAATACTTGGAAACCGCCACTGTCAGTCAAAATCGGACGATGCCATTGCATAAAGTCGTGCAAATCGCCGTGTTTACGCATAATTTCTTGCCCTGGACGTAACCATAAATGAAAAGTGTTACCCAAAAGAATTTCTGCACCTGTCGCACGCACTTCTTCTGGCGTCATGCCTTTTACCGTGCCATAAGTACCCACTGGCATAAACGCAGGGGTTTCTACACTAAACGTGCCTTGTGGACGTTCAAATACCAAGCGACCACGGCGAGCATTGCCGCTTGTTTTATCTAATTCATACTTCATTTTTGCTCCAACGAATAAACAGTTCGAAGATTTTTTAAACAAAAAAGCCTGTTAAAAAATACAGGCTTTGTGATATCATATTTTCAATGCTCTTTGAGCAGAGGCGGATCTACTAAGATAGTCCGCCAGTTGCCGCTGTCGGGCTATTTCGTAGATCCTGAGTTTGTTAATCATACTAAGGATAAAAATATGACTAAATTTATGATTAAGTTGGTCATCATTATTCTACTTTGCCTGTTATTGAAAAGTAGCACTGGCTATTAGTAGTTGATGCCGACAAGAGATGGTTACCGCCATCTCTTGTTCTTTATTGTAAGTGCTGACTAATTACAAGTCAAACAACTTATTCTAACCCTCTCACATTAGAATTTTTATTAATAAACATCGCATCGCCATAACTAAAGAAATGATATTTTTCTTGCACTGCCTGCTTATACGCATTCATAGTATTTTTATAACCAGCAAAAGCTGAAACTAACATAATCAAAGTGCTTTCAGGTAAGTGGAAATTCGTAATTAAGCAATCCACCACTCGGAATTTTTTACCAGGATAAATAAAAATAGAGGTATCAGAAAAATAAGGCTCAATTAAATCTGGATTACCAAATTCTTCCGCAGAAAGCGCCGCACTTTCAATAGAACGAACAGAAGTAGTTCCCACTGCAATTACACGTTTGCCCGCTTTTTTTGTTGCGATAATCGCATTACAGACTTCTTGAGAAACTTCCACGTACTCCGCATGCATTACGTGATCTTCAATATTTTCCACACGAACAGGCTGGAATGTTCCCGCGCCTACATGTAATGTAACAAATTCAAAATTCACACCTTTCTTTTAAGTTTCTCAAGCAAGGGGTCATCAAAATGTAAGCCTGCTGTTGGTGCTGCTACCGCACCTGGTACTTTACTATAAACCGTTTGATAACATTCTTTATCGGCTTCTTCATCTGGACGATCGATATAAGGCGGCAATGGCATATGCCCAATGGTTTGCAACACATCTAAAAGAGCGGTTGATTTATCACTTAATTCCACTTCAAACAACGAACTATGACGAGCTTTCATTACTGCTTTAATGCCATTATTTTCGCCTAATTTATCTTCACCTAAAAATAATTCCGCCCCTTCTTTGGGTGATTTTGATGAACGAATATGCGCTAAGAAACGATGTTCATCTAACATTCTCTCAACTAAAACTTCAATTTTGCCACCACTGGCTTTACGCCCAAACATTCTTGCAGGAATAACGCGCGTATTATTAAAAATCAACAAATCGCCTTCATCAATTAAATCTAATACATCAGAAAAAGTGCGGTGAAAAATTTCTCCGTTTTCGCCATTTAACTGTAATAAACGACAAGAAACACGATCAGTTTTAGGATAACGAGCAATTAATTCATCGGGTAAATCAAAGTTAAAGTCTGAAACACGCATAACAAAATTTAGGTTAAATAAAATAGGCGGTAAGTCTAGTTTGAATTGAAAATGATCTCAAGAAAAAATCTCCCCTCGGGGAATATAAAATAACCAGCAATTATGCTGGTCATTTGGGATTAATTATAAATTTGCTTTTTTAGTTGCTTTTACGTTTACATCACAATTTTTGACGATGATATTATCGCTAGATTTACCTTTTTGAATTAAATTGACAGGCACAACAGAATCAAATTTATCTAACGTTAAGCCACTATCTACATTCCAAACATAATCCCCAGAAACGAAACTTGTAAAGTCATTTTGTGATTTATCACGAGTAAAATCTTTGGCAATAATGCCATCGCCCACACTTACCATTGCAGCAACTGGTTCTTGGTTTTCAAATTGATACACGGCAGTTACAGTTTGTTTATTGCAGGAATATACAACTGTTTTATCAGTGATTGTTGGAAGTGTTTGCATTTCAGCTATTTGCGCAGATGATTTTGTCATTTCAGGTGCATCCTTTGCACAAGCAGATAATACGACTGCAGCAGCAAATGCGGGTAAAATTTTAGTTAAATTCATTATTAAATCCTCTTAATTAATCCCTATATAGGGTGCTACTTAGATACCTTTAATAAAATAAAGTTCCATTATTGGAATAAAAAAGGTGGGATCTGTGCCCCACTGTAGCCGACCGCGAAATTTGAGAAACGCAACCGCTTAAAATGGAAAAATCAATCTGTAACAATTTCTCACTTTAAGCGGTTTTTTATTGTCTTTAAATCGTATTTAAACCACGTTTAAAATTTATAAATTAAATTATCCTCGTACTTACCGTTATAACTTGCTGATGCATTAACTGTAATTCGATTGACTTCATTAAATACTTGCCAATTATCCCATTTATCTTCCACCATCGCCTCAATAAATCGAATAAATTCGGATTTTGTTGAACTGAAGAATATATAAGGTGGTCGCGTAATATTGACCAGTCGCAAGAAATCTATCAAATCAAAATAGGTGGCTTGTTTGTAGCTTTCCTGCTTGGTGCAAAGGTAAGGCGGATCTAATACAAACAAGGCTTTCGGATTATCGCTAAACTTAGGCAAAAGTGTGTGAAATGATTCACGGATAACTTCCACGCCATCCAAATACCCCTCTGCACTAGTCTAATCGCAATCACATGCAAAATCTTCTTATACAGTTCGTCTAATGAGCTTACTTGTTGTCCACTAAACAATAGCCAACTCGTCAAGCAGTTTAAATCTTTGTAACCTTTGAATTGGTCGATGATTTTAATGATTTCTGCCTTTAACGACTTTGGTAAACGCTTATTCTTTGGCGTAGCGTTACCAATTTTTGCAAAGATTTGTGTGCGTAAGGCGTTAGTGTCGTTGATATGATGCAATCTTTCGGCATAGCCATCAAAATCGTTGTAGATTACGCTGGCTTTCGGTTTTAACCGTTTGGCTGCGTGGCTTAATAAGCCCGAACCGCCGAATGTATCAATAATCGTCCAGCATTCGCCATCGCCTTTTATATTCTCATTTAAAACTGTTTCAAAATGTTTAAGAAACATTCGTTTTTGTCCGATAAACGGCAATGGAGCTTGTTTAAAGGTGTTTTGATTTGCCATAGTTTTTCCTTTCTATGGCGTTCCGATGCTCAAGTCATTCTGACACTCAAATCAAATTAACGTGTAGTATTAACGGTTTTGCAACGAGGGCATTTGATTTCTAAATAACCAACTATCCCCACTTTTGCCAATAATTTGTTACAAAATGTGTAACGGATTGCTTTAATTGACTGCATATATTTCTCCTAATCAAAAGATTTGTTACAATCCGCCCGCCTTGCGCAAGGTAGGCGGCGTATGGCTATATGCAGGCTCGTTCTGCGTAGCTGGTAACAACGAGCATTCCCAGTGCCGTTGTTATCGCCGTCTTTTCTTTACTGAATTAAACTTTGTGCAGGGTAAACTCTCCTTTTAACTTTTCTCTTTATTAAATATAGCCGCTAGTTGATTCGGACTAAACCGCCAGCCTTCATTGCTATTTTTAATGCAATTAAAACACTATTGGCTACAAAAATACTTTGAACGTTTTTGTTTGATGCCTAGCACAATCCCTAACACACCCCACCAGTCATATTTACAGCCCAAAGTGCGGTCAAAATAGGCTTTGATTTGTGCTTCGGTTACACCGTCGAGCGGAATTAAATCCCATTTGGTATTATCGGACACATCAATTTGCTTACAACGTACACCGCCGTCTCGAATAGACGATGAGTAACAGTCATATATAACTTCTACTTCATAATGATGACCAGTTAAAAACTCTTCTTTTCTAACAATCAGCTCACAGTGAGGGTAAATGCCTTTTGTGAATTTTCTTGTAAGCCAATCGCTAAAACGTGCTAACAAATCTTTTGGTTTTTTACCTTACTTTATCAGCCCTGTGCCTTATATCTCCGCCCTGAAGGACGGAGTTTTACGGCACAGGGCTGATAAAAAGCAAATCCTTGTGATGCACTTATTCTATTTGATTTGTTGCAGACACAAGGATTTTCTTCAATTTTCCCTATATTATAGGCGAACTAAATCTTGCTCTATATGATAGGAAAATAACAAATAAGCCCTCTTAATTTCATTTCGCCCAATTAATTCCCTAAAATTCAAAAAGTTACTATGCAAAAATACAGTTAAGGCGATTTTGCCTGTGCTTTGGTCTTTATTCCTTAATCATCGTTATTTGTTAGAGGCAAGTTTTCATCTCACGCTAAATTTAATTCAAAATGGCTATGCGCAAAAACCAATTGCAGGTCGTCGGGGAGATAATGTTAAACTTATTGGCGAAAATAATGCCACTTTAGGTGTCACAAAGGGTAAATTTGGCAAACAAGAAAACATTTATCAACAACTTTGGTGCTTACCACAAGTGGAAGAGCAATACTTGCAAGTTTGTACTTTTACCGTGGGAGGGCATTATGGCGGCACTTGCCTACGTTCTGATTCGAGTCGAGTGATTGTAGGCAATAGTGATATGCAACCATTGAGAGTGTTGAAAGATAAATAAAACACTTTGTGAGATTAAGAATGGGTTTTATGCAATGCTTTTCCAATAAAAATGCTTGCAACTAACATTACTAAAGTCGGAACCAACCAAGCCATTCCTTCAGATGAAAGAGGGAAGTGTTTCAATAATGAATTGATGCTTTCTGGTAACATTTTAACGTTATTTAAGCTGTCACATAAACTAAAACAAACTGTAACGAGCAATGTACTATTGTATGTAAATTTTATTGATGGAAGTTTTTTCGTAAGAATTGCAATAAAACAAGCACAATAGCTACTGGGTAAATTAATAACAAGGCTGGGATCGTTATGCGAAGTAGATCCGTTAAACCATATTGTGAAACAGTGATTGTCATTGCGGTAAAAAGTGCGGCCCAGAATGGATAAGAAAAACGACAGAGAATTTTGAAAAATAATCAGCAGATGCGCTAGTTACACCAACAAGTGTTGTTAAGCTCGCTAACACAATAATACCTGCCATAATCCAAGTCCCAGCTGAACCGAATAAGACATTTACATAACGAGAGAAAATTTGTCCACCATTCGTTGCCCCTTCTGCAACTGCAGCACTGGTTGCACCTAGATAGAAAAGCGAAAAATATAAACTGGCGAGTAAAATGACAGAAACAAATCCTGCTGAAATGGTGTATTTCATAATATCTTTGGTTTTTGTCACATTTTTCGCTGATAATGCTCGGGCGACAATTCCACCGAAAGCGATGGCTGCAAGTACATCCATGGTTTGATAACCACTGGTTAAGCCGATTAATAAAGAATGGCTATTTTCATAAGCATTACTTGGCGCTTGAATTTCAGATAAAGGCGAAATAAATACGGTAATTGCCACAGCAATAAGTAACACTAATAAAGCTGGTGTCATAAATTTACCCACGCTTGAAATGATCGTATTTGGGCTAATCATAAAGCCCATCGCGATTAAGTTAAAAATTAGTGAGAATACAAAACGAACATTCGCATTATTTTCAGTTAAACCTAAAGGCAACCACGCCATTTCATAAGCAACATTAGTGATGCGGGGCATTGCAAAGGTAGAGCCAATGGTTAAATAAAGTATAACGAGGAAACCTGTGCCAGCCCATTTTGGTAAATCTTTAGTAAGTTCTTCGCCACGACCTAAAATCGCTACCACAACAAGCGTAATAAATGGCATTAAAACGCCAGTTAAAACAAAGCCTAAGGAAGCACTCGCCCAATGTTGTCCTGAGGAAAATCCTTCCATAGGCGGAAAAATGATATTACCCGCACCTAAAAATAAGGCGAAGATCATCATTCCTAAAACGATAATATCTTTGCGTGAAAACATAGTTTTTTGATTCTAAAAATAAAAGGTCTGCATTCTACTACAAAGTAGATAAAATCCCTATTGCGTAAAATTAAAAATGTGAATTTTGTCACAATATATGGCATTTTATCGACAATTCGCTAAAAATCCCGACAAAATCTACCGCACTTTTTCCTTTAACTTCGAAAATATGCTAGGATGCTTCCTTTGTGAATTTTTTGCTATGTATTTTTAAAGGGGTTTATGTGATAAAACTGATCCAACGTTTTTTTAAATTAGAATCTGCTGGCGGTATATTATTGCTTTTTTCAGCTGTTGTTGCGATGTTGCTGGCTAATTCGCCGTTAAGCAACCAATATAATGATTTTTTAAATTTGCCTGTAAGTTTACAAATTGGTAGTTTCTCAATTAATAAAACCTTAATTCACTGGATTAACGATGGTTTTATGGCGGTGTTTTTTGTATTAGTGGGAATGGAAGTCAAAAAAGAATTATTTGAAGGCGCGCTTTCTACCTATCAACAAGCTATTTTCCCTGCTATTGCAGCTATTGGCGGAATGGTTATACCGGCTGTAGTTTATTGGTTTATCGCTAAACAAGATCTCAGTTTAGCTAATGGCTGGGCAATTCCAATGGCAACAGACATTGCTTTTGCACTGGGAATTATGGCGTTATTGAGTAAACAAGTGCCACTTCCACTGAAAATATTTTTACTTGCCCTTGCTATTATTGATGACCTCGGTGCGATAGTTGTTATTGCATTATTTTTCTCGCACGGATTGAGTGTACAAGCACTAATTTTTTCTGCCGTGGCAATTATTGCGCTGATATTACTAAATCGTTTCAAAGTTTCCGCACTTTGCGCTTATATGGTCGTAGGTGCAATTTTATGGGCTTCCGTATTAAAGTCTGGTGTGCATGCTACTTTAGCAGGCGTTATTATTGGTTTTAGCATTCCATTGAAAGGTAAAAAAGGAGAACGCCCATTAGATGATTTCGAGCATATTTTATCCTCTTGGTCATCTTTCGTTATTTTACCACTTTTCGCATTTGCCAATGCTGGTGTGAGTTTTGCAGGCATAGATGTGAATATGATTTCGTCGCCATTATTATTGGCTATAGCAAGCGGTTTAATTATTGGTAAACCAGTCGGTATATTTGGATTTAGTTATCTTTCTGTTAAATTGGGATTAGCTAAATTACCAGATGGAATTAATTTTAAACAAATTTTTGCTGTTGCGGTTTTATGTGGAATCGGTTTTACGATGTCAATGTTCTTAGCAAGCCTTGCGTTTGATGTTAATGCGGGAGAAAGTGTTAATACGCTTTCTCGTTTAGGTATTCTACTTGGATCAACGGTTTCGGCAATACTTGGGTATTTATTCTTAAAACAAACGACAAAACTAAGTTAATCATACACAAAGTGCGGTAAAAATTTACCGCACTTGTTCTATAAGATAATTCCACTATCTGCTTTGGTAAAATTCATTACAAATAAACTTTTATAAGTTCTTACATGAAATTCACCCGTCAATACTCGGCGTGTGAATGCGTGATAGCTTTCCATATCTTTTGCATGGAGTAGCAGCATAAAATCATAGTCCCCTGAGATTTCGTAACAGCTTACCACTTCGTCTTCTTGACGCATTTTCCGTTCAAATTGCTCTTGATAATAAGAATGTTGATTATCCATTTCGACCATGACAAATACGCTAATCGTACGCCCAACGGCTTTTGGGGAAACAACTGCAACTCGTTTTGTAATAACGCCTGAATCAGTTAATGATTGCACACGTCGTTGACAGGTTGCAACGGAACTATTCACTTTCTCTGACAGTTCTTTTAACGGAATCATGGCATCTTGTTGTAATACATTCAAAATATGACGATCTAATTTATCCAGTGTTTGCATAAGATAATTTCTCAAAAATGTAACTATTGAGAAAAATATTATCACAATAAAAAATAAAGTTGAGATTTTTTATTGCCTTGGGCTTTTATAATAATCACATTGATGAGATGAGGTTCAAAATGAAAGTAGTCATTCAAGGCGTATTATTGTGCATTTTTTCACAATGTTTATTTGGCATATTGTATTTATTTAGTATATGGCTTCAACCACTTAGCGGAACGGATGTTTTTGCGTGGCGTATGCTGACCATGATCTTTGGGTTACTTTTAATTTTATTCCCGACTATTGGTTGCCGCTCTCTTTTGTCTCTAATCACGATAACTTTAGGAAAAAGTTGGACGCGTTGGGTTTTATTTTTACTGGGGACATTAGATGCGGGAAGTCAATTCTGGCTCTTTATGTGGGCGCCGCTAAATGGCGAAGGGATAAATATTGCGATGGGATATTTTCTTTTTCCGCTGATTATGGCTGTTTTAGGATGGGCTTGGTTAAAAGAATGCTTATCATTTATTCAGAAAATCGCGCTTTTACTGGCTGCCTGCGGTGTTGCACATGAATTATGGCACACTCAAAGTTTTTCATGGACAAGTTTGTGGGTTTGTACGGTTTATCCATTTTATTATCTAAGCCGTAAATTGATGAAAATCCCTGCTCTACAAGGAATTACATTGGATATTATTTTAATTTCGATTCCTTGTTTTATTTATATTCTTTCTCAAAGCGATACGCTTTCTTTGGTTACGCAAGAATATCGTTATTGGTTATTGCTACCAGCACTTGGTATTGTGAGTGCGATTTCGCTTTCAGCCAACTTAAAATCCAGCCAACAAATTCCAGTTAGTATTTTTGCGGTGTTGAGTTATATTGAACCCATATTGCTTTTTTAATAGCTGTCTTTGTGCTAGATAATCAAATAACCACAAGCGACTATTTTACTTATGTGCCTATTTGGTTAAGTCTCATTGTGATTGGCATAGAAGGGCTTTTAAACAAAAATAAAGTGCGGTGAAAATTAACCGCACTTATTAAAGTTACTGAAATAATTAGAAATTATCTGAAATAGAGATTTTCTATTCCCACTCGATTGTTGCGGGTGGTTTTCCGCTGATGTCGTACACGACGCGGGAAATGCCGTTCACTTCGTTAATGATGCGGTTAGACACTTTACCTAATAAATCATAAGGCAAATGTGCCCAATGTGCGGTCATAAAATCGATTGTTTCTACTGCGCGTAGGGAAATAACCCAATCGTATTTACGGCCATCGCCCATTACGCCTACAGATTTCACAGGCAGGAACACGCTGAACGCTTGGCTGGTTTTTTCATACCAACCGCTGTTGCGTAATTCTTCGATAAAGATCGCATCCGCACGGCGTAATAAATCACAGTATTCTTTTTTCACTTCGCCTAATACTCGCACGCCTAAACCAGGGCCAGGGAATGGGTGGCGGTTGATCATTTCAGCTGGTAAGCCTAATGTTAAACCGATTTTACGTACCTCATCTTTAAATAATTCACGTAAAGGTTCAACTAAGCCAAGTTTCATATAGTCTGGTAAGCCACCTACATTGTGGTGTGATTTAATTACGTGGGCTTTGCCTGTTTTGCTGGCTGCAGATTCGATGACATCAGGGTAGATCGTACCTTGTGCTAACCATTTCACATTAGTGAGTTTTTTCGATTCATCATTGAATACATCCACGAACACTTTACCGATAATTTTACGTTTCGCTTCAGGATCCGATACGCCTGCAAGTTCGCCTAAGAAACGACTTTCAGCATCAACACGAGTGATGTTTAAACCGAATTTATCGCCAAACATTTCCATGACTTGGTCGCCTTCGTGTAAGCGGAGTAAACCGTTATCCACAAATACGCAGTGTAAGTTTTTGCCGATAGCACGGTGTAAAAGTAATGCAACAACAGAAGAGTCCACACCACCAGATAAGCCTAAAATCACTTCATCATCGCCCACTTGCTCTTTAATGCGAGCAACGGCATCTTCGATAATGTTTTCAGCTGTCCATTTAGTTTCGCAACCACAGATGTTTACTACGAAGTTGGTTAATAATTCCAAGCCTTTTTTAGTATGCGTTACTTCAGGGTGGAATTGTACGCCGTAGAAACGACGATTTTCATCCGACATTGCAGCAATTGGGCAGGTTGGCGTTGTGCCAGTTACTTTGAAGTTTTCTGGTAAGCGCGTTACTTTATCGCCGTGGCTCATCCAAACGTCTAACTTCGGCTCAGAAGCGGTCGAATTATCGTTTAAATTTGCAAAAAGTGCGGTTGAATTTTCAAGAGAAACGGAAGCATAGCCGAACTCTCGGTGGTCAGAAGTTTCGGTTAAACCGCCAAGTTGCATTGCCATCGTTTGCATTCCATAGCAAACGCCTAATACTGGTACACCAGCATTAAATACATATTCCGGTGCACGAGGGCTATTTTCTTCAGTTGTGCTTTCAGGGCTGCCAGAAAGAATGATACCCGTTGGAGCAAATTCACGGATTTGTTGTTCGGTTACATCCCAAGCCCAAAGTTCACAGTACACACCGATTTCACGCACACGACGTGCAATCAGTTGAGTGTATTGTGAACCAAAGTCGAGGATTAGGATTTTGTGATTGTGGATATTTGTCATTTATAATGCTCTTATTATTGATAGTGTAAGCGGTTCATATTATTTAAAACTTTGCAAAAACTAACCGCACTTTAAACAGCAAAAGGCAGGCTAAAGCCCACCTTAAAGATTAGCCCATACGATAGTTCGGTGCTTCTTTAGTAATAGCAACATCATGAACGTGGCTTTCTTTAATGCCTGCACCGCTAATGCGAACAAATTCCGCTTTGGTGCGTAGTTCATCAATCGTTGCACAGCCCGTTAAGCCCATACAAGAACGTAAGCCACCCATTTGTTGGTGGATGATTTCTTTTAAATAACCTTTATATGGAATACGCCCTTCGATACCTTCTGGTACGAGTTTATCTGCCGCATTATCCGATTGGAAATAACGGTCTGATGAACCTTTCGCCATGGCACCTAATGAGCCCATACCACGGTAAGATTTAAATGCACGACCTTGATAAAGTTCGATTTCACCTGGAGCTTCTTCAGTACCCGCGAACATAGAACCAACCATTACACAGCTTGCGCCTGCAGCGATAGCTTTTGCAATATCACCAGAGAAGCGGATACCGCCGTCTGCGATAACTGGAATGCCACGATCTTTTAATGCCGCCGCTGCATCTGCGATAGCCGTGATTTGTGGAACACCTACGCCAGTTACAATACGAGTTGTACAAATTGAACCAGGGCCAATACCTACTTTTACAGCACTTGCGCCTGCGTCTGCTAATGCAATTGCACCTTCAGCCGTTGCTACGTTACCTGCAACGATAGGCAAATTTGGATATTTTGCACGAGTTTCACGAACGCGTTGTAATACGCCTTCTGAGTGACCGTGAGAAGAATCAATTAATAGTACATCTACGCCTGCTTTCACTAATGCATCAATACGTTCTTCATTGCCTGGACCTGCACCTACAGCGGCCCCCACGCGTAAACGGCCGAATTCATCTTTACATGCATTTGGTTTTTGTTCTGCTTTTTGGAAGTCTTTAACGGTAATCATACCTTTAAGTTTGAAACTATCATTAACCACTAATACTTTTTCAACACGGTGTTGATGCATTAATTCCAAAATTTCTTCGCGACTCGCCCCTTCTTTTACGGTCACCAAGTCTTCTTTTTTCGTCATTACTTGTGAAACTGTTTTGCTTAAATCTTTTACGAAACGTGTATCACGGCCAGTAATGATACCGATTAAGTTATTTTCCCCATCTACAACAGGGTAGCCCGCAAATCCGTTTTTCTTCACCATTTCAGCAAGTTCGGCAAGCGTTAAATTTGGTAAAACAGTTACTGGTTCAGAAACGATACCACTTTCGAATTTTTTTACTTTACGAACACGATCTGCTTGGCGTTCGATCGTCATATTTTTATGAATAAAGCCAATACCGCCTTCTTGTGCTAAAGAGATCGCAAGTTTGGTTTCAGTTACGGTATCCATTGCTGCTGAAAGCATTGGAATATTTAGGCGAATTTCTTTGGTAAGTTGAGTTGAAAGGTTGGCAGTATTTGGAAGCACAGTTGAGTGAGCTGGGACGAGTAGAACATCGTCAAAAGTAAGGGCTTCTTGTTTAATGCGTAATGACATTGCAATATTCTCGCTAAGTTGAAGTTAAAAAATATTGCGGTGGGATTATACAGATTTTACTTTATTTTGAAAACGAAATTTTAGGATTTATGCTATGATTTTCATACTATTTGCCATAAGGAATGAATGATGAATTTTACGTTATTGACATATTTATCGGATTGTCAGCCGAAAGTGCGGTCTGAATTGGAAAAATTTTCTAAAAATCTAGAAGAAGATATTCAACAATTACGTGAAATTGGTTTGGATATTCTCGTTGATGGACAAGATTATCGCTTAGTGCCAATGCTTCCTTTATTAAATCCTCAGCAAATTTCAACCGCACTTTTTCCTTATGGCATCCATTATCAGCCGATAATTTCCTCTACAAATGAATGGATACTACAAAATATTCTTTCATTAAAAAAAGGCGATCTTTGTGTGGCTGAATATCAAACTGCAGGGCGCGGTCGGCGTGGTCGCCAATGGTTATCGCCTTTTGCTGGGCAAATCATGTTTAGTTTTTATTGGACGTTTGATCTTAAAAAATCAATTGAGGGGTTAAGTTTAGTCATCGGTTTGGCGATTTCGGAAGTGCTAAATGTACAAGTGAAATGGCCAAATGATATTTTGTTTGATGAAAGAAAGTTAGGTGGCATTTTAGTTGAAATTGCTAATCATAAAAATGGCATGCTCAATTTAGTGATTGGCGTAGGTATTAATGTGTCGTTGTCAAAACAAACAGAAATTAGTCAGTCTTATGCGGAAGTGTGTGAAATTGATCCTGATGTAGAGCGACAAACTTTATTACCCAAACTTATACAACATTTATATACACGTTTAAATATCTTTGAGAAAAATGGTATTGATGATGAATTTCAACAAGCATGGCAATCATATAATGCGTTTTCAAATAGTGAAATAAATGTGCTTACTGAGCAAGGCGTTATTTCAGGTATTGAACAAGGCATAGATGAACGTGGTTATTTAAAAGTATTATGTGGCAATAAAATTCAGATGTTTAATGGTGGAGAAGTTTCATTACGTAAGAAATAATAGCAATAAAAGTTTGACTATTCTAACCGCACTTTTTAATAAAATGTTTATATTTCCATCAAAAGATCATTTTTTAAAATATTTTTACAAAAAGTACTTGCAAGGGATTTGAAAATCCCTATAATGCACCGCACACAACGACGCGCTGTTGTGAAGTTTTTTAAGTTTCCAAGTGCGTCGTTATTTTTTGTTCTTTAACAATATATCAGACAATCTGTGTGGGCACTTGTTGATTGACTTGTTTTAAAACTATTTTTAATTTTGAAGTCTTAATAGGTGCTTAACTGAAAATTCATCATTACTTTTTTAAGTAGTGTTTTATGTATAGCTAAGCAGTTTATTGAGCGATTGAACTTGAATTGAAGAGTTTGATCATGGCTCAGATTGAACGATGGCGGCAGGCTTAACACATGCAAGTCGAACGGTAGCAGGAGAAAGCTTGCTTTCTTGCTGACGAGTGGCGGACAGGTGAGTAATGCTTGGGAATCTGGCTTATGGAGGGGTATAACGACGGGAAACTGTCGCTAATACCGCGTATTATCGGAAGATGAAAGTGCGGGACTGAGAGGCCGCATGCCATAGGATGAGCCCAAGTGGGATTAGGTAGTTGGTGGGGTAAAGGCCTACCAAGCCAGCGATCTCTAGCTGGTCTGAGAGGATGACCAGCCACACTGGAACTGAGACACGGTCCAGACTCCTACGGGAGGCAGCAGTGGGGAATATTGCGCAATGGGGGGAACCCTGACGCAGCCATGCCGCGTGAATGAAGAAGGCCTTCGGGTTGTAAAGTTCTTTCGGTATTGAGGAAGGTTGATGTGTTAATAGTACATCAAATTGACGTTAAATACAGAAGAAGCACCGGCTAACTCCGTGCCAGCAGCCGCGGTAATACGTAGGGTGCGAGCGTTAATCGGAATAACTGGGCGTAAAGGGCACGCAGGCGGTTATTTAAGTGAGGTGTGAAAGCCCTGGGCTTAACCTAGGAATTGCATTTCAGACTGGGTAACTAGAGTACTTTAGGGAGGGGTAGAATTCCACGTGTAGCGGTGAAATGCGTAGAGATGTGGAGGAATACCGAAGGCGAAGGCAGCCCCTTGGGAATGTACTGACGCTCATGTGCGAAAGCGTGGGGAGCAAACAGGATTAGATACCCTGGTAGTCCACGCTGTAAACGCTGTCGATTTGGGGATTGGGCTTATAGCTTGGCGCCCGTAGCTAACGTGATAAATCGACCGCCTGGGGAGTACGGCCGCAAGGTTAAAACTCAAATGAATTGACGGGGGCCCGCTCATGCGGTGGAGCATGTGGTTTAATTCGATGCAACGGGAAGAACCTTACCTACTCTTGCCATCCTAAGAAGAGCTCAGAGATGAGCTTGTGCCTTCGGGAACTTAGAGACAGGTGCTGCATGGCTGTCGTCAGCTCGTGCTGTGAAATGTTGGGTTAAGTCCAGCAACGAGCGCAACCGTTATCCTTTGTTGCCAGCGACTTGGTCGGGAACTCAACGGAGACTGCCAGTGATAAACTGGAGGAAGGTGGGGATGACGTCAAGTCATCATGGTCCTTACGAGTAGGGCTACACACGTGCTACAATGGCGTATACAGAGGGAAGCGAAGCTGCGAAGTGGAGCAGATCTCATAAAGTACGTCTAAGTCCGGATTGGAGTCTGCAACTCGACTCCATGAAGTCGGAATCGCTAGTAATCGCGGATCAGAATGTCGCGGTGAATACGTTCCCGGGCCTTGTACACACCGCCCGTCACACCATGGGAGTGGGTTGTACCAGAAGTAGATAGCTTAACCTTTTGGAGGGCGTTTACCACGGTATGATTCATGACTGGGGTGAAGTCGTAACAAGGTAACCGTAGGGGAACCTGCGGTTGGATCACCTCCTTACTGAAGACGAGAGACAGCGAGTGCTCACACAGATTGGCTGATAGTTGTGGACAAATGAGCAGAAGAAAACATTACCCTTGGGTCTGTAGCTCAGGTGGTTAGAGCGCACCCCTGATAAGGGTGAGGTCGGTGGTTCAAGTCCACTCAGACCCACCACTCTGAGAGTGAGTGAAACGAAAGGTGTAGTGTAAATAACTAATAACTAAGACATAAATGATTAGTTATTAAATTATGATGAAATGGGGATATAGCTCAGCTGGGAGAGCGCCTGCCTTGCACGCAGGAGGTCAGCGGTTCGATCCCGCTTATCTCCACCACTTATCATCGTTAAGTAAATTAGAAAAAGACAAATTAATAAAGTATTAAGGTAGTGATTAAGCTATTTTAAATATTAGGTTATTTTATTCTTAGTTTTAAGTTTAAGTTTAATTTTAATTTTAATTTTAATTTTGTTTTAGTTTATTTAACGATGATAACTGAAAAGTTTTATCAACTGTTCTTTAAAAAATTGGAAACAAGCTGAAAACAAGAGATTTTCGAGAGAAAGTCTGAGTAGGCAAGACAGGAAAGTGAAAGAGGGAACTGAAAAGGAAACTCTAAAAACAAAACCTGTTTTGCATAAAATCTTGATTGAACAAACAGCAATCAAGTGTTTAGTTAAATGAAAATACGCATCAAATTGACCGCACTTTGAAGTGAAAATGTAAAGTGGTTGAAAACATTTGAGGTTGTATAGTTAAGTGACTAAGCGTACAAGGTGGATGCCTTGGCAATCAGAGGCGAAGAAGGACGTGCTAATCTGCGAAAAGCTTGGATGAGTCGATGAGAGGCGTTTAATCCAAGATATCCGAATGGGGAAACCCAGTAGATGAAGAATCTACTATCAACAAGTGAATTCATGGCTTGTTGAGGCAAACCTGGAGAACTGAAACATCTAAGTACCCCGAGGAAAAGAAATCAACCGAGATTTCGTCAGTAGCGGCGAGCGAAAGCGAAAGAGCCAGTAAGTGATAGCAGTATAGTTAGGAGAATGTGTTGGGAAGCACAATCAAAGAGGGTGATAATCCCGTATCTAAAAACCATATTGTGGTACTAAGCTAACGAGAAGTAGGGCGGGACACGTGATATCCTGTTTGAAGAAGGGGGACCATCCTCCAAGGCTAAATACTCCTGATTGACCGATAGTGAACCAGTACTGTGAAGGAAAGGCGAAAAGAACCCCGGTGAAGGGAGTGAAATAGAACCTGAAACCTTGTACGTACAAGCAGTGGGAGCGAGATCACCTAGTCGACTGGTATCTGATGAAAAGCAACCGCAGTTATATAATGGTAAGAGGAGTTAAGCGAATCAAAGGAACCAAATGAAGCAGTGGGATTAAGTGATGGAGTAACTGCGAACCTTTTGTATAATGGGTCAGCGACTTATAGGTTGTAGCAAGGTTAACTGAATAAGGGAGCCGAAGGGAAACCGAGTCTTAACTGTGCGAAAAGTTGCAAGGTATAGACTCGAGACCCGGTGATCTAGCCATGGGCAGGTTGAAGGTTGGGTAACACTAGCTGGAGGACCGAATCGACTAATGTTGAAAAATTAGCGGATGACTTGTGGCTGGGGGTGAAAGGCCAATCAAACCGGGAGATAGCTGGTACTCCCAGAAATCTATTGAGGTAGAGCCATGAGCTGACACCATTGGGGGTAGAGCACTGTTTCGGCTAGGGGTCCATCCTGGATTACCAACCCGATGCAAACTACGAATACCAAAGAGTGATACTCAGGAGACACAAGGAGGGTGCTAACGTCCGTCGTGTAGAGGGAAGCAACCTAGACCGCCAGCTAAGGTCCTCAAGTCTATATTAAGTGGGACACGAAGTGGAAAGGCGTAGACAGCTAGGATGTTGGCTTAGAAGCAGCCATCATGTAAAGAAAGCGTGGTAGCTCACTAGTCGAGTCGGCCTGCGCGTAAGATGTAACGGGGCTGAAATATAGTACCGAAGCTGCGGCATCAGGCGTATCACTAATACGCCTTACGATTAACAACCTGGAATAGCGCGAAGCGTCATGAAAGGTTGTTCAAGCAATCGGAACGTTGAGTCGGGCATCGTAGAGTAAGGATGATTAGTGATTCGCCTGTTGAGTAGGTGAGCATTGTGTAAGCGGATGAAGGTTCATCGAGAGGTGGGCTGGACGTATCACAAGTGCGAATGCTGACATAAGTAACGATAAAACGGGTGAAAAACCCGTTCGTCGGAAGACCAATGGTTGCTGTCCAACGTTAATCGAGGCAGGGTGAGTCGGATCCTAAGGCGAGGCTGAAATGCGTAGTCGATGGGAAACAGGTTAATATTCCTGTACTTGGTAAAGCTGCGATGTGGGGACGGAGTAGGTTAGGTTATCGCACTGTTGGATATGTGCGTTTAAGATGATAGGTGGGAAGTTTAGGCAAATCCGGACTTCCTTAACACAGAGAGATGATGACGAGGCTCTACGGAGCTGAAGTAATTGATACGACGCTTCCAGGAAAAGCCACTAAGCGAAAGGCTTTACTAAACCGTACTGAAACCCGACACAGGTGGTCAGGTAGAGAATACTGAGGCGCTTGAGAGAACTCGGGTGAAGGAACTAGGCAAAATAGCACTGTAACTTCGGGAGAAGGTGCGCCGGCGTAGATTGTAATCCCTAGCGCGCGAAGGTTGAACCGGTCGAAGATACCAGCTGGCTGCAACTGTTTATTAAAAACACAGCACTCTGCAAACACGAAAGTGGACGTATAGGGTGTGATGCCTGCCCGGTGCTGGAAGGTTAATTGATGGTGTCATCGCAAGAGAAGCACCTGATCGAAGCCCCAGTAAACGGCGGCCGTAACTATAACGGTCCTAAGGTAGCGAAATTCCTTGTCGGGTAAGTTCCGACCTGCACGAATGGCATAATGATGGCCAGGCTGTCTCCACCCGAGACTCAGTGAAATTGAAATCGCCGTGAAGATGCGGTGTACCCGCGGCTAGACGGAAAGACCCCGTGAACCTTTACTATAGCTTGACACTGAACATTGAATTTTGATGTGTAGGATAGGTGGGAGACTTAGAAGCAGTCACGCCAGTGATTGTGGAGTCATCCTTGAAATACCACCCTTTAACGTTTGATGTTCTAACGAAGATTGCGAAACGTGGTCTCGGACAGTGTCTGGTGGGTAGTTTGACTGGAGCGGTCTCCTCCCAAAGCGTAACGGAGGAGCACGAAGGTTTGCTAATCACGGTCGGACATCGTGAGGTTAGTGCAATGGTATAAGCAAGCTTAACTGCGAGACAGACAAGTCGAGCAGGTACGAAAGTAGGTCATAGTGATCCGGTGGTTCTGAATGGAAGGGCCATCGCTCAACGGATAAAAGGTACTCCGGGGATAACAGGCTGATACCGCCCAAGAGTTCATATCGACGGCGGTGTTTGGCACCTCGATGTCGGCTCATCACATCCTGGGGCTGAAGTAGGTCCCAAGGGTATGGCTGTTCGCCATTTAAAGTGGTACGCGAGCTGGGTTTAGAACGTCGTGAGACAGTTCGGTCCCTATCTGCCGTGGGCGTTGGATGATTGATTGGGGCTGCTCCTAGTACGAGAGGACCGGAGTGGACGCATCACTGGTGTTCCAGTTGTCTCGCCAGAGGCATTGCTGGGTAGCTAAATGCGGAAGAGATAAGTGCTGAAAGCATCTAAGCACGAAACTTGCCAAGAGATGAGTCATCCCTGACTTTAAGTCAGTAAGGGTTGTTGTAGACTACGACGTAGATAGGTCAGGTGTGTAAGTGTAGTGATACATTGAGCTAACAGATACTAATTGCCCGAGAGGCTTAACTATACAACGCTCAAGTGTTTTTGGGAGCTAAGTGAAGTAAGAGATGAAAAGCGAAGCAAATAAAAGTAGAGCGGAAACCGAAGTAAAAGACTAAACAAAGAAAAGTAAGTATAGAAGACTTAATAGAAAGAAAATCGGGTTCAGCTTGTGACCAATAAGAAGGAGTGAAAGGTAGAGGAAAGACTGAGTAACGAGAGATAAAAGAACGAGAGATAAAAGAGAAAAGACGAGTTATCAAAGAATTATCCTGGCGGCGATAGTGCGGTGGACCCACCTGAGACCATACCGAACTCAGAAGTGAAACGCTGTAATGCCGATGGTAGTGTGGGGTTTCCCCATGTGAGAGTAGGGCACCGCCAGGTTACCAAATACTTATCTAGGTTAAATAAAAACAGAAGAACCCCGTGTCGAAAGATATGGGGTTTTAGCTTTTGGGAATTTACTCATTATTTCATGAAAAGGATTAAAGTAGAAAATAGAGATTGTATTTCAATATCAAGTTTTTAGTTTTGTATTGCCTACAATATAGTTTTAATAAATATACCTATTTACATCATTTAGAGTTTTGATTTTTCATATTTTTCAAATAGACTTTATACACTTATTTCTAATCTCATCTATTATGATTAAAAATTTAGACGAAATAACTTCAAGTATTATCGCTGATCCTCAAAATAAAGATTTTACAGAACGTGGAATTTTCCCTTTATTTTCGGCGCCTAAAACAGCTCGAATTAATATTGTTGGTCAAGCTCCTGGGGTAAAAGCTGAGCAATCTCGTTTGTATTGGAATGATAAAAGCGGTGATCGTCTGCGAGAATGGTTGGGAGTAGATTACGATTATTTTTATAATTCTGGGATATTTGCGGTTCTTCCCATGGATTTCTATTATCCTGGAAAAGGTAAATCGGGTGACTTACCACCTCGTCAAGGTTTTGCAGAAAGATGGCATCCAATGATTTTAGGGAATCTACCTAATATTCAGCTCACTATTCTTATTGGGCAATATGCACAGAAATATTATTTACCCGAAAATAAAGATAATGTAACTAACACTGTTAAAAATTATCGTCAATTCTTACCGCACTTTATGCCTCTCGTGCATCCTTCCCGACGTAATCAGCTTTGGGTAACAAAGAATCCTTGGTTTGAAGAGCAAGTTATTCCTGAATTACAAATTTTAGTCAAACAGATAATTAATAAAGATTAAGTTTTTCATTTCTTACGCACACATAGTAATAACAATCTCTTTTACTTTATGGATATAATAAAGCCTATATGCACAGGTTTTTTTTATAACGATAATAATGTTTTAGGAGATTTGATGAAAAATTTCAAATATTTTGCTCAGAGGTATGTGGATTGGGTTATTCGTCTTGGGCGTCTTCGTTTTTCTCTTTTAGGCGTGATGATTCTAGCGGTTTTAGCCCTTTGTACTCAGATTTTATTTAGTCTATTTATTGTTCATCAGATATCTTGGGTAGATATTTTTCGTTCGGTAACTTTTGGCTTACTCACTGCGCCTTTTGTTATTTATTTTTTCACTTTATTAGTAGAAAAACTTGAACATTCTCGTCTTGATCTTTCTAGCTCGGTTAATCGATTGGAAAATGAGGTCGCCGAGCGAATTGCTGCTCAGAAAAAATTATCCCAAGCATTGGAAAAGTTAGAAAAAAATAGCCGTGATAAAAGTACTTTACTTGCCACAATAAGCCATGAATTTCGCACGCCATTGAATGGGATTGTCGGGCTTAGCCAGATTTTACTTGATGATGAATTGGATGATCTCCAGCGTAATTATTTAAAAACTATCAACATAAGTGCGGTCAGTTTAGGCTATATTTTTAGCGATATTATTGATTTGGAAAAAATTGATGCTAGCCGAATTGAATTAAATCGCCAGCCAACAGATTTCCCCGCCTTATTAAACGATATTTATAATTTTGCTAGTTTTCTCGCCAAAGAAAAAAATCTTATTTTTTCTTTAGAGCTTGAACCTAATTTGCCTAATTGGTTGAATCTTGATCGTGTTCGCTTGAGCCAAATTTTGTGGAACTTAATTAGTAATGCGGTGAAGTTTACGGATCAGGGAAATATTATTCTTAAAATTATGAGAAATCAGGATTGTTACCATTTTATTGTGAAAGATACAGGAATGGGGATTTCACCTGAAGAACAAAAACATATTTTTGAAATGTATTATCAAGTGAAAGAAAGCCGCCAGCAAAGTGCGGGTAGCGGTATTGGGTTGGCTATTTCTAAAAATCTCGCTCAGTTAATGGAAGGGGATTTAACAGTTGAAAGTGAGCGAGGAAAAGGCGCAACTTTCCATCTTACTCTCCACGCTCAAGAAATTTCTGAACAAGAATCCGTTAAGAAAAATATACCATTCTTGAATATTCTTTTAGTAGAAGATGTTGATCTCAATATTATGGTTGCGAAAACTATTTTAGAAAAACTTGGGCATCATGTTGATGTTGCGACAAATGGCAAGCAGGCGATTACTTTATTTGAGAAAAATGTTTACGACATTCTATTGCTCGATATTAAATTACCAGATATGAGTGGTTTTGAAATTGCCCAATATTTGCGAGAGAACTATGAAAACGGTATTTATGATTTTTTACCGCCAATGATTGCTTTTACCGCCAATGTTATGCAAAGCGAGCAAGAATATTTAGAGATGGGTATGGATGGCGTATTACGTAAACCCATTTCAATTAAGGATTTACACCATTGTCTACAGAAATTTTTTGCAGATGAAAGCGAATCTATTATAGAAATGAATGATGATAATGAGCTTTCAGAACAGTTTGATTTAGTGCTGATAGAAACACTTGGAAAAAAACAAATTTTAGAAAATTTATCTTTATTCAAACAAACTATGCCAAATTATCTGGCTCAATTATCAAAAGATAATATGAAAGAAACAGAAGATACCGCCCATAAAATTAAAGGCGCAGCGGCATCGGTAGGGTTAAATCATTTACGTCAATTAGCGGATACTTTAGAAAGTGCGGCTAAAAATTCTGATGTTTTTAATTGTGGAGAATTGATTGATGAAATTGGAAATCTTTGGTTAGAAGATGTGGAGGATTTGCTTAAATTTTGTAAATTTTAATATCATAAGGTAGTTGTGTAAAGATTATTTAAATGTGATTTAAAGATAATAAAGAGGCTTAAAATGGGAAAATCAAATTTTATTTTAATTAGTAAAACTTTTCAAATTTCTCCGTTATTTACCTTTTATTAAAGGGAATTGATTTTGCTTTTTAATATTAAAGCGAGTAGAATTAGGCTCTCAATTTTATTTACTTTTATGTGGAAATTTATATGTCAGTATTTAATACATTTGTTGAATTTGTCGCAAGAATTGTTGCACCAATGCAGCGTCAATTTATTAATTTTATCCGTATTGCTATTTTTATTGTAATGGCATGGATCGGTGGTTTGAAAGTTTGTCAATATGAGGCAGATGGAATTGCTCACTTTGTATCAAATAGCCCATTTTTTAGCTATATGTATGAAAAAGGGCCAAATTTAGTGCCGAATGATAAAGGAGAGTTAGTGATGGAATATACACTACACAAAAATCCTGAAGGAAAAATGGTTGCAAAAAACATCGAATGGCATAAAGAAAATGGCACCTATACGGCTTCTTACATTATTGGAGCAATTATTGTTACTGTTGGTATTCTTACTTTAGCTGGTATTTGGAATGCAACGGCAGGTTTAGCAGGAGGCCTACTGACATTTGGCATGTCAATAGTCACGCTGTCATTTTTAATCACAACGCCCGAGGCTTGGGTGCCTAATCTAGGTGGAGATTTACCAACGCCAGCCTATGGTTTCCCTTATTTATCTGGAGTTGGTCGTTTAGTGATTAAAGATATTATTATGATGGCAGGTGGCTTAACAGCTGCAGCAGAGTGTGCAAATCGAATTTTAGCACGTAAAAAGTAAGTTTATCGATATAAAAAACAGCTCCAAGTATAAATTGGAGCTGTTTTTATTATCACGACTAGTTAAATATTGACCAGTATGTTTTGTATTATTAATTCATAATGCCTTTATGTCTTAATAAGATGTCTAATTGTTGATATATTAAATTTAAATCTTTCCTCCAACCCCTTTAAATTTCTCTACAAATGCAGCAATTTTTTGGAAAATCTTCTGCTTTTTAGTGAGATATTGTGGCTTAAGTGGACTCATTTTTGGCAATACTTCATTAAGTGCCGTGCCGTTTTCACTGGCATATTCCCGTTTTAATGAAGTGCTGATATAGCGTTTTGCTGCATCGACATTCAAATTTTCTTCTTGAATTAAGGTTTCTGCTTCTTTTCGCTGTTCTGCTTGAGCAAATAGGAAGAATGAGTCAATTAAAGTCGCTTTATCGGGAATATCATCTAAATTTGTTTGGTTGATAAAATCGACAATCAAGCTCTCTTTCGCACGGTTACCCAAACTTGAACGAACTGTGCGGCGGATTTCATCAATTAACACCTCTTTGTCTTGGTTTTTCTTATGATGTTCGAAAATTAACGCAAGAATATAATCCAAATTGATTTCTTGAGATTTTAATAAATCTACTTCAAACACGACATCATCCCAATTTATCGGTGAATTATCTTTATCATTCCCCTCTTTTCTTTGGCGTAACCAATCGCGAATATCATTATAAGTTGAACGATAATCTTGCTCCGCTCTTACTGGTAAAGTGGGTACTTTCAGCATTTCTGCAATTTGTTCATCATTCACATAATGTACTTGCTTGAATTTTTCCATTGCAATCGGATCATTTAAATCGACCGCTTGTAAGGCTTGCAATGCTGCAAATTCATCGTAATTCTGCAAAATATTTTCGACACGTAGATATTCGCCAAATAATTTTACAAACTCTTTTTTATCTTGCTCTGTTTCGATTTCTGTTGAATCAGGAAAGCTTTCTTTTAATTCTTTCACGATTTCTGCATAGCCACGTTGATTGTCATCACCGTTAAAATAGCTGTCGTAGCTTTTTTCTAGTACGACATTCTTCGTATTTTTATCGCCAAATAGCGTGATTGCATCAATGGTATTTTGTTCCAAATCGCGGAAAGTGACGATATTCCCAAAGGTTTTAGTTGTGTCATAAATGCGGTTGGTGCGAGAAAAAGCCTGCATTAATCCGTGATAACGCAAGTTTTTGTCCACGAAAAGAGTATTCAACGTAGGGGCATCAAAGCCTGTTAAGAACATTCCGACCACAATCAGTAAATCCACTTCCTGATTTTTCACACGTTTGGCAAGATCGCGATAGTAATTTTGGAATGATTGACTATCTACGCCATAATTCGTGCCAAAGTAGTGATTGTAATCATCAATGGCTTTTGTTAAAAATTCTTTTGCCGTACTTTTTAGAGCAGTGGGTTCAAAGGTCTCATCTGGAATATCGCCAATCGCATCTTGCTCTTCATTGGCTGCAAACGAAAAGATTGTTGCAATTTTTAACGGATGTTCCTGCTCTGCCTGTAAATTTTGTAAGGTTTCGTAATAACGTTTTGCTGCTTCCACACTGCTTACCGCAAACATTGCATTAAAGCCTTTACCTGTGACATTCAAACGGTGGGTTTTCTGTTTAAAATTGTTAAGCAAATATTGCGAGATTTCTTTAATACGCTCAGGGTGTAAAAAGGCTTGTTTCTGCTCAAGTGCGGTTAATTTTTCAGGATCTTTTTCTGTTTCTAAGGCTTTAAATTGTGGGCGGACATCGTTGTAATCGACCTTGAATTTCAGTACTTTGTCATCACGAATAGCATCGGTAATCACATAAGAATGCAATTCCGCACCGAACACACTTGCTGTCGTTTCCGCACCTAATGCGTTTTCAGGGAAAATAGGTGTGCCAGTAAAACCACATTGATAGAATTTTTTGAATTTACGTTTTAGATTTTTTTGTGCTTCGCCAAATTGGGAGCGATGTGCTTCATCGAAAATAAAGACCACCTGTTTTTGATAAATAGACAGGTTTTCTTCACTTTTCATTAAATTATTCAATTTTTGAATGGTGGTTACGATAATTTTGTTATCATCTTTTTCAATATTGCGTTTAAGCCCAGCGGTACTTTCCGACCCATTCACGCTATCAGGCGAAAAACGCTGATATTCTTTCATCGTTTGGTAGTCTAAGTCTTTACGATCGACCACAAAAAAGACTTTATCAATAAAATCAAGTTCAGTCGCAAGGCGAGATGCTTTAAAGCTGGTGAGGGTTTTGCCTGAACCTGTGGTATGCCAAATATAGCCACCACTTTCACGATTACTCCAATTTTTTGCTTAATAAGAACTTTTAATTTTCCACAAAATACGTTCTGTTGCGGCAATTTGATACGGACGCATAATTAACAACGTATCACTCACATCAAACACGCAGTAATTTACCAACACATTGAGCAAAGTATTCTTTTGCAAGAAAGTCGCGGTAAAATCCTTTAAATCTTTAATCAGCGTATTTTTTGCCGTTGCCCAATTCATTGTGAAGTCGTAGCTATTCTTATTGCGTTTAGTCGTATTAGCAAAATAGCGAGTATCTGTGCCATTAGAAATGACAAAAATCTGAATATATTTAAAGAGAGAATTTTCTTTATTGAAACTTTCTTTGCTGTAACGGTGAATTTGGTTAAAGGCTTCACGAATCGCTACGCCACGTTTTTTCAGTTCAATATAAGGGGTAAACCATTCACCAAAATTGTCACATCATAACGATTATCATAGCTGCCAGTTTGCTTAAATTGATTGATGACTTGCACAGTGTTATTGGCAAGATTTTTCTTATCAAGCAAATAGATGTTCTGAATGCGTCCGTTATCGAACACTAAATCATAAATATAATCATCGTGAATTTTGCGGGTTTTCTCAATCAGGTTATCGCTCGGTTTATCCAAATATTCCTCTAAAAAACGTTGCCATTCTGCATCGGAGAAAATAACATTATTCAACCGTTGTAATTGCGCCCGTAAGTTTTTAATCAGTTCATCGTGATTATTAAGCCATTGTAAATACTCATAGCCTTGAGCCTGTAAATCACGAATAAACTCACGCTCAAGGCTCCCTTCTGTTTGATAACCAGCATTAGGTTCTTCCACAAATTTATTATATTGATCTAAAACGATAAAATTATTTGATTCAGCGATAGTTTTGTATTGGGTCATAAGTAGTTCCTTAATGCCTTTACTTTTTTAGATTTTTTTGCGATTTTTCTAACATTTCTAATTGTTAATTGTTAGCCTGAATGCCATCTTACAGTATTCTGATCTGATCAGCTTTTGCATATTCAACTCTGGGTAAGGTTTCCATTTGTATTACATTTCAGCTTCCATTACCGATAAGAAACGGCAAACCGTTAATTTCTACTAACTTATCAACATTATTTCGCAAGGAATTTAATATAAGATCTTCACGATTTTTAACTCTTAATTCATCACTTTCTAAATTGCTCCTCAATAATCGATTCCAGATATTTGATTCATCATATTTTTATTATTTTTTAGCGGCATTCTTTTGGAATTTGCGTGTAACAGTGTGTTTTTAAGATATGAGATGCGTATTGTGTAATTTGGCATTTTCAGGTATATAGATTAGCTCTGCAGCAGTTTATTGTGTAATGGCATAAATCAACTTATTTTGTGTTTCTGCAGATAACATTTCAGTGACTTTATCTGTTTTATCGTAGTCACTGGATAATTTAGATAACTTTCGTACTATTTGATAAAACCGCAATACACTAGCTCGAATTTCACGAATTTGTGCCAGTAATTAATCAAAATGATTATATCGAAATTGAGGATTTATTAATCGCTCTTTATCTAATAGAAAATATTTATCTACATAAGTACGTAATTGCGTATTAACCCACCGTTGATATTGTACATTATGTGGGCTATGTCTACGTTATTCGATTGCGAGAATCATTTCAATGGAATAATGTTTTACTTGATATTGTTTGCTATCTTTGTCAGTTATTAAGTAATCCTTGATAATTGAATTTTCGTCTAATTCATTGTATTGTAATATGTTTTTTATATGAGTTGATATATTTTTTATATAGGTGTCAAAAAGTTGCTTTATCTGATTTTGAATCAGTTAAGCTTCATTTTTGACAACCAATATAGCAATGTGATATTTACCATAGTCAGTGTTGTAGATGATTAAGTCTTTCATTATTTCTTCTCAAATTTGTAGGGTGAGCTTTAACCCACCGTTTGTTATGGTTAATTGGTAGGCTGAAGCCTACCCTACGGGTTACGATAAATTTAATAACAATTCTCGGTAATATTCATACCGCTTTTGGCTTTGTTCAATTGCTAAAGGCAAGCCTTCGGTAATGGAATTGGTTAAGGTTTCAAATTTATCGAGGATTTAAACGATGCGTTGCTGCTCATCTAGTGAAGGAATTAAAATTTTTACTTTTTTTAAATTTGCCATTGAAATACTTTTAACGGTTGATCCTATTACATAATTATTTATTTGTTTTTTTGTAATTTCATTATGAATAAGTCTTAGTAAATACGTCGGTTTTATGATCTCTCGATTTACAGTTAAAGCATATAGAATTTCTTTAATATTTCGATTTATTCCTAATTCAGAGATGGAAGCAGTTTTACCAATTGTTCCTGTTGTTGAAAATAAGAATATCTCCATTATTTAATATTAACTGTTTATCAATAGTTTCACGATCTTGATTACTAATTTTATCAATATTGTCTGTTATTTTTATATTAATACTATGTAATTCTCTATTTGTAATATAATAGTTCTCAGCAGTTTCAGTATTAAGTTTAAAATTATTTATTGGATTTAATCCTGTTCTTAAATTTCTTAAAATTTCTTTCAAATTCTTCCAGTCAGCCACAACCTTGCGAAGTTCATCAATACTTAATAATTTCTTCAGATAGTATTCATATTGTTTCTGGAGTAGTATTAGCTCGCTGTTAAGCTCGCTAGTAAGCTCGCTGGTAAGCTCGCTGGTAAGTGTTGTCAATGCGTCCAAAATTTTTACGATTTCGGTTTGGACGGAGAGTGGGGGGATGGGGATCAATAATTTTCCTGTATCAGGTGTTGCAATCTGAGGCACATCTGAACCTTAATTTTGCATTAATTTTTTCCTGATTTTGTAATAAATAATGATAAATGTATTTAATTTGTAATATTTTTTCATTTGAATTAATTAGAACAATCATTTTTATCAGAAATAGGCTTTTCGTAATATCATATTATAACCTGCATAAGTTACAATAATTGGTAGATTTATAGTTTTCTCTTCAGGGATATCTTCAATTTTTAATAAGCAAATTTTTTTCCTCCAGCAATAATATTGATATTTCCTTCATTTGCAAATTTTGCAGTTGTTGTTTTTCTTCGTTTCATTTCTGTTACTAATGTCAGTGGCTTCCACTCAACCTCAGCCCCATCCAATAATTTTTCTAAAAAAGTGCGGTTGTTTTTCATGGTGTTTTTTTATTGTTCCTCGTAGGGTGGGCTTTAGCCCACCACTTGTTATCGTAAATTGGTGGGCTGAAGCCCACCCTACATTTTACCCCTCAATTTCTGCCACAATCTTGTCAATCTCGGCACGCAAGCGGTCGATATTAGCAACTGTTTTACGAATTTGAGCATTGAGTTCATCAATATTAATCACTTCACGAGTGTCTTTTTGTTCCACATACGAACTCACTGCAAGGTTGTAGTCATTTTGGGCGATTTCTTCAAAGGATATGGATTTTGCTAAATGCGGCACATCTTCTTTATCGGCAAACAGTTTGAGAATTTGCTCAATATGTTCCTCTTCTAAAATGTTGTTATTGGTGGCAGATTTAAATAAACCGCTGGCATCGATAAATTGGGTTTGGGTATTGGGTTTGTGTTTGGACAGAACCAAAATATTCACGGCAATACTAGTGCCGTAGAAGAGATTTGGTGCAAGGGCAATCACGGTTTCCACAAAATTATTATCCACCAAATATTGACGAATTTTTTGCTCGGCACCGCCACGATAAAAAATACCAGGGAAGGAAACAATCGCCGCCCTGCCTTTTGCTGAAAGATAGCTTAATGCGTGTAAAATAAAGGCAAAATCCGCTTTTGATTTTGGAGCAAGCACACCTGCGGGGGCAAAGCGTTCATCGTTAATCAGTGTTGGATCGTCGGAGCCAGCCCATTTCAAGGAGTAAGGCGGGTTAGAAACGATGGCATCGAAAGGTTTATCATCGCCAAATTGTGGTTCCATTAAGGTGTTGCCTAAAGCAATATCAAACTTGTCGTAGTTGATGTTATGCAAAAACATATTCATACGGGCAAGGTTGTATGTGGTAGGGTTAATTTCCTGCCCGAAAAAGCCTTCTTCAATAATATGTTCATCAAATTGTTTTTTGGCTTGAAGCAAAAGTGAGCCAGAACCTGCTGCAGGGTCATAAATTTTATTGACCGAGGTTTGCCCGTGCATTGCAATTTGAGCAATGAGTTTGGAAACACTTTGTGGGGTAAAAAATTCGCCACCAGATTTGCCTGCATTGGCAGCATAGTTAGAAATAAGATATTCGTATGCATCGCCAAATAAATCAATGTGGTTATCTTCAAATTTGCCAAAATCAAGTTCAGCCACGCCTTTTAAAACAGCCGTTAAGCGGTCGTTTTTATCTTTTACGGTATTGCCTAAGCGATTGCTGGTGGTGTCAAAATCGGCAAATAAGCCTTTGATATCCTGTTCGGATGGGAAGCCAGTAGCTGAGTTTTCAATATCTGTAAAAATGTTTTTTAGGTCTGTATTTAAATTCGGATTAGTGTTGGCTTTTGCCACGACATTTTTAAATAATTGGCTTGGGTAAATAAAGTAGCCTTTTGTTTTGATGGTGTCTTTTTTAATGCCGCGATAATGGCGTCATCATGTAAATGAGAATAATCAACGCTATCATCTCCAGCTTCAATATAATTAGCAAAGTTTTCGCTAATAAAACGGTAAAAAAGTGTGCCAAGCACATATTGTTTGAAATCCCAGCCATCGACTGAGCCTCGCACATCATTAGCAATTTGCCAAATACGACGTTGAAGTTCGGCACGTTGTTGAATTGCAGCAGCCATAAAATCCTCAGAATATTTTGTGTAATGAGTTGAATAGATATGTGAAAAATTATACAGGAAATTAGTATATTCTGCGTGAATTTCTATGCGTTTATCTTACAGCTATTTGTAAAAATAATGTCTCGTTTGCAGGTTTTGTCTAGATAAAGTGCGGTTAAAATTTACTATGTTTTTATGGTGAGATTTATTTTAGAGGGAGATATTTGAGAAAGGGTATGTCGTACATACCCTATCTGATTGATATATTAATTCATAATGCCTTTATGTCTTAATAATGCATCTAATTGCGGTTCACGGCCACGGAAGCGTTTGAAGAGTTCCATTGGCTCTTCTGAGCCACCACGCGTGAGAATTTCATCTAAGAATGATTTGCCTGTGATTGGGTTGAAAATACCTTCTTCTTCAAAGCGTGAATAAGCATCAGCCGATAATACTTCAGCCCATAAATAGCTGTAATAACCTGCGGCGTAGCCCCCTGCAAAAATATGGCTGAAGCTGTGTGGTGCTCTTGCCCAATCTACGCCTTTTATGACGGCAACTTGTGATTTCACCGATTTAAGTGTATCCAAAATTTGATTGGTTTTTTCCGCATCAAAGGTGTGATGCAAGCGGAAATCAAAAATCCCAAATTCAAGCTGACGTAAGATAAACATCGCAGCTTGGAAATTTTTCGCTTTTAACAATTGCGTGAGTTTTTCTTTTGGCAACGGCTCGCCTGTTTCGTAATGCCCTGAAATAAACGCCAAAGCCTCTTCTTCCCAGCACCAGTTTTCCATAAATTGACTTGGTAATTCCACAGCATCCCAAGGCACGCCATTTATTCCTGCCACATCGGATACATCAATTTGCGTGAGCATATGATGGATTCCGTGCCCAAATTCGTGGAATAGCGTGGTGACTTCATTGTGAGTAAATAAGGCTGGTTTATTCCCTATCGGTGCATTGAAGTTGCAAGTTAAATAAGCCACAGGCGTTTCAATGCTGCCATCCAGTTTACGCTTACGTCCGATACAGTCATCCATCCACGCACCGCCACGTTTATGTTCGCGTGCATATAAATCAAGATAGAAACTGCCTCGGAGTTGATCATTTTGATCGATTAAATCAAAGAAGCGCACATCTTTATGCCAAGTATCCACGTCTTTGCGTTCAACTGCACGAATATTTAAAATGCGTTTAATTAATTCAAACAACCCTGAAATCACGCGATTTTCTGGAAAATATGGGCGAAGTTCTTCATCATTAATGGCGTATAAATGTTGTTTTTGTTTTTCGCTGTAAAAACCAATATCCCAAGGCGCAAGTTCAGTGACACCAAATTCTTTTTCGCAGTAATCTTTCAATTCTTGCAGTTCTTTTTCGCCTTGTGGTTTGGCACGTTCGGCAAGATGATCTAAGAAATCAAGAACTTGTTGTGGGTTTTCTGCCATTTTTGTGGCAAGTGAAAGTTCGGTGTAAGTATTAAAACCGAGTAATTTCGCCAGTTCTACGCGTAATGTAAGAATTTCTTCCATAACTTTACTGTTGTCCCATTTGCCAGCGTTAGGGCCTTGTTCAGAGGCACGTGTTGCATAAGCACGGTACATTTCTTCACGCAATGCACGATTTTCGCAGTAAGTCATCACAGGCAAATAACTTGGGATTTCTAACGTAAAACGATAGCCCTTTAATCCTTTACTTTCGGCAGATTGTTGTGCAGCTTGTAGTGCGGATTCAGGTAAACCAGCAAGTTCTGCTTCGTTTTCAATGAGTTTTTCCCAACCCATGGTGGCATCTAATACGTTATTGCTAAATTGTGAATTTAATTCCGATAAGCGTGCCACAATTTCGCCATAACGTTGTTGTTTCTCTTCGGAAAGCCCAATGCCTGAAAGTTCAAAATCACGCAGTGAATTTTCAATGGCTTTCTTTTGTGCAATCGAATAATCGGCAAATTCAGCACTATTTTTTAACGCTAAATAGGCATTATAAAGCCCTTTATGCTGACCAACCCAAGTGCTGTATTCAGAAAGTAACGGCAAGCACGTTTGATAGGCTTCACGTAATTCAGTGCTATTTTTTACTGAATTGAGATGAGAAACGGGCGACCAAGCACGATTTAAGCGATCATTAGTTTCCGTTAAAGGCAAAATGAAATTTTCCCAAGTAAAGTGCGGTTGTTTTAACACTTGTTCTATCGTATTGCGACAATCTTGAATTAATTTTTCAACAGCTGGTCGAATGTGTTCTGGCTTGATTTGTGAAAATGGCGGTAGGCCTTGAATGTTAAGTAATGGATTTGACATAGACATAAATGTTCCTTTTTTGAAAACTGTTTTTTTATGTGACGGCAAATTCTATAATATCAAGGTTGAAAAATCTAAAAAATCAGTAATAATAGTTTGCATTTTCTTTTTTATTAGGAACATTATGAAAATTATTTACATTATTTTAGGTTTTCTTTCACTTGCAATTGGCATCATTGGGATTTTTCTTCCTCTTTTGCCTACCACGCCTTTTTTATTACTTACTTTATTTTTCTTCACAAAAGGTTCAAAACGCTTAGAACAATGGTTTTTAGGCACAAGTATTTATCAAAAACATCTCAAGTCCTTTCATGAAAATCGATCATTAAAGAAAAATACCAAAATTTTTATTTTGACTTTTGTTACCACAATGCTACTAATTGGTTTTTATTTCACGCCAAGTGTAATAGGGCGTAGTGTTATTGTTGCGTTGATTTGTATTAAGTTTTGGTTCTTCTTATTTTGGATTAAAACCGAAAATGAATAATTTGTTCGCTTTGTGCCAACGAAGTGCGGTTATTTTTTCTATTATTTTTACGGTGGTGGCTTGTGATAAATTGGATAGTCCTAAGCCTATTTCGCCACAAATTGAGACACAAAAAAATACTCAATTGGAATCTAACCGAGTTGAATTAAAACGTGGCGTTTATAGCGATTTGACTTTGCAACCTTGGCAAGCACAAAGCGAAGAACAAACTCAATTATTACGAGATCTTTTTGAAGGATTAACAGCTTATGATGTGCAGGGTAATCTTGTTCCAGCTGTAGCAGAAAATTGGCAAACCGAAGACAATAAAACTTGGATTTTCACTTTGCGTGAAAATGCTAAATGGTCAAATGGCGAGCCTATCACTGCATCAGATTTTGTACAATCTTGGCAAACACTTTCTCAATCTGAAAGCCCACTTAAAAATTATTTGGCTTTTATGAATCTGAAAAATGCGAAGGCAGTATTGGAAAAAGCGTTACCTGTTGAATCCCTAGGATTGTTTGCCGAAAATGACCGCACTTTACGCATTGAATTAGATAAAGCATCGCCATATTTACCTTCTATGCTGGCACATGTCAGTCTTTTGCCTCACTATGCTAAATCGACTGAAATATTGATCAGTAATGGCGCATATCAGTTACAAAGTCAGGCTGAAAATCAGCATATTTTAACTACCAATCCTTATTATTGGGCGAAAGAAAAAGTGATATTTCAGCAAGTGAAGTATCAAAAAATTTCCGTTGATGCAGATTTGTCTGATTTTGATGTTGTAATGAATCCGAAAAAAGTCGATCAGAATATCCAAGATTATCCGCAACTTTGTACTTACTTCTATGAGTTTAATCTTTCCGATCCTGTGTTACAAAAAAGTGCGGTAAGAAAAGCGATTGTTTCGATGATTTCTACCAATAATTTGGTTGCAGATATTGCTCATCTTCATCCTAGCAATACTTTTTTGCCAAAATCTATGCTAGGTGAGCAAGAATTTGTTTGGGAGCCAGTTGTTGCAGAACAGCTCTTTTCCCAAAATCAAATTAGTGAAACTCGTCCATTGAAATTACGCATTCGTTATGATGATTCATCTCTGAATGAAACCATTGCAATGCGATTAAATCATCAATTATCACAATCTGATTTATTACGAGTTGAAAATCAAGGGATGAACTGGCAAGAATTGCAAACCGCCCGCACAAAAGGCGATTTTCAATTAATTCGTTCTGGCTGGTGTGCTGATTTTAATGATCCTGCAGCATTTCTAAATTTATTCTATTCAAAAAGCCCAGATAACAAAAATGGCTATAAAAATGCGGAATTTGATCGTTTATTTGAAAGTGCAATGACGACGACATCCGAAAAAGTGCGGTTAGAAAATTACGCGAAATTAAAAGGGATAGTTCAACAAGAGCATTTAGTGTTACCTATTTTTCAATATAGTACGCCAGTTTATCTCGCGCCAAGTATAATGGGTGCACAAGTAAATTCTGTCGGTGCCATTTATAGTAAAGATTTGTGGAGAAAGGTTCAAAGTCAATAATTGCCCTTGCAATCAAGGAAAGAATTCTTTAAGATTAGAGGCATTGGGGACAACTCCTACATCGTCCCCTTGCGATTATCTTAGATAACTGTTCCGGAACAGCTAACTAAACAACAGATAATCAAGAAAATGAAAAAGGCAATTTTTTTCATTTTACTTACTCCTGATAAGCCCCGATCTTTGGAATACGAGACGGGGTTTCTCGTTTTTAGCAATATGCTAAAAAATCCTTCGATTATTCCGTAACTGAGAGTTTAAATAAAAAAGCCATACTGTTCAATATAACAGTATGGCTTTTTTAACATATCTTATTTGTTAAATAATCTCTTCCTGGCAATGTGGACAGGTCATTAAATGTTGTTCATCATTGTTATGCACAATGTAATGTCCCATTTTTTTCGCTTTTGTATCAAGATATTTTGTGTTGTAGCGGTTTTCGCCTACATTAAGCGGTACTCGTTCAACCACGTTGATACCTGCTTTTTTCATGGTTTCTACTTTTTCTGGGTTGTTGGTCATCAAGCGAACTTTTTTACACCAAGTAGCTCGAACATATCGGCACAGACTTCAAAGTTGCGTTCATCCGCTTTGAAACCTAAAGCAAGATTAGCTTCAATGGTATCCATCCCTTTATCTTGTAAAGAATAAGCACGGATTTTATTAATCAAACCAATTCCGCGACCTTCTTCACGATGATAAATTAAGACTCCGCGACCTTCTTCTTGAATTTGTTTTAATGCTGTCGCCAGTTGGAACCCACAATCGCATTTTAAGCTGTGAAGCGCATCGCCAGTTAAACATTCAGAATGGATACGTGCTAATACAGGTTCATCAGCATTAGAAATATCGCCCATTACTAAGGCTACATGTTCTTTTTTTGTATCTGGGAATTCAAATCCCACCATTTTGAAAATACCGTATTCAGTGGGTAAATTGGCTTGCGCAACTAGCTGAATTTTTGCCATAAAGTGATCCTTATTCGTAGTCATTTCTGTTAGAATGCGCGCGTTATTTTTGTTATCAAGGGGCGAGCATGTTCAAAAGGCTGTCATTATATACGTTATTACTTTGTCTTGTACCATTTTTTATTTGGGGTATTTCCTATCAGTGGCATGGTAATAGCCAATTAACTCAAGCTGATTATTGGCTTTATTTGCTCACTGAAACGGGTAGCGTACCTTATGCGTTGATTACCTGTGTGTTATTTACGCTTTTGTTTGCGTTTTTATTTAAAAATCCAAAACAATGGCTATTAGGCGTAATTGTGATGGGGATTTCAGTTATTGCAACTCAAGCGGCAAAAACAGGGGCAAAAGCATTATTTGAAGAACCTCGTCCGTTTACCGTTTATCTAGCTGAGCAAACTCATTCAACGCCTGAAAACTTTTATAAAAATGACCGCACTTTGCGTGCTGAAATAGCTAAGAATTTTTATTCGATGGATGCCATTACACCAGCTTGGTTAGTTCATCATTATGAAAATGAAACGGGGTATTCGTTCCCTTCTGGACATACGATTTTTGCGGCAACTTGGCTAATGCTTGCTGTTGGCTTTACCCAATTATTGGGTAACCGTTCTTTTAAAGCAAAATTGCTGGTGGCGGGGATTGCGGTGTGGGGCTTATTGATGTTGATTAGCCGTGTGCGATTAGGCATGCATTACCCAATAGATTTGTTGGTGGCGACATTACTGGCATGGTTGATTAATAGCATTATTTTTGCCTTTTTAAAGAAAAAGGCGATCTTCGTCATGAAATAGTATTAGGTGCTGACTTGTCTATACAAAATTGTGTGTTTCAAACCACCGTTCTATATTTTGAATAATAAATTGGGGAAGTAATATTTCTTGTTCTAAGAAAGTTTTATTCATGATGAAATAATTCATGTTTTTTAGATTTATTTCTGAAGGTTTTCTTTGTTTCCCTGATAGGTAATAATCGGTTGTCCACAATACTGGTAAAGAACTATTATTCCAAATATCTTCATATCTTTGAATTGAAGCATCAAACCAAAATCTAAACCAGCAGTGACGTTTATTTTTATATGTTCCTTTTTGGTTAGGACAGTCTGCTAATGTTAATAGAATATAAGGAATTTGATACTCTTCAAGTTTATTGTATTCCCAAATTTTTTGTTGATTAGCTAATATAATAAATTCAATAGGTTATAAGTTTTTTGCCAAAAAACTAATTTGACGATAATATTTTTTCCAATTTTTTCTGAATGAATTTTTTAATTCAGTCCATGCGTTTTATTTGGTGATAATGGAAAATATGATTGGTATAAATTGCTTTAGTTTAATTTTATGGGGCAGAATTCGCTTTTTGGGTAATTAGAAAAATTGCTATTAGAGAATGGCACTGTATTAACATTTTTCTCAAATAAAACTTGAGCACAAATAGGGCAGTGGCATTTGGGTCTAGTATCTTTTAAACCTAACGGTTTATTACCAAATTCAATAATGTACTCCTTGACAGTGATTAAAATTTCTTTGCTTGGATGGTTTTGCTTTTTCCATTTTTATCCTATTTGTTATACACTAAAGAATAAAGCATAACAGGCTTAAATTTTGATGAATTATCCACAGTACAAATAAGGCGTTATTAAAATAATTTACATTCTACTATAGGATAATAATTATTCTGATGATTGGATGAGTTTTCTAGATAATCATTCTGATAAAACAAAAGGATTACAGGTAAAATTACAGACTTGTGAGTATTTTGGGTTAGTATCAAAAAAGTATATAGGTACTGTAAGAGATAAATGGTAATACACAATATATTATTTTATTGTGGTTTTAAAATTACGATTTTGGTACTTTTAGTATAAAGTAAGGGCTATTTTTATTATTTACGAGCACCAAATATCGCAATCAATTCTTTCACTTTTACGCGTTTTTCTGGGTTTTGGCTAATAGAACGTTGGACTTTTACCCGTTTAAATTTAGCACCGCTATAAATTTCACGCGTAAATTTAGTATCGTGATTCGAGATCAATATCGAAATTTGTTTTTCTTTTTGTATAGATTTCGCTAAATCTGCCAAAACACGTTGCTGCGCCAGTCCAAACTCATTCCCTGCATAACCAGTAAAATTAGTCTCTTGTTGTAGCGGAGCATAAGGTGGATCACAATAAATCACCGAATCCTTATCGGCAAATTCAAAAGTTTTTTGAAAATCACAGCATAAAAACACCGCACTTTGTGCTTTATGCGCAAAATAACGTAATTCATCTTCTGGAAAATAATGAGTTTTGTAAGCTCCAAAAGGCACATTAAATTCATTCTTGCTGTTATAACGGCATAATCCGTTAAACCCAAAACGGTTCAAATATAAAAAAATAATCGAACGTTCGAAAGGATCTGTTGATGCATTGAATCGGCGACGTTTAGCATAGTAATAATCGGGTGTATTGGCATCATCAGCGAAGAAAATCGGCTTACAAGCTTCAATATAACCCTCTACATTTTCTTTCACAATATTGAATAGATTGATTAAATCAGGGTTGATATCTGCCAAAATATAGCGTTCAAAATTAGAATTAAGAAATACTGCTCCAGCGCCCACAAATGGCTCAATTAAGCAGTTTTTTTTGTTTGGAAAGGCTTTATTTATATCGTCCGTTAAACGAAATTTTCCACCCGCCCATTTTAAAAATGGACGGTGTTTTAACTTAGGTTTTAAAGATTGTTTTTTCGGACGTAACATCTTAATCCGTTTGAGTACAACGACGAATTGCGTTTAACACGAGGGTATGTTCGGTATCATTCGCCACATAAGCTTGACCTAGAGATTTGAGTAATACCAGACGCAATTTACCCGATAGAACTTTTTTATCACGCATCATATGCGGTAAATAGTCCTCCGGCTGCATCGTATCTGGAGATACGGTGGGCAAATTGGCACGAGCAAGTAATTTTTCAAGGCGAGACACATCTGCAATAGAAATATCTCCAAGTTCTTCCGAAAGCGCCGCTGCCATCATCATTCCCGTAGAAACAGCTTCACCATGAAGCCAGTTTCCATAACCTAAGTGAGTTTCAATGGCATGTCCAAAAGTATGTCCAAGATTAAGCAATGCACGATCGCCTTTTTCTGTTTCATCTCTCGCGACAACATCTGCTTTAATTTGGCAACAACGAGAAATACAATGTTGAAGCGCCTCAGGATGCAAAGCGACAAGTTCATCAATATGTTGCTCTAGCCATTCAAAAAATTCGTAATCTAAAATGGCACCATATTTGATAACTTCGGCAAGCCCCGCGTTTACTTCACGTTTAGGAAGCGTATTAAGCGTGAGCGTATCAATAATAACCATTGATGGCTGATAGAACGCGCCAATCATATTTTTGCCTAATTCATGATTAACCGCCGTTTTACCGCCCACTGAAGAATCCACTTGTGAAAGCAATGTTGTTGGAATTTGAATTAAACGCACGCCGCGCTGATAACTTGCAGCAGCAAAGCCGGCAACATCGCCAATTACGCCACCGCCCAATGCAATAATCGTGGTATCTCGCCCATGATTACCTTGCAAAAGTGCGGTGAAAATTAAGTTTAAAGATTCAAGTGTTTTGTATTTTTCGCCATCTGGCAATAAAACATGATCGACTACGCAACCACGTTTTTCCAACGCATAGATGACTGTATCAAGATAAAACTGTGCAACCGTGGGATTCGTTACAATCATCACGCGATCCCCACGTTTAATCGGGTAACTACGTTCATCTTGTAACAATCCGCTACCAATTAAAATAGGATAGCGACGCTCTTGCAATTCCACATTGACGCACAACATAATTTATCCTTAGGTGTGTTTAAAGTGCACCATTCAACCCATTCATATTATCAATTAAATCAACAATTTGATTTACCATTATTTTGGCATTTTGTTCATCGGTTGGCAAAGTGATGTCCGCAATTTCTTCATAAAGCGGATTGCGAATTTTTGCTAAATCTTCCAATACTTGACGAGGATTCTCTGCATCTTGGAGCAATGGACGTTTTTTATCACGTTGAGTGCGTTGGAATTGTTTTTCCACCGTTGTTTCTAAATAAATCACAATACCACGTGCTGATAAATAATTACGGTTTTCCTTAGAAAGCACTGCTCCCCCACCAGTTGAAAGTACAATACCTTGCATTTGTGTGAGTTCGTTAATAATGCGTTCTTCACGTTTTCGGAAGCCGTCTTCGCCTTCCAAATCAAAAATCCAGCTAATATCCGCGCCCGTACGTTCTTCAATCACTGCATCGGAATCAATAAAATCCATATTAAGCTGTTGTGCTAATTGACGACCGATAGTACTTTTACCTGCACCCATTGGTCCTACTAAAAAAATATTACGTTTTTCCGCCATTGTTCTTTATCTAATTAAATTAAAAGTGAAATAAAATTCGATCATTTCTAATGAAAATAAACTGCATAAAAATGCAGAAGATAGAAAGATCTCCCAAAAAATGGGGTAGATTATCGCAATAAATCACCCTATTTTTCAACCTCTATAGGGAATTTATTTTCCACGAGAAAGCATCTAAATATGGAATAGTTAAAATTCTTAATCATCTATGAAGTCTTCAAACCTAGGACTAGTAACAAAAATAGCGCGTTAAATACGCGCTATTTTTAGCCTATTTTTCAATTTTATTTTTTAGGTAATGCATCAGTTGAAGCATTAAATTTCACATTTGATGAAGTATAAGCCTCAAAGTGCGGATGTTTTTTCATAAATTTAATGAAGCTTTCTGCATCAGGTAAGTAGGTATCAACGCCTTCATATTTTGGATCGTTAAATAATTTACCAAAGGTTTTATAACCGTCTTTACCGCCTGCAACATAAGCATTTGTTCCGACAAGATAACGTTTGTTATCATCAATCGGTTCCCATTGTTGGGTTTGTTTATTCAAGACTTCAACACTCACTAAACGCTTACCTTCCGCATTTGGTGTTTCATTCGCTTCATAACGAATACCTGCACCATAAGGGAATGCGCCTGTAGAGCCATCAACCAAAGCAAATTGCATTGCATCTTCAAGCACTTGTTTCACTAACGAACCTTCCATTTTATAGGTATATAACGTATTCCCGAAAGGTAAGAAAGTATAAGCATCGTTAAAGGTTACATTACCCGGTAAAATATCTGCGCGTACACCGCCAGCATTTTGAATAGTTAAATCCACTGTTTTGAGTTCGTTATACATTGTTTCTGCAATAAAACGCGTTGCAATAGAACCTTCTGGATTAGATCCTGCTTTATTTGGGATACGGTTTGCTGAACCACCCGGCATTGCAGAACCAGTTATAACGCCCACAATTTCTTGTGCTAAACGATCTTTTTCACTTTTATATTTTGAAATAAGCATGTCTGTTTTTGCATCATGATCATCAAGTGAAATACTCTTCATTGATTTTAAAGTATCAAGTGCTTTTTTACGTTCATCGCCAGTTAATTCCGTCCATTTACCTTCCGCATTTTTCACTTGAAGTTTATGAGAACTCATTAACACATGAGGAATTTTACGAGTAATAGACGCTATACCTTCAGGACTGAATTTAACACCTAAATCACCCACAACAGCAGAATAAGCCCAGCCTTCCATTACAAATACTGGTTCGCCATTCGGATTTTTAAATTCAAGCGGATATTCATAGATTACTGGCAATTTTAAACCACGTAATTCATCGTTTCCGTATAAATAATGTGAATCGCCAGTAACGATCACATCAATATCATTTACTTTTTGAGCGATTTCGATATTTTTTTCACTACCTGCGTGTGAAAGTAGGATAATTTTATTAATTCCTTGCTGTTTTAGCGCATTTGCCATAATTTGTGCAGTAGCAATTTCATCATAAAACTTCACATCCTTACCCGGAGAAGAGGAATTCACTGTTTTATTCACGGTATCTAAACCGATAATGGCAATTTTTTCTCCATCTACAGTGAAAATATCGTAAGGTTTCCATTTGTTATACAAAATTGAACTTTTATCAGGAATCACATTAGCTGAAAGCACTGGGATTTTTAATGGTTCAAGCAGTTTTAATAACCCTTCATTACCCGCGTCAAATTCATGATTACCTAAAGTAAAATAATGGAAATTACCTGCATTCATCACAGCTGCATCTGCAGAACCACCAAACAGCGTGAAGTAAAGCGTACCAGTAATGGCATCGCCTGCATGCAGTACTAATGGATTTTTGTATTTTTTACGCAATTTGTTAAGTTTTGCATTGACAGCAGAAAAACCACCAATATCCACTTTGGTTTGCTGACCATTTAAATTAATCCGTGTTTCGTGCGGTTCTAAATAAGAATGGTGATCATTGATGTGCAAAATACTTAATTCCACAGCTTTGTGAGCTTGTGGTGCCTCTTTGGCAAGAGCTACACTAGTGAAAAGCATCGCAAATGCACTGAGTGCAAAGGTGGCCGATTTTTTGGATAAAAGCATAAAAACTCCTATTGGTAAGGGATTAGTTTAAACCTTCTAGCATTGCTTGAAAGGTTTTGTAACGAATTGCATCATTATTGTGCTGTAAATTTTCTCGAGGTTGATCTAAATACGAGAAATCATCAACTTCCACACCTTTAAATTGGCGATTGAACATCATATTTGCTAAAGCAAGGCGAGACTTAATTTCTGAAGAAGGAGTAATCAAACTAATACGATTTTCAGTAATCGAAAAAATAGTCTGATTCGGAAAATCTTGACGTATTTGTTCAATAATTTTTTGAAATATACCTTTGGCATTCAAAGACAGTAATATAATTTGATCTGCTTTTGCTCCCCGCTCCATTAAAGTCTGAACAAATTGCTCTGAATTATCTGTTTGACGAATATAAATTTTTGCCTGATCATTTGCTAAAAAAGATACCAGTAAGTTTTTCTTCATTTCCTGAATTAAATTAGCATCAACAGTATTTATTGGCTCAAAGTATAAGTAATCAAGAAATTTAGGCGTGAGATTTTTATCTGTTTTAAAAATGCGAGTGAGGATTTTCTCGCTTATTTGGATCTGATTATCAAGAAATTGGGGAGGTAAAGAAAAAAGTGCGGTAAGTTTTTTTTGTAAATTTGTAATTTGTTGTTTGTCTTGTTTAGCTAAAGCCATTGAAAATTGTTGCTTCAAAGCCTCAGCTGATTCAGTGGATATTGATTGATGAGAAGATGGACTAGCTATTACACCTTGTTGAACACCAATAAATGATGCTAATCCAATTAACACAGAATGAAAACTAATTTTCATAATAAACCTCATTTAACTGATATTTTATCAAGCTAAAATACCGCTATACGCGTAAATTTGACCTAAAACAGCTGGATGCCTCGTATTATATCGTAAAACAAAATAAATTGTGAATGATAATTAAAAGGAATACAACCTACTTTATGCATACAAAACTTGCAATTTTGCTTGAAAAGTATAAAATTCGCAGGCTTTTTGTCTATATATACAGAGAAAAAAGTAAGCTATATTCTCAAATCACTTTCGAATTTGAGAATATTCTTTTGGTAATTAAACATTTAGAGGAAGGTTATGGTAACCATTCGTTTATCTCGTGGCGGAGCTAAAAAACGCCCATTTTATCAAATCGTAGTCGCTGACAGTCGTTCACCTCGTGACGGTCGCTTCATTGAACGTGTAGGTTTCTTCAATCCAATTGCACAAGGTAATGCAGAACGTCTTCGCATTAATCTTGAGCGTGTAAATCACTGGGTTGCTCAAGGTGCTTCACTTTCTGATCGTGTTGCGAGCTTGGTAAAAGAAGCACAAAAAGCAGCATAATTTTGCTTTTTGATTTAGTTCTCAAACTAAGATAGGTGAAAAATATGGAACAACAACATATTGAAGTTGTGGGCAAATTAGGCTCAACCTACGGTATTCGTGGGTGGTTGCGTATTTATTCATCAACAGAACAAGCTGAAAGCATTTTTGATTATCAACCTTGGTTTTTAAAAATCAAAGGCGAATGGCAATCAATTGAATTAGAAAACTGGCGTTATCATAATCACGAAATCATCGTTAAATTAAAAGGCGTTGATGACCGTGAAGCTGCACAAATTTTAGCGAATGTTGAAATTGGTGTAGATTTATCTGTTTTCCCAGAACTAGAAGAGGGCGATTATTACTGGCACGATTTAATCGGTTGTACAGTCGTAAACTTAGAAGGTTATACAATGGGAACAGTAACAGAAATGATGGAAACGGGTTCTAATGATGTATTAGTGGTTAAAGCCAATACCAAAGATGCTTTTGGAAAACAAGAGCGGTTAATTCCGTTTTTGTATGAACAAGTAGTTAAAAGAGTCGATCTCACCACGAAAACTATTGAAGTGGATTGGGACGCTGGTTTCTAATCTCAAGTATGCACAAACGTAATGTAGTAGGCTTTTTATGTGGATAGGGGTAATTTCATTATTCCCCGAAATGTTTAAAGCAATTACGGAATTTGGGGTTACAGGTAGAGCCGTAAAACATAATCTTCTGAAAGTTGAATGTTGGAATCCAAGAGATTTTACATTCGACAAGCATAAAACCGTGGACGATCGCCCTTATGGTGGTGGCCCAGGAATGCTAATGATGGTGCAACCTTTACGGGATGCGATTCATACTGCAAAAGCTGCGGCAGGAGAAGGCGCAAAGGTGATTTACCTTTCGCCACAAGGACGTAAACTCGATCAAGGCGGCGTAACCGAGCTTGCTCAAAATCAGAAATTGATTTTAGTATGTGGACGTTACGAAGGGATTGATGAACGGTTGATTCAAACTGAAATTGATGAAGAATGGTCAATCGGCGATTACGTTCTGACCGGTGGGGAATTGCCGGCAATGACATTAATTGATGCTGTTGCACGTTTTATTCCCGGTGTATTAGGCAAACAAGCCTCGGCAGAAGAAGATTCTTTTGCAGATGGTTTATTAGATTGCCCACATTACACTAGACCAGAAGTGTTAGAAGGATTAACTGTACCACCCGTGCTGATGTCGGGACATCACGAAGAAATTCGGAAATGGCGATTAAAACAATCGCTACAGAGAACGTGGCTCCGACGCCCTGAGCTCTTAGAAGGCCTAGCTCTGACTGACGAACAACGTAAGCTGTTAAAAGAGGTGCAAGCCGAGCATAACAGTTAGTTTCAGTTACATCTAGGATCAATAAAGGATCAAACAATGTCTAACATTATCAAACAACTTGAACAAGAACAATTAAAACAAAACGTACCTAGCTTCCGCCCAGGTGATACTTTAGAAGTTAAAGTATGGGTGGTTGAAGGTAGCAAACGTCGTTTGCAAGCATTCGAAGGCGTGGTTATTGCAATTCGTAACCGTGGCTTGCACTCAGCATTTACTTTACGTAAAGTATCTAACGGCGTAGGCGTTGAGCGTGTATTCCAAACTCACTCTCCAGCTGTAGATTCTATCGCAGTTAAACGTAAAGGTGCGGTACGTAAAGCTAAACTTTACTACTTACGTGAACGTTCAGGTAAATCAGCTCGTATTAAAGAGCGTTTAGGCGCATAATTCATTATATTTAATGATAATCTAAAAAACCTTGGGATATTCCAAGGTTTTTTGCTATGTGGATCATGGTAATTTAATTAATCATTAGGGAGGATCGATTAAAATTCCTTATTTTACTTCAACAACGATATCGGATTCTGATTTAGGTTTCAATTTACCCACTTCATATAAATCAATGTCCGCATCTTTGGCTATGTCAATTACTGTTTGAACGCAATTAGGCTCAACTGCCACTAATAAACCGCCTGATGTTTGAGGATCACACAAAATCGCTTTTTGTTCTTCGGTTAATGCGCCAACTTTATGTCCATAACTTTCAAAATTACGCCCTGTTCCACCGGGTACACAACCTTGAGCAATATAATCTTTTACGCCGTCCAAGGTTTTAATTTTGTCCGAAAAAACTACCGCACTTAGATTTGAACCTTCACAGATTTCAATTAAATGACCAAGTAAACCAAATCCAGTGACATCCGTCATTGCGGTGACGCCATCCACTTGGGAAAATTGACTACCAATAGAATTCATTTGGCACATAGCGGCAGTGGCTAAACCTTGATGTTCTGGTTTTAGTTTTCCTTTTTTCTCCGCCGTCGTCAAAATACCAATACCAAGCGGTTTCGTCATATAAAGCTTACAACCTGATTTTGCAGAAGCATTACGTTTCACTTTTTCAGTGTCAATCACGCCTGTCACGGCTAAACCAAAAATAGGTTCAGGCGAATCAATGGAATGTCCACCCGCCAAAGCAATCCCCGCTTGATGGCAAGCAAAACGCCCACCATCAACAATTTTCTGTGCAACTTCTGCAGGTAATACATTGGTTGGAAAACCTAAAATAGCAATTCCCATTATCGGCTTACCGCCCATAGCAAAAATATCACTGATGGCATTGGTCGCAGCAATTCGTCCAAAATCAAAAGGATCATCCACAATCGGCATGAAAAAGTCTGTGGTACTGATAATTGCAGTTCCATTACCAAGATCATACACCGCCGCATCGTCTGCAGTTTCATTGCCAACGATCAGATTTGGATCATAAAATTTTTCCAGTTCTGAATGTAAAATTGTCCCTAACACCTTAGGCGAAATTTTACAGCCTCAACCTGCACCATGGCTGTATTGCGTCAGCCGAATTTTTTCTTCCATTTCTTATTTACCTTATTGAATATCCGTTTTCGAGAATATGACTTTCAAACCCTATTTTTAATCATAAAGATCTTCGCCATCTTTCCTTGTACGCAATAATTGCAAAATCCAAACATATTGCTCTGGCGCTGGCGTAACAAAAGATTCTATTTCTTCGTTCATTGCTCGGGCTGATTGTTCAGGATCATCACTTAAATTCATTGCAGGATGAATTTCCATTTCATATTTGCCCGTTTCAGCGTTATAACGAGGAAACATTGGAATAACAACGGCTTTAGAAAGTTTTGCCATTTTATTTAACCCTGGCAATGTCGCTTTATAAGTCCCAAAGAAATCAACAAATACGCTTTGTTCTGCCCCAAAATCTTCATCTGGTAAGTAATAACCCATTTCGCCTTTACGAACATGATTTAAAAAAGGTTTAATACCATTTTGGCGCGCATGCATTTTTCCGCCGAAACGTTGGCGTGTAATCGTCCAAAGCCAATCCACCAATGGATTACGGTGTGGATTATACATAGAAGTCATTGGCATGCCTTGAGTGTGCAAAATAATGCCAGACGCATCAATCGCCCAGCCATGTGGCACCATAAGAATAATATTCTTTCCTTCAGCTTTTGCCTGTTCGATATGTTCAAGACCGATAAATTCGCTGCGTTTTTGCAAATGTTTCTTTGAACGGATGGCAATCTCACCAATACCAAACATAACCTGAGCGACAACCGCAAACATTTTATCAATCACTTGCTCACGTTGTTGTTCAGTCCAATGAGGGAAACAATATTGCAAGTTAGTTTGTGCACGCGTACGCTGTTTCTTTGCTTTATGCCCAATCCAAATACCTAATTTTCCCGTCAATTTATCGCGCAGACGAAAAGGCACAAATGCTAACAACAATAAAAAGAAAATACCAAGCCAAATCCCCCAATATTGAGGCTTTAAATACGACCATGAAAAGTGCGCTTCATAGCCCACTCTCGCCGTCAAACGTAAATTTTGTTGATTATCCGACATAATAAAATGTAATTAATTTTAACCGCACTTTTGCGCGCTTTCCGAATTAAAAATGAAACCAACCCTGATCGTAAACCATTTTAGCCGTCATCATAAAAGACATGATAACAACCATCGGTCGAATCAAGGTTTTACCTTTCGTCATCACCATTTTGGCACCTAAATTTGCACCTAAAATGCTCCCAGCCATCATCACGAAACCCACTTTCCAAAGAATTTGTCCGCCCAATAAGAAAAGTGCAAAAGAAGCAAGGTTCGAAGTGAAGTTCATCACTTTTGCATGTGCTGCTGCTTTCGGGAGATTAAATCCTAGCAAAGTAACACAGGCTAAACTCATGATTGAGCCAGTCCCTGGCCCAAAGAAGCCATCATAAAAACCTAAAAATGGGCTAACTAAAAGACCAAATAACAGATAACTTAAACGCTGTTTTCGATCTTCATCACCTAATTTAGGAGTAAATAAAAAATATAAACCAATGGCTAAAATCAAAAAAGGCAGCATTTTTTTGAAAATCGCCACGTCAATTGATTGAATTAATAATGTACCTAGGGCAGAACCTAAGAAAACCCAAATCAAAATAAACCAAATATCGCGTAAATTGACCTCTCTTTTTCGCAAGAAATAAAGGCTTGCGGATAATGCACCGCCCATAGCTTGCAATTTGTTGGTGCCTAACGCCATTGCAGGAGGCATGCCAGTCATGAGCAACGCTGGAATAGTGATTAATCCGCCACCGCCAGCAATTGCATCGATAAATGATGCGACAAAACCAACACAAAACAATATTGCTAAAAGATCAATGCCGATATCCATATTGATTTACCTCAATGCTATTCTAACCATTCTCTCCGATTCGGTGAGTTCAAAATCTGTTGGCACAAAAACGGCTCAGGCGGTGTAACTTTAGGTTTGCTCACTGAAGTGCCTGGTTTTGGTGGTTCAAACCAAGAATATAATTCGTCTCCACAACCATCACCAGCAGGCACAGGCGCTTGATTTTCACAATAAGATGCATCTGTGGGGCAAGTTAAACGAACATGAAAATGAGAGTTGTGTCCATACCAAGGACGAACTTTGTGTAGCCAACTGCGATCATTGCCAGCGGTTTGACATAATTTTACCTTAATCGCAGGATTAACAAAAATACGCGTCACATTTGGATCTTGCGCGGCTAACTTGATTAACGTCGCATGATTGCTATTCCATACTCGTTCATCCACTCGTTGCGCCTTTCTATCTACAACTAATAAACCCTTTCCATCAGAATTCAGCGCATCGGCGTCTGACATTTCGCCCATTCTTAACCAAATATCCGCATCTAATCCCATCTGATGGCTAGCATGACCCGTTAAAAATCGTCCGCCACCCGGCATGGCAATATCGCCCACTAACATCGTTGGCAACCCAGCAGCTTTAACGCGTTGTCCCAAACGTTTAAGATACTGAATCATATTTGGATGACCATAATAACGATTGCGATTCATACGAATAACTTGGTAACCTTCACCTTTCGGCGGTAATGCTTGTGCTCCAATAATACACCCGTTGGTATAACTACCAATAGGACTTGCTTTACCATCTTCACTTGGAATAGGGCGTTTCACTTTTTGCCAATCTAGAGGAGACGCAACAACGTTCAGAGAGAAAAGTGCGGTAAAAATTATGGTTGTTTTTAATAAAATTTTATTCATTCTAAAGTTTTGCTGTAGGTAAGTATATCCTAGGTTCAGTCCTATTGAAGAACTAACCTAGAGTATACTACCCTAGGTACAGGATTATTTACACTGTGCCTTAAAACGTAATAGATGATCTAATAAGACAATCGCCACCATAGCTTCCGCAATTGGCACAGCACGAATCCCCACACAAGGATCGTGACGACCTTTTGTTACAACTTCTACGGGTTTACCATTAAGATTGATTGAACGACCAGGAATCGTAATGCTTGAAGTTGGTTTTAGTGCAATAGTGGCGATAATTGGCTGTCCTGAACTAATTCCGCCTAAAATACCGCCTGCATGATTACTTTCAAAGCCATTAGGTGTCATTTCATCACGATGTTCCGAACCTCGTTGTTCAACCACAGCAAAGCCATCGCCAATTTCTACACCTTTTACTGCATTAATTCCCATTAATGCGTGAGCAAGATCGGCATCTAAACGGTCAAATACTGGCTCGCCCAATCCTACAGGTACATTTTCTGCAATAACAGTAAGTTTTGCACCAATAGAATCTCCTTCTTTTTTAAGTTCACGGATCAATTCATCGAATTTTTCTACCGCACTTTCATCAGGACAAAAGAATGGATTACTGTTTACCTTTTCCCAATCAATTTGTCCCACTTTCTGCGGAGCAATTTTTATATTACCGATTTGGCTTAAAAAACCTCGCACCTCAATGCCAAAATGTTCGCGTAAATATTTTTTCGCAATCGCTCCCGCTGCAACCCGCATCGCTGTTTCACGCGCTGACGAACGCCCACCGCCACGATAATCACGGATGCCATACTTTTGCTGATAGGTAAAATCCGCATGACCAGGGCGGAAACGATCTTTAATGTCACCATAATCTTGCGAACGCTGATCAGCATTTTTAATGATCATCCCAATACTTGTGCCTGTGGTTTTTCCTTCAAACACACCAGATAAAATTTGAACTTCGTCATCTTCACGACGAGGCGTAGTATATCGAGATGTTCCTGGTTTACGACGATCTAAATCTGGCTGAATATCTTTCTCGGATAATTCGAGATTTGGTGGCACGCCATCAATGATACAGCCTAATGCAATACCATGTGACTCCCCAAAGGTTGTCACACGGAAAAGTTGTCCAATTGTATTACCAGCCATAATTTGCCCTTATTTTTTTACATCAACAAAAGGAATTTCTTCGCCTGTATCATTATTTTTGATAAATACATCTAATTGATTAAAGGCAATATCAATATTATGTTCTGCAAATAATTCATTAATACGGCGATTAAGGGCATCTGTAGTACTGGTGCGATCCCCAACTTGTTCTACATAAACACGTAACTCGTGATCCAGTGTACTTGCACCAAAAGTTAAAAAATAAGCAGATGGTTTAGGATCGCGTAAAATAGTCGGCTGTTCATCAGCTGCTTGAAGTAATAATTGGCGCACGAGTGTTAAATCAGAACCATAAGCAACACCAACGCTAATCACTAAACGTGTCATAGTGTTAGATAATGCCCAGTTGGTCACTTGACCTGTCACAAAAGATTTATTTGGCACAATCACTTCTTTGCGATCAAAATCAATCAATGTAATTGCACGGATACGAATTTTCGCTACAGTACCGCTCACTTCATTAATGGTAACCACATCGCCAACTCGGATTGGGCGTTCAAATAACAAAATGATACCTGACACAAAGTTTGCAAAAATCTCTTGCATACCAAAACCAAGACCAACAGAAAGTGCGGCGAATAACCATTGTAATTTTGACCAAGACATCCCTAAGGTTGCAAATGCCCACGCACCACCAATGGCGATAAAAATATAAGTAAGTAGTGTCGTAATCGTATAAGGCGTACCTTGTGAAAGATTCACGCGAGAAAAAATTAATACTTCCAAAATGCCTGAAATATTACGAACCAACACATAAGTAATTCCTACGATAACCAAAGCAACAAGAAGATTAAATAAAGTAATGCTTTCCATTACAGTGCCAGCATCGGTTGTCGTGGTTTGTTGCCAAAGTGTAATTTCACGTAAATAGCTCACTACGGTGACTAAATCTGACCATACATAGTAGAAAATCCCTAATAATGCTGTCCAAATAAAGAGATCTACAAAACGTAATAATTGGCTACGCACATCATTTAACGCCAAACTTTCCTCAGGCTCTCCCACTGCAACCACATCATCAGAGGATATATTTTCATAATTATTTTCAAGTGCTTTTTGACGACGTTTTTCTGCTAAACGGCGATGTGCTAAACGACGAGAAGAAACCGTAATACCACGGTAAATCGTATTGCGTACTAACCACCATACACACCAAGCAATATAAGAATGAATAAAATGCTCAATTAAATTTAAAGCGGTGTAGTAATAACCTAAAACAATAAGTACGATTAATCCCACAGGAATTAATCTCAAACCAATTTGTACAATTCTTATTAACCAATGATGTTTATTTGTTTCAGGTTCATAAGAGCGAAGTACTCGATTAAAACGAGGGGCAATAATCGCCGCACAGAAAATTAGAGCCGCAATAGTATTAATTTGACCTAACACATCATTAGCTAAACCTGCATCAGTGACATTGCTAAACACAGAAGTATTTAAAAGCAATACAACCACAATAATAATGCGCTGGATAACACCACGAAAACGTTGTGCATTCTCTTTTGAAGATTCAAAATGATTAACAAAAATACCATTTGGACGGAACAATGAAATCCAAAATGTAAAGAACCACCAATAACCCGCCATACTAAATGACCAATGCCAAAATTCTTCTGGATTTTTGAAGAAAAAGAAGCCGATCATTTGGCAAACTGCTAAAAACCAAAGTGTACTAGAAAGCGTTAAAAACGCTGTTAATAACAGGGCAAGTGGAGTACTCCACTGACTATCTGTATCTAAACGATGTATTTCACGATTAATTTTGTTTAATTGTTGTTTAATACGATTTTTAAATTTAAAAATTGCACCGCCTACAATAAATAACCCTAAGAAATACATCAGCAAATAAGGTAAATTGTCATAATTAGTTGGAAAACCTAATTTTTTCAACATACCATTAAACTGTTCAATTAAAGCTCTTGGCAGCATTTTTACCCAATCTAAATTAATAGGATTATTACTTTTCACCCAAAAACTTTGCTGCTCTAATTTAGATTGAATTTGATCACTGATTTGTGTAATTTGCAGCTGTGTTAATTCCAAAGAAATCGCGAGATTTAATTGATTATTTAAAGATTTAATCAGATCAGATGTCATTTTCCGACGCTCAGTTAATAGCGTTTTAACTTGCGTTCTTTCTGCCTCAGTAAATTGTTTTCCATCTTCACTTTCAACTTTATTAATATAGTTATCTAGATCATAAAGTTCATTGCGTTTTTGAGTAATGTCAAAAATATGTACACGCAAATCGGCAATTTGTTTTGATAAACCTTGAATATTTAAGTTAGTCGGTAATTTTTGTTTTTGTTGCTGGATAATACGTGAAAGAACTAACGTGCCTTGTAATGCACTAATTTGTTCATCAATAGTACGTTGAGTTTGAGTGAGGCTATCTAAAATATTCCGCATTCTTAACTCATCTTGAGTTAATGAATTCGCTTTTTCTGTTTGTTTTAATAAATACTGACCAAGCTGTGCATTGCGATCAAGTTCTTTTTGAATGTAATCATTTTGCACAGTTTTTTGCTGTTGCTGAGCTTGTTCTACTTGATTTTGTGATTGCTGAAGATTTTTTTGATTAATGACTTCTTGAATCGCAATAATATTTTGCTGCTGTATTTGCAAACGTAAATTCAATAGGTCATAACGGCTTTGATAGAGTAAAGAAAGCTGATCATTATTTTTTAATAAGTTTTGATTATAACTATTCTTTAAATCAATCAGTTGTAATTCAATCTGATATTGTTTTCGCAATATGCTACCAATATCATTATTGGCTAATTGTTGATTGATTTGCTGTGTGCGTACAACATTTTCTGTTAATGCCGCTTGTGCTCGTTCAGAAATAGAACTTTGCCCTGCCAATTGTGCATTTGCTGTGCTTAATGCGTTTTGCGTATCTTGTAATTGATCATTTAACTTAGTGAGACTATTTTGTAAATAGTCCTGTGATTGCGCATTATCATCAGTACTTGTTGCCGTTTCTTGTTGTTTTTTTAATGCTTGAATTTCTGCATTATTCTTTCTAATTTCACTCTCTGAATGGCTTAATGTTGTTTGCAATGCATCATTGATTTTTTGTTGAGCTTGAATTTGCTGCAATAAATCAATTGATGTTTGTAATTCTGCTAACAACCTATTTTTTGCCTCCCCCTCACTCATTTTTTGAGCGTTAGCCAAATCGGCTTTAAGCGATTGCTCCGTTGGTAATACATTTGTTGAATTTGCCGCCAATACCCCTTGCGAAACGCTAAGGGTAAACATTGCCGAGGCAAAAAGTGCGGTAAAAAATGGAGGTATTTTCATAAGTTTCCTAATCATTATTTTTCCCTAATCTAAATGGTAAATTAATTTATCTCATCTCGCTTTGCCAGCCAATCAGCAAGCTGTTTACGTGAGATCTTAATGCCTTTCTCAAGCATCAGTGGCAAAGGATAATATGCAATAGGTTGTTTAAAACGTGCAAGTTTATCTTGTAAAAAAAACATTAAATTTTCAACCGCACTTTTGCTAAAGGGTTCATTAAAATCCACTAAAGCGACAGGGCGCTGACCAAATTCTTTGTTTTTTTGTGGTAAAACAAATACTTGATTAACTGAAGAATGTTGAATAATCACTTGTTCAATTTCTTCTGGCTGAATATTTTCGCCACCTGAAATAAACATATTATCAAGTCGTCCGATAATAACAAGTTCGCCCTCTTGCCAAATGCCTTTATCTTTTGTCTGAATCCAGCCTTGGTTATTCGTTAATGGAACAATTTGTCGATCTTTCCAATAACCCATCGCCAAACCTGCACCTTTCAGCCAAATTTCATCATTTACTAAACAATACTCTCTACCTAAGAGCGGTTGCCCTACGCCTTGTTTTTTATCAGATTGTTTGGCAAAAACTGTCGAAGCCATTTCCGTCATTCCATAACCAGAATAAGTTTTAATGCCATATTTCACCATTTTTTGTGTAAGTTCTGTCGGAATATGCGCACCGCCCAGTAAAATATGGCGTGTAGCAAATGAAATGCTCGGATTTTCCTGTAAATAATCTAATAAACGCTGTAATTGCGTTGGCACAAGAGAAACGTGAGTCGTCTTTAATAATGAAGCATAAAAATCATCTTCTGGGAAATGTAATTGTGCACCGCAATATAACCAACGCCAAACAATACCTTGCCCTGAAACGTGATATAAGGGTAATGAAAGTAACCAAGATTGATTACAATCAAACTTCATTAAGTTACATACCCCTTTTGCATTATCCAAATGCGCTTGGACATTATGCACAACTGCTTTTGGTAAGCCTGTAGAACCAGACGTTAGCGTCATTGTTGCAGGGCGAAAAAATCGGCTTTTTGTGTAAAAACATCAATTTCTTGCAACTTCAGTAAATCTTTATCATAAAAACAAAAATCAATTTGATAAAACTCACATAATTTTGCAATTTTTTCTTGTGGAAAAGCAGGATTTATGCCTAAAACTTTTGCACCAAGCTGAATTGTCGCCAGATATAAAAATAAAATTTTCTCTGAATTTTTTCCCACAAAAGCAACCACACTTTCCGCATTTACGCCTTTTTTTGTAAAAAAGCCACTGTTTGGTTAATCTTTGTAGTCAATTCTATCCAAGTAAGCACATCGCCCTGCGTAGTATGCAAAGCGATTTTATTTGAGAAATCAGGTTGAATAGCAAAATCTTGCCAAGGATACATTATTAATTTACCGTGAAATATGATCGCACTTCATCAATCAATGTTTCAGGTAATTCCATAGATTGCATTGCACCTTCTAGCATTAACATTTTTCGTCCACTATTTGTATTGGTAATAACCCAATAAGGCGTATCTGGAATTTGTTTTGGTTTAGTATGGTTACCCGCCATTAATAATGTCGCTTCATCGCGTGCAAAGTAAACTCGAGTACGTCCTTGTAAAGATTCCGTTGCTTGTGCAAAACTTTCAGGATTTGTACGATAAAGCACACGTAAAATCGCTAAGAAACGTACAACAGCCTTACTTTCTTCTTGAAATTCAGTTGAATTTAATAAAGTTTGGACTTTTTCTACAATCTGATTAATTGCGGTTATTGATTGCTTTTTTGTTGTTTTGATATTTACTTCTTTCACATTGATAGCCTGTTTTGGCTTTTGATCTGTTTCTGCTGAAGTAATAATTAAATCATTAACAATTGAAGTATGCACAGGTAAACTAAGCAAACGGCGTAAAATATCCGAAGCACTTTCTCCAATAGAGCGGGTTTGGCTCGCAATATATTGGTATAATTCTTCATCTACTTCAATGATCTTCATTTTTATCTCTCTGTTTGCTAAAATTTTTTTCAATTATAACGACTTCTTTACAAATTCTCACGTAAAAATTATGGCAAAATCATTACTCAATTATCAATTTCATCAAGTAAAACAAACGATTAATACACCTATTTTAATTTTTATTCACGGTTTATTCGGCGATATGGATAATCTCGGCGTTATCGCGAGAGCTTTTAGTGAACATTACAGTATTTTACGTATTGATTTACGCAATCACGGCCATAGTTTTCATTCGGAAAAAATGAATTATCAACTGATGGCTGAAGATGTTATCGCAGTAATCCGCCACTTAAATTTATCCAAAGTGATATTAATTGGTCATTCTATGGGGGGAAAAACCGCCATGAAAATCACCGCACTTTGCCCAGAATTAGTCGAAAAATTAATCGTAATTGATATGTCGCCTATGCCTTATGAGGGATTTGGTCATAAAGATGTTTTTAATGGCCTATTTGCGGTAAAAAATGCAAAGCCTGAAAATCGTCAGCAAGCCAAACCGATTTTAAAACAAGAAATTAATGATGAAGACGTTGTACAATTTATGTTGAAATCTTTTGATGTTAATTCAGCTGATTGTTTTCGTTTTAATCTTACCGCGCTTTTTAACAATTATGCCAATATTATGGATTGGGAAAAAGTACGTGTATTTACGCCAACTCTTTTTATTAAGGGTGGAAATTCCTCTTATATAAAAATAGAAAATAGCGAAAAAATTCTAGAACAATTTCCTAATGCAACTGCCTTTACGATTAATGGCAGTGGACACTGGGTTCACGCCGAAAAACCTGATTTTGTTATTCGTGCAATTAAACGATTTCTAAATAAGAATTAAGTAGTTTAAGTGAGAATGCTTTTATGATATAGTTCGCCAAATTTGGATAAGCCTTATAATCAATAGATTAAATTTAATATAAAAAAGGAAATAAAAATGGCAATAGTTGGTCTTTTTTATGGTAGTGATACTGGAAATACTGAAAACATCGCAAAACAAATCCAAAAACAATTAGGTAGTGATTTAATTGATATTCGTGATATTGCCAAAAGTAGCAAAGAAGATATTGAAGCATACGATTTCTTGCTTTTCGGTATCCCAACTTGGTATTACGGCGAAGCACAAGCAGACTGGGATGACTTTTTCCCAACACTCGAAGAAATTGATTTTACAGATAAACTTGTAGGTATTTTCGGTTGTGGCGATCAAGAAGATTATGCAGATTATTTCTGTGATGCTATCGGAACTGTGCGCGATATTATAGAGCCACACGGTGCAATTGTGGTAGGAAATTGGCCAACAGAAGGCTATAATTTTGAAGCTTCGAAAGCCTTATTGGAAGATGGCACTTTCATCGGATTATGTATTGATGAAGATCGCCAACCAGAGCTTACCGCAGAGCGTGTAGAAAAATGGTGTAAACAAATTTATGATGAAATGTGCTTAGCTGAATTGGCTTAGTATGTTGTGCATAATAGGAAGAAAAATTATGTCTGAAGAAAATATTAAATTACTCAAAAAAGTGGGATTAAAAATTACAGAGCCTCGCTTAACTATTCTCGCTTTAATGCAAAATCATAAAAATGAACATTTTTCTGCAGAAGATGTTTATAAAATTTTGCTGGAACAAGGTTGTGAAATTGGATTAGCCACAGTTTATCGTGTGCTTAATCAATTTGATGAAGCGCATATTGTAATCCGTCATAATTTTGAGGGAAATAAATCCGTTTTTGAGCTTGCTCCAACGGAACATCACGATCATATTATTTGTGAAGATTGCGGTAAAGTATTTGAATTTACGGATAATATTATTGAACAACGTCAGCGTGAAATCAGTGAAAAATACGGCATAAAATTAAAAACGCATAACGTGTATCTTTACGGCAAATGCAGTGATATTAATCATTGTGACGAAAACAATTCAAAATAAATAATATCTAAGGCGACAAAATGTCGCCTTTCTTATATTCAAATTTCATCCTAAAAAATAACCGCACTTTATTACAGTGCGGTTATTTAGTTTAACTTTTTTATTTGTTAATAAACGCCTTGGGCTAACATTGCATCAGCCACCTTAACAAAGCCTGCTACATTTGCCCCAACAACATAGTTAATGTTTTCTTGACCTTCAATTGTGCCGTATTTTTTACAGTTTGCGTGAATATCTAACATAATGCGATGTAATTGAGCGTCCACTTCTTCCGCTGTCCAATATAAACGTTGTGAACTTTGTGCCATTTCTAAACCAGAAGTAGCAACACCACCAGCGTTGGCAGCTTTACCCGGGCCAAATAATACATCTGCAGCTAGTAATGCTTCTGTTGCTTCAATTGTTGTTGGCATATTCGCACCTTCAGCCACTAATTTCACACCATTTTTAATTAAACGTTGTGCATCAGAAAGTTCTAATTCATTTTGAGTTGCACAAGGAAGTGCAATATCAACTTGCACTTCCCAAGGGCGTTTACCTTCAAAATATTGCAAACCAAACTGTTCTGCATAATCTTTCACACGCCCACGTTTTGTATTTTTAATATCGAAAAGTGCGGCTAATTTTTCAGTAGTAAATCCATTTGGATCATAAACATAACCTGATGAATCAGAACAAGTTACTACTTTTGCACCAAGAGATAATGCTTTTTCAATAGCATATTGTGCTACATTACCAGAACCAGAAACTGAAACTACTTTACCTGCAAAACTATCGCCTTTTTCAGCAAGCATTGCTTGAGCAAAATAAACTAATCCATATCCCGTTGCTTCCGGACGAATTAAACTACCACCGAAAGAAAGACCGCGACCAGTGAAAACACAGGCTGATTGGTTTGATAATTTTTTCATATAGCCAGCTAAATAGCCAACTTCGCGCCCACCAACACCTATATCGCCTGCGGGAACATCTGTATCAGCTCCTACGTGACGATAAAGTTCAGCCATTAATGCTTGGCAAAAACGCATAACTTCAGCATCAGATTTGCCTTTAGGATCAAAATCTGAACCGCCTTTTGCCCCGCCCATAGGCAATGTTGTTAAAGCATTTTTAAAGATTTGCTCAAAACCTAAGAATTTTAAGATAGATAAATTTACTGATGGATGGAAACGCATTCCCCCTTTAAATGGGCCTATGGCACTATTAAATTGTACACGAAATGCTCTGTTTACTTGCACTTGTCCTTTATCGTCAGTCCACGCCACACGGAATTGAAATGCACGTTCAGGCTCAACTAAACGTTCTAATAATGCTTCTGAACGATATTTAGGATTGGCTTCTAAAAAAGGCCAAATTGATGTGAATACCTCGCGAACCGCTTGTAAAAATTCAGGTTGATAACCATCGCGTTGAGCAACTTTTGTTAAAAATGCGTCTAAGGAAGCAACTTTTGACATAATGAATTTCCCTCTTTGTTGATGTTGTGTGTATTGTATTTTTATTGTATTCGCCTCGTGAGGCGCATAGACAATATGCAATGGCTAATTTAATCTTGCAACCATTTTATAAAGGAAATTTAAAGAAAAGGAAAAAGTAAAGAAATTATCTAAAAAATATCGTATTTATTAGATAAAAAATAAAAAACGACAGAAAACCATCAGGTAATGATATTTTCAATAAAAATATAGAGCAGACTACAAATCATATTTCTAGTAAATCACTACGAAAATATGTTTTATGAAAAAACAAAATTAGGGTTATATCAATATAATAAAAACGGGGGCAAAGCTCCCATACTATTAACAATTAAGTTCATCATTGTGTTTTTTCTGATTCATCATTATTTTTAACAGCACTTTCGTCGTCTTTTGGTTGATAAAATCGAGCGACCAATAGACCGAGCTCAAACAGCAAGCACATCGGTATGGCAAGCAAAGTTTGTGAAAAAACATCAGGAGGCGTTAAAAGCATTCCAATAAAAAATGCTGCAACAATAATATAAGGGCGTTTTTCGGAAAGAGCCTTTACAGTGGTAATACCAGTCCAGCAAAGTAGAATAATCGCAATTGGCACTTCAAAACAAACGCCAAAAGCTAAAAATAACGCTAAAGCAAAATCTAAATAACTACTAATATCTGTTGCGATGGTAACGCCTTCTGGGGCTGTTTGTGTAAAGAAGCTGAATACAAGAGGAAAGACGACATAGTAAGCAAAAGCAACACCGCAATAAAATAAAATCGTACTGGAAAATAACAACGGATAAATCATCCGTTTTTCGTGCTGATATAAAGCAGGTGCAATAAAAGCCCAAATTTGATAAAGCAAATAAGGGACAGAAATAAAAATTGCAACAATCGCAGTTAATTTAATTGGCGTAAAGAAAGGCGTTTGAATATTGGTTGCAATCATTGTTGCGCCTTTTGGCATAACAGCCGTTAAAGGTGCAGCAACAAAATGATAAATATCATTGGAAAAATACACCAAAGCAACAAAAACCAACACTACACAAATCACACAGCGTAATAAACGGTTTCTTAGTTCAACAAGGTGCGTAATTAAAGGTTGAGATTCATCCACATTACTCATAAAAACTCGCTATGATTTAGTTTTTGAAGATTGAGATTTTGACGCTGGAGCGATTTCAATATCATCAGGAGGATAATAGCTAGATAAATGTGTGTTCAGTTCTACTTTCTCGTGAGTTTCAAGTGCGGTCAAATCTGTAGGTGTTTTTTCTGCTTCTAAAGTTTCTGCAGCCTCCTCAACTGAGATTGCATTTTGAGGTTTTTCTGCATTTTCAGCCGCACTTTTGATTTCTTTGATTTGATCTTCCACCGTTGTACCAGCTTGAGCTGCTTTATCTTCTAGCTCCGCTTTCATCTTATCTGCTTGAGCTTTTAATTCTTCCACCGTTTTACTCAATTCTGGTGAAAGGGCTTGCAAGTTAAGGGATTCCGCTTTTTTAATACTATCTTGTAATTCTTGCAATTTTAGCTCTTGTTTCAACTCATTTTGAACGTTAGCAGCTAAACCACGAATTGTTTTTACCCAATCCATTACAGTGCGAATTGCTATAGGCAAACGTTTCGGGCCTAATACAACCAATCCCAAAACCATTAGTAAAATAAGTTCTGAAAAACCAATATCAAACACGGATTAAGCCTGTTCTTTCTCTTTTATATTTTCTTTTTTTGCAGACGCTGTTTCATTATCTATAGACTTAAATTCCGCATCTTTTACTTTTTCATCTTCTTTCATCGCCTTTTTGAAACCTTTCACTGCTGCGCCAAGATCTGAGCCAGCATTTCTTAATTTTTTCGTGCCAAAAATCAATAAAATAACGACTAATAAAATAATCAGTTGAGCGGGGGATAAACCAAACATAATAAACTCCGTTCTGTAAAAAAGAAAAAATTTGGCTCGGAATATACTCTTTTTAGCCATTTAGAACAATAGCTATCGGAGATTATTTTTATGTTATCCTGATCTTGATCACAAAACCTGATTTTTAACTTATTTATGTAATAAAAAAGTTAAAATTTATCTATCTCTAAAAATTGTATTTTTCTTCTAATTCTGTGATGTGAGCACTTTTATCCTTTTAGCTCGTTTCAGGAATTTGCGGTAAATTCACAGCTTTTACCGAGCCTAGTGCTTTCGCTTTTTGGTAAAACGCTAATTTGTATTCAAGCAAATCTAAATAACGTTTTAATTCGGCAATTTGACACTTTACATTTTTTGTTTGATTTTCAAATAAGGAAAGGCGTTCTTCAATAGTATCGTCGCCAATGATGGTACATTCCGCAAAGCGTTTGATGTCTTTTAAGCTCATTCCTGTATTTTTCAAGCATTGTAATAAACTCAACCATTGCAAATCCTTGTCGGTAAAACGGCGATTACCGTATTCATCACGTCCGACATTAGGTAACAAGCCTTCTTTGTCATAAAAGCGTAAGGTGTAGGCGGAAATGCCTATTTTTTCAGCAGCTTTAGCGGTGGTGTAAGTCACTTTTTATTCCCTTTAAACAAAAATGGTAAAAAAACACTTGCTTTAGAGTGAGCTCTAAAGTGTAAACTGATACTATCTTGCTTAGGCAAGGCAAATTTGTCAATGAATTAAGAGGAAAAACAATGGAAATTAAACAAATCAATTCAACCATCAAATCTCGTGCGGCGGTGGCATTCGCTCCAAATCAACCCTTACAAATTGTGGAAATCGACGTAGAAATGCCTCGCAAAGGCGAAGTGTTAATTCGTAACACGCACACGGGCGTTTGCCATACTGATGCGTTTACGTTATCAGGAAGCGATCCTGAAGGGGTATTCCCTGTGGTGCTAGGACACGAAGGTGCGGGTGTGGTTGTTGCGGTTGGCGAAGGTGTGTTAAGCGTAAAACCGGGCGATCACGTCATTCCTCTTTATACTGCTGAATGTGGCGAATGTGAGTTTTGCCGCTCGGGTAAAACCAACTTATGCGTCTCAGTGCGTGACACGCAAGGTAAAGGCTTAATGCCTGATTGCACGACACGTTTTTCTTATCAAGGTCAGCCGATCTATCACTATATGGGCTGTTCGACTTTCAGTGAGTACTCAGTTGTTGCGGAAGTTTCACTGGCGAAAATCAACCCTGAAGCGAACCACGAACAAGTGTGTTTGCTCGGCTGCGGCGTTACTACAGGTATTGGTGCGGTACATAATACAGCAAAAGTACAAGAAGGCGACTCTGTTGCCGTGTTTGGCTTGGGTGCGATTGGTTTAGCGGTAGTGCAAGGTGCGCGTCAAGCCAAAGCTGGCCGTATTATCGCCATTGATACCAATCCTGCAAAATTTGAGTTGGCAAAACAGTTTGGTGCAACGGATTGTTTAAACCCTAATGATTACGATAAGCCGATCAAAGATGTGTTGTTAGATATTAATAAATGGGGCATTGACCATACCTTTGAATGTATCGGTAATGTAAACGTAATGCGTCAAGCATTAGAAAGTGCTCACCGTGGCTGGGGACAATCCATTATCATCGGCGTAGCGGGTGCAGGACAAGAAATTTCAACGCGTCCGTTCCAATTGGTAACAGGCCGTGTTTGGAAAGGTTCGGCATTTGGTGGCGTGAAAGGTCGCTCTGAACTTCCGCAAATGGTGGAAGATTCAATGAAAGGCGACATCCAGTTAGAACCGTTTGTGACTCACACAATGCCACTTGATCAAATTAATGAAGCCTTTGAATTAATGCACGAAGGTAAATCAATCCGTACTGTTATTCACTACTAAGGTACGCTATGAAACTAATTGAACAACATCAAATTTTTGGCGGTTCACAGCAAGTTTGGGCACATAATGCCCAAACACTTCAATGTGAAATGAAATTTGCCGTCTATTTGCCAAATAATCCAGAAAATCGACCGCTTGGCGTGATTTATTGGCTTTCTGGCTTAACTTGTACTGAACAAAATTTCATTACCAAATCAGGCTTCCAGCGTTATGCGGCAGAACATCAAGTGATTGTGGTTGCGCCTGATACTAGCCCTCGTGGAGAGCAAGTGCCGAACGATGCGGCTTACGATTTAGGGCAGGGAGCGGGCTTTTATCTTAATGCGACCGAGCAGCCTTGGGCGATGAATTATCAAATGTATGATTATATCTTGAATGAATTGCCTGATTTGATTGAAGCAAATTTCTCTACCAACGGCAAACGTTCCATTATGGGACATTCAATGGGCGGACACGGTGCATTGGTATTGGCACTGCGAAATCGGGAACGTTATCAAAGTGTTTCTGCCTTTTCGCCCATTTTGTCGCCAAGCCTTGTGCCTTGGGGAGAAAAAGCCTTTTCTACCTATTTAGGGGAAGATCGTGAAAAATGGCAGCAATATGATGCCAGCTCGCTCATTCAACAAGGCTATAAAGTGCAAGGTATGCGCATTGAGCAGGGCTTGGAAGATGAGTTTTTGCCTACACAATTGCGTACCGAAGATTTTATCGAAACCTGTCGAGTAGCAAGTCAGCCAGTCGATGTGCGCTTCCATAAAGGCTATGATCACAGCTATTACTTCATCGCCAGTTTTATTGGCGAGCATATTGCCTATCATGCGGCATTTTTGAAGTAAGCTAAAGAGCGGTCAGTTTTCAAAGCAGTTTGGAATAGCCGGCACGAGGGCGGTAAAAAGTGCCGGCAATAGTTTATTCAGTCTGAACTAGAAGAACCAAGCCTGAAACAATATCAAAAAATTTCTTTAAATAATAATCTAACTCTTTGGAAAGGTAGATAATCTCTTTCTAGCCATTTTATCTTTATTTCCAAATGCGGGAATCAAATATTTTCTTACGTAATTCAGGGTATTCATCAATTTTAAACTCTGGCGTTTTTCCTTCTTTAAGCTGGCGTTGATAATCCTTCATTAATTTCCATACGATTGGCGACAACATCAAAATTGCGATCAAGTTAATGATTGCCATGACTGCCATCACCGTATCTGCGAAATTCCACACCACATTACCAGAGCGAACCGCACCGAAATACACGAAAAATAGCACCATTAAACGGAACAAAAATACAAACCAAGGTTTATTTTTTATAAAACGGATATTGCTTTCCGCATAAGCATAGTTACCAATAATAGAAGAATAAGCGAATAACAATAAGATAAACGCCAGGAAATGCACCCCAAATTCACCTATGTGGTATTGCAAAGCATTTTGCGTAAGTGAGATACTTTTGAGTGTTTCGCTACCATAATTATTCGAAAGCAAAATAATAACGGCAGTACAAGTACAAACGATCATTGTATCAACAAACACACCGAGCATTTGCACTAAACCTTGGCTAACTGGATGCTTAACGTGAGCTGCTGCAGCCGAATTAGGCGCAGATCCCATCCCCGCTTCGTTTGAGAATAAACCACGTTTAATCCCCATCATCATTGCTTTCGATACCAGCGCACCAAACATTCCGCCAGCGGCAGCATCAAAACTAAATGCACTTTGAACAATACGATGAATCACGGAAGGGATCATATCAATATGCATGCCAAGAATAATTACCGCCATAATCAAATAGAAAAGTGCCATCATTGGTACAAGGTTGCTCGAAATAACCGCAATGCGCTTAACGCCACCGAAAATAATAAGTGCGGTAAAAATTACTAATGAAATACCGACATATTCCCCTTTCCAATTCCACGCATTACTCGTTGCTTCAACAATAGAGTTTGCCTGCACAGAATTAAAGGCAAAACCAAATGTAAAAATTAATGCAAGTGCAAAAGCCACTGCCATACAACGTGATTTTAAACCTTGCACAATATAATAAGCAGGGCCACCACGGAATGATCCATCTTTATCTTGAATTTTAAATAATTGAGCAAGGGTAGATTCAGCGAAAGCACTCGACATACCAATAAATGCCGTTACCCACATCCAAAACACTGCGCCTTCGCCTCCCAAGGCGATTGCCGTTGCAACCCCACCAATGTTACCCACACCAACGCGGCTCGCAAGACCTGTCGTAAACGCTTGGAAAGGTGTTAATGAACTCCCCTCCACCGCACGACCAAACCACATTTCACGAAGGCTTGCTGGGAATAAACGGAACTGCACAAATCCTGTTGTAATGGTAAAAAATAGACCAGTCCCAAGCAAAATAACAATTGTGGCATCCCATAAAGGTCCATCAAGGTGTGCGACTATCCAAGTTAGCACTTCTTCTAACATTTTTGAAAATTCAAAGTCCATAATCATCCCTCAAGCGATAAATAATTTGATTGTATGGTTTTTCAATGAAAAGGCGAGATTTTTTAATAATTTCTCTAAAGAAAAGAAAAACAAAAAAGAAAAAATCTAATAAATTTAGAATATTCTAAATATTTTTCAAAAAAAAGGGCATATTATTTGAATACGCCCCACTAGTTTGTTGAATTATTTGGTTAAAAACAATGCTGCCGCACCACGCACACCACCAGAATCGCCGTGTTTCGCTTTTTTAATTGGTGGAACTTTTGCTGTCCGCATCAAGTGAGGCGGTAATGCTTTTGGTAAAGCCTCATAAAGGTAATCAAAATTAGATAATCCACCGCCTAGCACAATCATATGCGGATCAAATGCCGTAATGATATTGCCAATAGAAATCGCCGCCAACTCAACAAAAAGGTTCACAAAATCTACCGCACTTTCATTGCCTTGATAGAACAAATCAATAATTTCACGAGCGGATAATGTTTCGCCTTTCAAATCTTGATAAAGCATTTCAAAACCGCGACCAGACAAATAATTATCCAAACAAGCCTTGTTGCCACAACCGCATTGATAAATTGGGGCTTTATCCCATCCCAATAATTTCAAAGCATGATAATTTAGTTGTAAATGACCAAGCTCTCCCGCCATTCCCACTTGACCTGAATGAACTTTACCATTTAAGACAAAGCCACCACCAAAACCAGTTCCAAGAATTAAACCAAGTACAGTCGGATATTGCTGATTTTCAGCATCCCATGCTTCAGATAACGCGAAACAATTTGCGTCATTTTCTGCCCGCACTTCACGGCCTAAACGTGCAGACAAATCGTATAAAATTGGTTTATTATCTGCCACACGAATATTGGTAATTTCGGCTAATCCAGTTTGTTGATTAACAAAACCAGGTACGCCCAAACCTACGGTGCCCACTTCACCAAACTTTTCATCAGCACGATTCACTAAATCCACAATCGTGTTAAGCCATTCTTCATAGTCGGTTTTAGGTGTTGGCACCCGTTCAGAATATAATTTTTCTAATTTTTCATTGAATACGGCAAGCTCTATTTTCGTGCCACCAATATCTAAACCATAATACATAATCTGCTCCTTTATAAAGAAGTGCACTTAAAATTAACCAAAATTTTAACCGCACTTAAATCATTATTTTATGACAAAGATCGCCTTTTTCTTCAAAAAGATCAAAATAATGCTATTAATTACTCAAAATAGCAAGTCTATACACTTAATCTGGTTCGTTTAAAAAAATTCTGAATTTGCCTGTTGTGAATAATCAAGGTTTTGGAAAAGTGGATGATTATCTGGGGGAATTCACGGTATTACGCGAATAAAACAAGTTTCAAATTAAGTGCTTTACTTACTCTGAATGTATGAAATTGAGCGAATATTAATATGGGAATTTTGTCTTTAATTAAACAAACCTTGCAAAATATCAAAGTTTGTTGAAATAATTTTTGCTTTTCTTTGCAATGAAAGGGGAGGAGAGTAAAATAGCACCAATTATAGAAGTATTTGTAGTCGTAAACTTGTTAAAAGTATTAAATTTTCATCAACTTTTTCAATGTCAATAGTTGGAGTTTGATTATGGCATCAGAAAATCAAAAACTATCTTCTGTTGCGCTCACACCTGTTGAAGCAACGGATTATGCAGAAAATACAGCAACTTATAAAGCAAATAAACGTCCATTTTTATCGTTTATGTCCGGTATTAGTGCCGGTGCTTGTATTGCCTTAGCCTTTGTATTTTACACGACAACACAAACTGCTAGTGCAGGCGCACCTTGGGGATTAACCAAGTTAGTAGGTGGATTAGTCTTCTCCTTGGGCGTAATTATGGTGGTGATTTTAGGATCTGAATTATTCACTTCTTCTACTTTAACTTTAGTCGCCCGTGTAGGCGGTAGAATCACCACGACACAAATGATTTGAAATTGGATCGTGGTGTATTTAGGCAACTTCGTCGGTGGTTTATTTATTGCGGCTGTTATTTGGTTTAGTGGACAAACAATGGCAGCAAATGGTCAATGGGGTTTAACAATTCTTGCAACCGCCCAACATAAAATTCATCACACTTGGTTTGAAGCTTTTAACCTAGGTATTTTATGTAACATTATGGTGTGTGTGGCGGTTTGGATGTCTTATTCTGGTAAGACTGTTACAGACAAAGCATTTATTATGATTATGCCGATTGGTTTGTTTGTCGCGTCAGGATTTGAACACTGTGTGGCTAATATGTTTATGATTCCGATGGGAATTATTACCGCACATTTTAGTACACCTGAATTTTGGCAACAAATCGGTGTTGATCCGATGAAATACGCAGATTTAGATTTGTACCATTTCATCGTGAAGAATTTAATCCCTGTAACGTTGGGAAATATTGTCGGCGGGGCAATTTGTATTGGTGTATTCCAACGTTATTTAACCAAAACACATTAAAGATTTATTTATTAATTAACAAAGGAAATGACTATGTCAGAACTTAATGAAATGCAAAAATTGGCGTGGGCTGGTTTTGCTGGTGGCGATTGGCAAGAAAATGTCAATGTACGTGACTTTATCCAAAAAAACTATACCCCTTATGAAGGCGATGACTCTTTCTTAGCAGGTCCAACCGAAGCAACAACCAAGCTTTGGGAATCTGTGATGGAAGGTATTAAAATTGAAAACCGTACTCACGCGCCATTAGATTTTGATGAACATACACCATCTACCATTATCTCTCACGCACCTGGTTACATTAACAAAGATTTAGAAAAAATCGTTGGTCTTCAAACTGATGAACCTTTAAAACGTGCCATTATGCCATTCGGTGGTATCAAAATGGTGGAAGGTTCTTGTAAAGTTTATGGTCGTGAACTTGATCCAAAAGTGAAAAAAATCTTCACTGAATACCGTAAAACACATAACCAAGGTGTATTCGATGTTTATACGCCAGATATTTTACGTTGCCGTAAATCTGGGGTATTAACTGGTCTTCCAGATGCTTATGGTCGTGGTCGTATCATCGGTGACTACCGTCGTGTAGCACTTTATGGTGTAGATTTCTTAATGAAAGATAAATACGCACAATTCTCTTCTTTACAAAAAGATTTAGAAGATGGCGTAAATCTTGAAGCAACAATTCGTTTACGTGAAGAAATCGCAGAACAACACCGTGCATTAGGTCAATTAAAACAAATGGCAGAAAGCTATGGTTATGATATTTCTAACCCAGCAACTAATGCTCAAGAAGCCATTCAATGGATGTACTTTGCTTATCTTGCTGCAATAAAATCACAAAATGGTGCTGCAATGTCATTCGGTCGTACCGCAACCTTTATTGACGTGTACATCGAACGTGATTTAAAAGCAGGAAAAATTACTGAAACTGAAGCGCAAGAATTAGTTGACCACTTAGTTATGAAACTTCGTATGGTTCGTTTCTTACGTACACCTGAATACGATCAATTATTCTCTGGTGACCCAATGTGGGCAACTGAAACCATCGCAGGTATGGGTTTAGATGGTCGTACATTAGTAACCAAAAATACATTCCGTATTTTACACACTCTTTACAACATGGGTACTTCTCCAGAACCAAACTTAACCATTCTTTGGTCTGAACAATTACCTGAAAACTTCAAACGTTTCTGTGCAAAAGTATCGATTGATACCTCATCAGTTCAATACGAAAACGATGATTTAATGCGTCCAGACTTCAACAACGATGACTACGCAATCGCATGTTGTGTATCACCAATGATTGTGGGTAAACAAATGCAATTCTTCGGTGCACGTGCAAACTTAGCGAAAACATTGTTATACGCAATCAACGGCGGTATTGATGAAAAATTAGGTATGCAAGTAGGCCCGAAAACTGCACCAATTACTGATGAAGTATTAGATTTTGATACAGTAATGACTCGTATGGATAGTTTCATGGATTGGTTGGCAAAACAATATGTGACTGCCTTAAACGTAATCCACTATATGCACGATAAATATTCATACGAAGCAGCATTAATGGCATTACACGATCGTGATGTATACCGTACCATGGCTTGTGGTATCGCAGGTCTTTCTGTTGCGGCTGACTCACTTTCAGCAATCAAATATGCGAAAGTTAAACCAGTTCGTGGCGACATCAAAGATAAAGATGGCAATGTTGTTGCAACTAACGTAGCAATCGACTTTGAAATCGAAGGTGAATATCCACAATATGGTAACAATGATAACCGTGTTGATGACATCGCTTGTGACTTAGTTGAACGTTTCATGAAGAAAATTCAAAAACTTAAAACTTACCGCAATGCAGTGCCTACACAATCTGTATTAACCATTACTTCTAACGTAGTTTATGGTAAGAAAACTGGTAATACCCCTGATGGTCGTCGTGCTGGTGCACCATTCGGACCAGGTGCGAACCCAATGCACGGTCGTGACCAAAAAGGTGCGGTAGCATCATTAACTTCTGTAGCTAAACTTCCATTTGCTTACGCGAAAGATGGTATTTCTTATACCTTCTCAATCGTACCAAATGCCTTAGGTAAAGATGCCGAAGCACAACGTCGCAACCTTGCTGGCTTAATGGATGGTTACTTCCACCACGAAGCAACGGTTGAAGGTGGCCAACACTTAAATGTGAACGTGTTAAACCGTGAAATGTTGTTAGATGCAATGGAAAATCCGGATAAATATCCACAATTGACTATCCGTGTATCAGGTTACGCAGTACGTTTTAACTCTTTAACTAAAGAGCAACAACAAGACGTAATTACTAGAACTTTCACAGAGTCAATGTAAAAACATGTTTATTTTTGACCGCACTTTGGCGGGAACATAATATGTATGAGCCTGATTTAAATCAGGCTCATTTTTTATAGACTAAATATTTGGTAAAATTTAGCTATATCTAATTGTAGGAAATTTATGTATGTCAGTTCTTGGACGAATTCACTCTTTTGAATCCTGTGGCACTGTAGATGGGCCGGGTATTCGTTTTATTTTATTTATGCAAGGCTGCTTGATGCGCTGCAAATATTGCCACAATCGTGATACTTGGGATCTTGAAGGTGGTAAAGAAATCAGTGTTGAAGATTTAATGCAAGAAGTCGTGACTTATCGCCATTTTATGAATGCTACTGGCGGTGGTGTTACGGCATCTGGCGGTGAGGCTGTGTTACAAGCAGAGTTTGTGCGTGATTGGTTCCGTGCTTGTAAAGAGGAAGGGATTAATACTTGCTTAGATACAAATGGTTTTGTACGTCATTATGATCATATTATTGATGAATTATTAGATGTAACCGATCTTGTTTTACTTGATTTAAAAGAACTTAATGATCAAGTTCATCAAAATCTTATTGGGGTACCAAATAAACGTACCCTTGAATTTGCAAAATATTTGCAAAAACGTAATCAACATACTTGGATTCGTTATGTTGTGGTTCCTGGTTATACTGATAGCGATCACGATGTGCATTTATTAGGTCAGTTTATTGAAGGTATGACCAATATTGAAAAAGTTGAACTTCTTCCTTATCATCGATTAGGTGCACATAAATGGAAAACCCTTGGGTTAGATTATGAGCTTGAAGATGTATTACCGCCAACTAAAGAATCCTTAGAACATATTAAAACAATTCTAGAAGGTTATGGACACACTGTAAAATTCTAGAATAAATGTCAGCTAACATAAGGAGTAAATAATGAAAAAAATTATTTTAACATTATCACTTGGGTTACTTACCGCTTGTTCTGCTCAAACTCAAAAGGCTGAACAAAATGATGTGAAGCTGGCACCGCCGACTGATGTACGAAGCGGATATGTACGTTTGGTAAAGAATGTGAATTATTACATCGATAGTGAATCGATCTGGGTGGATAACCAAGAGCCACAAATTGTACATTTTGATGCAGTGGTGAATTTAGATAAGGGATTGTATGTTTATCCTGAGCCTAAACGTTATGCACGTTCTGTTCGTCAGTATAAGATTTTGAATTGTGCAAATTATCATTTAACTCAAATACGAACTGATTTCTATGATGAATTTTGGGGACAGGGTTTGCGGGCAGCACCTAAAAAGCAAAAGAAACATACGTTAAGTTTAACACCTGATACAACGCTTTATAATGCTGCTCAGATTATTTGTGCAAATTATGGTAAAGCATTTTCAGTTGATAAAAAATAAAAAAATCTGCACCTTAATTAGTTTAAATTTTATTCAACTTTTAGGGTGCAGAGAGTATTCGATTTTTCTGCAGTTATTGCTATTTTACTGCTGGCACTTTTAAGTCTGGCTCGTTTGGTTTTTCAATTGGTGCAAAAGTTTTATCTTTATTCGCATCAATAATTTTTTGAGTATCATTTGCTAATGCGGTTAAACCCATTTTTTCATAAGCTTCCTGCATCAGAAATAATCCTTCATAAGTTGCTTTAGTATCAGGATATTGTTTTAACATTCCTACCACACGATTTGCAACTGCTACCCACGCTTTACGTTTTACATAGAATTTTGCAATCTCTAATTCGTGACGAGCCAGTGCATCTTTAATATAAGCCATACGAGCTAAAGCATCTTGTGAGTAAGGGCTATTAGGGAATACACGAACTAAGTTTTGGAAATTAGAAAAAGCGGTACGCATGGAGGTTGTTTCACGTGTAGCACGGTCAATTCCAAAAAAATCTTGAATGAAATTATCCCCTGTTGCTGCATTAGTTAAGCCAGCCATATATACCGCATAGGCTTGATTTGGGCTTTGTGGAAATTGATGTAAAAAGCTATCTACCATCAATAATACTTGCGTATAATCTTGTGTTTTATAATTTGCATAAATTAAATCTAACATTGCTTGTTCTTGATAAACGCTACCTGGAAAACGCTCAGTCGTCGCTTTTAAATAGCGAATAGCTTCAGAGTAACTACCTTCTTGTAATGATGTTGTACCTTTTGTGTATAATTCATTTACCGATGCTTGTTCAACATCTTTTGAACCACTTGAACATCCAATAACCAATGCTGCCACGGCAAGCAATGCCAAAGATTTTATTTTATGCATTGTTTTTTCCTTAATTTTTACGAAAACCAATAAATAAGATACAATTGTCCGCTATTGTATAGAACATTAATCAATAAGCCAACTTTTAAAATTTTTGAGAGCTATTTATGCCACAAATTACCCTTTCGGCTGAAGTGCAGCCAGAACAAATGGGACAGCGTTTAGACCAAACACTTGCAGAGTTGTTCCCTGAATATTCTCGTTCCCGATTAAAAACATGGATTGAAGCCGATCTCGTAAAACTTAACGACCGCATTACTAATATTCCGCGTGAGAAAGTGCTTGGAGGAGAGAGAATAGAGATTATTGTTGAAGTGGAAGATGAAACACGTTTTGAAGCAGAAAATATTCCATTGAATATCGTGTATGAAGATGATGATATTATTGTGATTAACAAACCAAAAGATCTTGTGGTACACCCTGGTGCTGGCAATCCAAATGGAACTGTACTCAATGCGTTACTCTATCATTATCCGCCGATTGTAGAAGTACCGAGAGCAGGAATTGTGCATCGATTAGATAAAGATACGACTGGTCTAATGGTTGTTGCTAAAACCATTCCTGCTCAAACTAAGTTAGTACGTGATCTACAAAAACGTAAAATTACGCGCGAATATGAAGCAGTCGCTTCAGGCATTATGACTAAAGGTGGCACAGTAGATCAACCTATGGCTCGTCATGCAACCAAACGTACTTTAATGGCTGTTCATCCAATGGGAAAACCAGCTGTCACCCATTATCGTATTATGGAAAATTACCGTAACTACACCCGTTTACGTTTACGTTTAGAAACGGGGCGTACGCATCAAATCCGCGTTCATATGGCACATATTGCCCATCCACTGCTAGGCGATCAAACCTATGGCGGACGCCCTCGTCCACCCAAAAATGCGAGTGAAGACTTTATGGAAGTATTGCGTAATTTCAAACGCCAAGCTTTACATGCGGTCATGTTACGCTTAGCTCATCCAATCACAGGGGAGATGATGGAATGGTATGCACCATTACCAGATGACTTTGTTGAATTGCTTAATGCCCTCAAAGCCGACTATCTCGAACATAAAGATGAGTTAGATTATTAATATGCAAGCAATTAACCCCAATTGGAATGTTCCAAAGAATATTCATGCCTTTACCACTACTCGTGAAGGGGGCGTGAGCTTAGCGCCTTATTTGAGTTTCAACTTAGGCGATCATGTCGGTGATGATAAAAGTGCGGTAAAAACTAACCGCACTTTATTAGTCGAAAAATTTGGCTTGCCACAAAAACCTATATTTTTAACGCAAACACACAGCACTCGAGTACTTCAATTACCTTATTCAGAACAAAATCTTGAAGCGGATGCAGTTTATACAAATGTTCCCAATCAAGTTTGCGTTGTTATGACGGCAGACTGTTTGCCAGTTCTATTCACTACAACATCTGGCAATGAAGTGGCTGCAATACATGCTGGCTGGCGTGGTTTATGCTATGGCGTACTAGAAGAAACAGTGAAATATTTTCAAGCTAAACCTGAAGATATTATCGCGTGGTTTGGCCCTGCAATAGGTCCAAAGGCCTTTCAAGTTGGGATTGATGTTGTAGAAAAGTTTGTTGCAGTAGATGAAAAAGCCAAACTCGCCTTTCAACCTGATGCAATCGAAGAAGGTAAATACCTGAGTAATCTTTATCAAATTGCAACTCAGCGATTAAACAATCTAGGTATTACGCAAATTTATGGTGGAAATCACTGTACATTCAACGAAAAAGAAAAGTTCTTTTCTTATCGCAGGGACAATCAAACGGGACGAATGGCGAGCGTCATTTGGTTTGAATAAATAGTTTAAAAGCGCATTTTACGCGCTTTTAGTCATCTTTGTTTTATATTCTTTCTGCGATAATACCGCCACCCAAACAAACTTCGCCAAGGTAAAATACGGCAGATTGCCCTGGGGTTACTGCTGATTGAGGTTCATCAAAAATCACTCGAATAGTTTCATCATCAATTGGTTCAATCACACAAGGAATATCTTGTTGGCGATAACGTGTTTTCACCGTGCAACGTAATAACTCTCGAATTGGTTCGCGATCAACCCAATGTAATTGGCTAGCAATCAATCCTTTTGAAAATAAACGAGGATGATCGTGACCTTGCGCGACAATAAGTTCATTATTTTCTACATCTTTATCTACTACATACCAAGCTTCATCTCCCGCATTTTTTAGACCACCAATGCCTAATCCTTTGCGTTGTCCCAATGTGTGATACATTAATCCATCATGACGACCAATAATTTCACCATCAACAGTACGAATATCACCAGGCTGAGCAGGCAAGTAACGAGCTAAGAAATCCTTAAATTTACGCTCACCAATAAAACAAATCCCTGTAGAATCTTTTTTCTTCGCCGTAATTAAGCCAAGATCTTCAGCAATAGCACGAACAATGGGCTTCTCGATTTCACCAACGGGGAATAAACTTTGCCCCACTTGTTTATGGCTTAAAGTATAAAGAAAATAACTTTGATCTTTACTGGCATCTAAACCACGTAATAGTTTTGCATTCTCATTATTTCCCGCTCTACGTACATAATGCCCTGTTGCAATATAATCTGCACCGAGATCTTCAGCTGCATATTCTAAAAATGCTTTAAATTTAATTTCTTTATTACATAGAATATCTGGGTTCGGCGTGCGTCCTGCTTTATATTCGGTTAAAAAATGCTCAAAGACATTATCCCAATATTCTGCAGCAAAATTAATTTTATGTAGTTTGATCCCCAACTTATCACATACAGCCTGAGCATCTGCAAGATCAGCTGCGGCAGTACAATAATCCGTATCATCATCTTCTTCCCAGTTTTTCATAAACAGGCCTTCCACCTGATAGCCTTGCTGTTGAAGAATAAAAGCTGACACAGAAGAATCCACGCCACCAGACATACCACAAATGACTTTTTTTGTCGCATTGCTCGCAATCTGCTCTTGCGTCAATTGAGGAAAGTGTTGATTATAAGTATTTGAAATTAACATAGTTCTCCCGTAACTTCGGTTAAGGCGAAGCACATTGGTCATTGAATGAGAAAACGGCAAAATAATTTTGCCGTTAATTTTATTTTGCACATAAAGTGCGGTCATTTTTGAGCAAGTTATTTCACTTCATAAAATTGTGAGTCATCATCTTTTTTCGCAAATTTTTGCTCATATTCAGCTTTCGCTTGTTCATCGCCTGCATCTAATTTTGATTGAAGCGTGTCGCAAGGTTTATCACAATCGCAAGCTTTGGCAATACCAAGGGTAGATAAACCACCGCAGCTGCCTTTTAAACTTTGTTTTTTGATAATAAATCCGATAGACATCAACAATATAATTGCGACGAAAGCGATTAAAGTAAAAAATAAAGTTTGCATAACTATTCTTTTGTTTCTGTTAATTTTTTGAAAGCAGAGGATGATTTGGTAACAAAACCATTATCTGTTCTAATGATTAAATAAACGGCAAGATTATTTTTCTCAGCCACTTCTAACGCCTTGTCTTCCCCCAGCACAAATAACCCTGTAGATAAGCCATCTGCAGTCATTGAGGTTGGTGCAAGTACCGTAATTGAGGCTAAATGATGCTGAATTGGATAACCTGTTTTCGGATCAATTTCGTGCGCAAAGCGTTTGCCATTTTCTTCAAAGTAAATACGGTAATCACCAGAACTTGCCATTCCCATATTGTTTAATCCAATGACAGCTTCAACCGCTCTTTCGCCTGTTGTAGTTGGTTTTTCAATGGCAATCTGCCAAGGTTTACCTTCAATATTTTTTCCTTTCGCACGAATTTCACCGCCGATTTCAACCATGTAATTCTGAGCATTTAATTGTTCTAACTTTTCAGCCACCTGATCAACGCCAAAGCCTTTAGCAATTGACGATAAATCTACGTAAACTTGAGGAAGTGCTTTACTTAATGTAGCTTTTTCTTTGTTAGTATCTAGGGTAATTTTATCAATGCCAACCCACGCTTGGCGTTCAGCTAATTGTTCTGGTGTAGGTTGCTTTTCTGGACGTTTTTCAGGGCCAAATCCCCATAAATTCACAACTGGACCAACAGTTACATCCAACGCGCCTTCGGTCACTTTATTTAAACGAATCGCTTCAGCTAATACTTTGGCAAAATCTGCTGAAATCTCAATCGGTGTGTTCACTTGGGTATTTTGATTGAAGCGGCTCAATTCCGAATCTTTTTTGTAAGTGGACATTTTCGCGTTCACATCTTTTAAGATTGTTTCAATTTCTTCATGCGTCTTTTCAGATGTTGCTGTTATTGAACCATCATCAAGGTATTTAACATGATAAGTTGTCCCCATTGTTTTACCGCTTAAAGAGATAACTTTTGTTTCTTTTTGACAAGCAGCAAGACTTAATGCCATTGCTACCGCTATGATACCGCTTATTAATTTTTTCATCTGGATTTCCTAAATTTGTGAATTACTGGCAAACTCAACAAAACTTACCTGTAATCATAGAAAATTTTTAAAAACATCTTAAATTTTGACCGCACTTTATCACAAAGTGCGGTCAGCTTTTATGATGAATTGATTAACTAAAATCAGCCACCAAAGTCATCTAATAAAATGTTTTCATCTTCAACACCAAGATCTTTCAACATTTTAATTACAGCTGCATTCATCACTGGAGGCCCACACATATAGTATTCACAGTCTTCTGGTGCTTCATGATTTTTCAAGTAGTTTTCATAAAGTACATTGTGAATAAAGCCTGTATAGCCAGTCCAATTATCTTCAGGCAATGCATCTGAAAGTGCCACGTGCCATACAAAGTTTGGATTTTCAGCTTGTAATTGGTCAAAGTCTTCTTGATAGAATATTTCACGTTTAGAACGTGCACCATACCAAAACGACATTTTACGTTTAGAATGTAAACGTTTTAATTGGTCGAAGATATGTGAACGCATTGGAGCCATACCCGCACCACCACCGATAAATACCATTTCTGCATCAGTTTCTTTCGCGAAGAATTCACCAAATGGACCAGAAATTGTGACTTTATCTCCTGCTTTTAATGACCAAATGTAAGAAGACATTTGACCCGGAGGTGCATCAGGTTGGCGTGGTGGTGGAGTCGCAATACGAACGTTAAGCATAATGATACCTTTCTCTTCAGGGTATGAAGCCATTGAGTAAGCACGGATAATATGCTCGTCCACTTTAGAGACATAACGCCATAAATCATATTTATCCCAGTCTTCGTGGTATTCTTCTGGAATATCAAAATCTTTATAGTTCACCACATGTGGCTCAGCTTCGATTTGGATATAACCACCTGCACGGAAAGGCACTTCCTCGCCTTCAGGGATCGCTAATTTAAGTTCTTTGATAAAGGTTGCTTTGTTATCGTTAGAAATAACAGTACATTCCCATTTTTTCACGCCGAAGATTTCTTCTGGAAGTTCAACTTCCATATTACCTTTTACATTAACTTGACAAGCTAAGCGATATCCCTCTTTTGCTTCACGTTTGTTAATGTGAGAAAGTTCGGTTGGAAGAATTTCTCCACCGCCATTTTTCACTTTAACAATACATTGACCACAAGAGCCACCGCCGCCGCAAGCAGAAGACACGAAAATACCTTTACTTGCTAAAGCCCCTAATAATTTGCCACCTGCAGGTAATGTGATCGCTTTTTCAGGATCGTCATTGATGTCGATAGTAATATCACCAGAATCGACTAATTTTGATTTCGCAAATAAGATGATTGCCACTAACACTAATACAATAACCGTGAATGCGGCAATACCGAGTGCAAGAATTACTGAATCGCTCATTGATTACACTCCTTATAATTGAATACCAGAGAAAGACATAAAGCCTAGTGCCATTAAACCAACAGAGATAAAGGTAATACCTAAACCTTTTAATCCAGCAGGAATATCAGCGTATTTCATTTTTTCCGTTAAGCCAGCAAGCGCTACAATCGCTAACATCCAACCTAAACCTGAGCCGAAACCATACACGATAGATTCAGGGAAATTGTAATCACGTTGAACCATGAAAGATACCCCACCAAAGATCGCACAGTTTACTGCGATTAAAGGTAAGAAAATCCCTAATGCGTTATAAAGAGATGGCATAAATTTATCTAACACCATTTCAAGAATTTGCACTAAACCAGCAATAACCCCAATGAAAGTGATGAAGTTTAAGAATGATAAATCTACACCTTCAATTAAAGCATTTTCTTTTAGTACATTTGCATAAATTAATTGGTTTACTGGCACTGCGATCCCAAGAACGAAAGTTACCGCAATCCCAAGACCAAACGCAGTGGATACCTTTTTAGATACCGCTAAGAAAGTACACATTCCTAAGAAGAAAGAAAGTGCCATATTTTCAATGAAGACTGCCTTAACAAATAGGCTAATATAATGTTCCATTGATTATTTCTCCTGTTGTTCTGGTTTCCAAGTTCTTAATCCCCAGATCACAAATCCGATGATAAAGAATGCACTTGGTGCAAGTAGGAATAAACCATTTGCTTGATACCAGCCACCATTTTGAATAGTTTCGAAAATCGTCATACCAAATAATTTACCTGAACCGATAAGTTCACGGAAAAATGCTACGATAATTAACATTGAACCATAACCTAAGCCATTTCCGATACCATCTACAAAACTTTCAACTGGAGGGGATTTCATCGCAAATGCTTCAGCACGCCCCATTACGATACAGTTAGTAATAATCAAACCAACGAATACTGAAAGTTGTTTAGATAAACCATAAGCATAGGCTTTTAGAATTTGATCCACTACGATAACAAGCGAAGCGATGATTGCGAGCTGTACAATAATACGAATGCTGTTAGGGATATAATTGCGGATTAGGGAAACAAATAAGTTTGATAATCCAGTTACTAAGGTAACTGCAATCGCCATAACAAAAGCAGTTTCTAATTTTGTTGTTACAGCTAATGCAGAACAAATCCCTAAGATTTGCAATGCAATAGGGTTGTTTTTAGCAATTGGCGCTAACAACAGATCTTTATAACTTGTTTTTCCAGACATTAGTTTGCTCCTGAATGAAGTTTTTCAAGATATGGACCAAAGCCATCTTTGCTGAACCAATAATTAAAGGTACCTTGAACACCATTACCTGTTAAAGTTGCACCAGATAAACCATCAATGCTATGTTCATCTTGTGGAGCTTGACCTTTCACAATACGAATGGCAGGTTGATGTTGCTCATCAAATAATTTTTTACCTTTAAATAGACTTGCCCAGTTTGGATTTTCAATTTCTCCGCCCAATCCCGGTGTTTCTCCGTGTTGATAGTAAGTGATTCCATTAATAGTATTACCATCTGGTTGAACAGATACTAAGCCATACATCACTGACCACAAGCCAGTGCCATAAATTGGTAAAATAACTTGTTGAGTTTGACCCTGTTCATCTTTTACAAGATAAACTTCAGTTGTTTTGCTACGAGAACGAATACGTGCTTTATCCGCATCAGCAGGAATTGCTTGTTGGCTATCATCTGCTTGTTGTGTGTATTCACCCGTTGCTAAATCAACGAAACGGGGCTCGATAAATTTTGCATAAGTTTCTTTTACATTCGTGTTTTCTTGTAAAAGACCAGCTACATTTAAAATATTTTTTTGTTTATCAAGCAATTTTTGTTCTTCTTGTGCAGGCTTTAACATTACTGCGGAACCAGCAACAATAATGGAACAAACTAAACTCAGTAGTAGCACAACAAGGATTGTGCCGCCTACGCTGTCTTTATTAAACTTAGCCATTTGTTCTTGCTCTCCGACGTTTGATATTTGCTTGAACAACGATGTAGTCGAAAATCGGTGCAAATAAGTTTGCAAATAAAATCGCTAACATCATTCCTTCTGGATAGGCTGGGTTTACAGTACGAATTAATACAGCCATTACGCCAATTAATGCACCGTACCACCATTTACCAGTATTAGTAAAAGATGCTGAAACAGGATCGGTCGCCATAAATACCATACCCAATGCAAATCCACCTAAAACAAAGTGCCAATGCCAAGGCATTGAGAACATAGGGTTAGTCTCTGAGCCAATTAGGTTAAACAAGGTTGAGGTTGCAATCATACCAATCATCACACCAGCAATAATGCGCCAAGCTGCAATGCGAGTGAATACAATAACAGCACCGCCAATTAAAATTGCAAGGGTAGAAACTTCCCCATTGAACCAGGTAAGTTACCAACAAAAGCATCCATCCAAGTAATTGGAGCGCCTGTTACGGTATGTTGCAATGCACCTTGACCACCTTGTGACCACTGTGAAAGTGCGGTTGCACCAGAGAAACCATCTGCGGCAGTCCAAACCGTATCGCCTGAAATTTGAGCTGGATAGGCGAAGAATAAGAACGCACGACCAGCAAGTGCAGGGTTCATAAAGTTACGACCTACGCCACCAAAAATTTCTTTTGCAACAACGATACCAAAAGTAATACCTAATGCGGCTTGCCATAGTGGCAATGTTGGTGGAACGATCAACGCAAATAAAATGGTTGAAACGAACATTCCTTCATTTACTTCGTGACCACGAACCACAGAGAATAACAATTCCCAAATAGTACAAACGGTAAATACCACTAAGTAAATTGGTAAAAAGAAAATTGCTCCAAGAGCCATTTTAGAGCCCCAAGTTGCATTGGCAGTTAAATCTAAACCTAATGAACTTGCAAGAGCATAATGCCAATCGTTAGCAATTAGTTGATCTAAATTGCCTAATTGATTTAACGCTGGAATCGCTTGGTTACCCACATTGTACATCCCATAGAAAATCGCAGGGAACAACGCAAGGAAAACCGTAATCATCATACGTTTTGAATCTAACGCATCACGAACGTGAGTGTTTTTGTGCGTTACCGTACCTGGTGTATAAAGCAAGGTATAAATCGATTCAAAGATCGGATAAAGCTTGCTGTATTTACCACCGGGTAAAAACGCGGGTTCCATTTTTTCAAAAAGATTTTTCAAACCCATTTTTAACCTTCCTTCTCAATCTTATCTAAGACTTGACGCAAGATTGAACCGTATTCATATTTGCCTGGACAAACGAAAGAACATAACGCCAAGTCTTCTTCGTCTAATTCCAGACAACCTAACTCTTGAGCACCATCGGTATCGCCCACGATTAAATCACGTAATAATAATGTAGGTAAAATGTCCAATGGCATTACGCGCTCATAGCTACCGATTGGCACCATTGCACGTTCGCCACCATTTTCTGAAGTAGTAAAATTAAACAATTTTTTACTGAAGTGGCCTAATACGGTACGAGTCACAGAATATTTATTGGCTTGTGGCATAATCCAACCAAAAAATTCTTTTTCATTACCTTCAGCGATTACTGATACTTGCAAAGCATAGCGACCTAAATAATCATGTGAATCTTTTGCTATTTGACCACAAAGAACTGAGCCAGAAATTACACGATTTTTACCCGCACTTAATTCATTTTGGGTTAATTGAGAAAGATTAGCACCGATTATTGTACGTACTAAACGAGGTTCTTTCACTTGAGGACCTGCAAGAGAAATTACTCGTTCTGAATAAAGTTCGCCTGTTGTAAATAATTTACCTACAGCGATCACATCTTGATAATTGATATGCCATACAGTTTTTTGAATACCGACAGGATCAATAAAGTGAATATGCGTCCCTACAAGACCAGCTGGATGAACACCAGTAAAATCATGAATCTGTAAATTTTCAAGATCAGTAGTGGGAATATTAGAATCGCCCGCTTTACATAAGTGTAATGGTTTTGAAGGGAATAGACGACTTAATACGGTTAAACCGTTAGTGAAGTCTTGCGAATATTCTTTTAATACGACAGAGGGATCGGCTGCTAATGGATTGGTATCCATCGCGTTTACAAAAATAGAAGATGCTTCACTTTCAATGGATGGAACTTTACTAAATGGACGAGTACGTAATGCCGTCCATAAGCCAGATTCTATCAAGTTTTGTTTTACTTGTTCAGAAGAAAGTGTATTCAATTGTTCTGTGCTATATTTTGCAAAAGTGATTTTTTCATCACCTTCTACATTAATAACAACAGATTGTAATACACGTTTTTCGCCACGATTGATTGCAGTGATGGTACCGCTTGCAGGGGCTGTAAAAATTACACCAGGATTTTTTTTGTCTTCAAAAAGTACTTGACCTTTTTTCACAACATCGCCTTCGCGCACCTTCATTGAAGGACGCATCCCCACATACTCCTCACCTAGAATCGCAACTTGATTCACAGCGTTTCCGCTATGGATTACTTGTGCTGGTTTTCCCGCAATTGGGAGATCCAAACCTTTCTTAATTGTAATCATACTATTTGCACTACTTTTCAAGGTTAAAAATACAATTGCTAATATAGTAAAAATACCCTAGAAGCAATCTCACGTTTGAGTGTGACAAACCGCTAAAAAAACATTAATGTCACAAAATAAAAAACTCAAATGGATTGATTTCACAGTTAATAATTTTACCGAGAAATCGAATTTGGACTAAATTAAACGCCTTATTCTAGCGAAAATCTCTGTTTTTCGCTACTTAAACAGAGGGTTTTTTGTTAGAACTTTTTGCGATATATCAAAAATGTTACATTTTTATAACAAAATTAACGACCAATACCTGCACATTTTGTTGAGTGCGGTACAGTTTCATTTTGTGCTTTCCATTCTTCTGGAGTGAATAAATGTAATGCTAAAGCGTGAATACTATGATTTAATTCTTCGTTCAATAATTGATAAATACGCTGATGACGTTGTACTTTTCGAATATTTTTAAAGTCTGCGCTGACAATAACGCATTTAAAATGTGATTCAGAACCTCGATTAGAGTGATGTAAATGGCTTTCATTTTCTATTGCTAAAAAGTGCGGTTGAAATTCTTTTTGAATTTTTTGCTCAATAATTTGTTGAATTGACATTATAAGTTCTCCACAAAAACTACAATGAAACGCTATACATTAATAAGGAAGTTTGTAAGAATAGCACAATTCTAATTGATTTATGGGGAAATCATGACATTAGTAAACAAAATTAAAACATTATCATCAGTAGGTATTCTAGCGGCTACATTATTTCTTGCAGGCTGCCAAGTACAATCAAATATATTAGCATTTACACCGCCTGCACCAAGTGCTTCAATGAATGTTAATCGAACTGCCGTTGTATCTGTTACAACAAAAGATAGCCGTGCAATACAAGAGATTGCGAGTTATACGAAACACGGGGAACTGATTAAATTAAATGCATCCCCAAGTGTTACACAATTATTTCAGCAAGTGATGCAGCAAAATTTAATTAGTAAAGGCTTTAGAATTGGGCAATTAAATGGTTCAAATGCGTGGGTAACTGTGGATGTGCGTGAATTTGGTACGCAAGTAGAACAAGGTAATCTTCGTTATAAACTTAATACCAAAATTCAAGCGACAGTTTATGTACAAGGTGCGAAAGGTTCGTATAATAAATCATTTAATGTCACGCACTCACAAGAGGGCGTATTTAATGCGGACAATGATGAAATTCATAAAGTGCTATCTCAAACTTTTAATGATATTGTAAACAATATTTATCAAGATCAAGAAGTTGCGGCTGCGATTAACCAATATTCTAATTAATCACATATCTACAGTGAGGAAGATTGAACAATCTTCCTCTTTTTCTATCACGCTATTTCATTCTACATACTAGGCTTCACATAAAATCATTTCAAACTAATCATCTGTTCAAAAGAATAAAAAATATTCATAAAACCAATTACATCAATTTATAGCATTCTTTATAAAAATTAGGCAGAATACAAAAAATTTTTAGTTTAAAAAAGGATCAAACTATGACTAAACATTATGATTATATTGCTATTGGCGGTGGCAGTGGCGGTATTGCGTCTCTAAATCGAGCAGCAAGCTATGGAAAAAAATGTGCAATCATTGAAGCAAAACATCTTGGCGGAACTTGTGTAAATGTCGGTTGCGTACCTAAAAAAGTGATGTTTTATGGCGCGCATATTGCAGAAGCAATCAACAATTATGCGCCAGATTATGGTTTTGATGTTGAAGTGAAAAAATTTGATTTTTCAAAACTGATTGAAAGTCGCCAAGCCTATATTAGTCGTATCCATACATCTTATAATAATGTATTAGCGAAAAATAATATTGATGTGATTAATGGTTTCGGAAAATTTGTCGATGCCCATACCATTGAAGTAACGCTTGCTGATGGTACAAAAGAACAAGTAACCGCAGATCATATTTTAATCGCAACTGGTGGTCGTCCATATCGTCCAAATATTAAAGGACAAGAATACGGCATTGATTCAGATGGTTTCTTTGCATTAACCGAATTACCAAAACGTGCTGCTGTTATTGGTGCAGGCTATATTGCTGTTGAACTTTCTGGCGTATTAAATAGCTTAGGCGTGGAAACACATTTATTAGTGCGTCGCCATGCGCCAATGCGTAATCAGGATCCATTAATCGTAGAAACATTAGTGGAAGTGCTTGCGCAAGATGGAATTCAATTACATACCAATTCTACCCCATCTGAAATTGTAAAAAATGCAGATGGTTCACTTACTGTAAGATGTGATGGTCAATCTGATGTTACCGTAGATTGCGTTATTTGGGCTGCAGGTCGTGTTCCAACGACAGATAAAATTGGCTTAGAAAATGCTGGCGTAGAAACGAACGAACATGGCTATGTCAAAGTAGATAAATATCAAAATACTAATGTGAAAGGCATTTATGCGGTAGGCGATATTATCGAAAACGGCATTGAATTAACACCAGTTGCAGTTGCAGCAGGTCGTCGCCTTTCTGAGCGTTTATTTAATAATAAACCGACTGAATATTTAGATTACAGTTTAGTTCCAACCGTTGTATTTAGCCATCCGCCTATCGGCACTGTAGGTTTAACTGAACCGCAAGCGATTGAGCAGTACGGCGCAGAAAATGTTAAGGTATATAAATCTTCTTTCACAGCGATGTACACTGCGGTAACTCAACATCGCCAACCGTGCAAAATGAAATTAGTTTGTGTGGGTAAAGATGAAAAAGTTGTGGGTTTACATGGTATTGGTTTTGGTGTAGATGAAATGATTCAAGGATTTGCTGTAGCAATCAAAATGGGTGCAACAAAAGCTGATTTTGACAATACGGTGGCAATTCATCCAACAGGTTCAGAGGAATTTGTAACAATGCGTTAATTGTTCAAATGAAAGAAGAAAAAGGCAGTAAGGTTATACTGCCTTTAAAGAAGTGAGAAATATCTACTTTCAGGATTTGTTTCTGTCATTTATGGAAATAAATCCTGTTTATTTTTTATATGCCAAGATTTCGCCCATGCGAACAGGTTCATTAACGCTTAAATGATCAGCTAAACGCACTTGATTTGCTTGGAATAAATTAATTACTGTCGAACCAAGTTGGAACCACCCCATTTCTTGACCTTTCAATAATTTGACCGCACTTTCGCCTTCATAAGTCCAAGTTTTCACTTCGTTGTGGCGTGGTGGATTAATTACGCCTGCCCAAGTTGTGCCAATACTTGCAGTGATGGTTGCACCGACTAAAATTTGTACCATTGTGCCAAATTCAGTATCAAATACACAAATCACACGTTCATTACGTGCAAATAAATTTGGTACATGTTGGGCTAAAAATGGGTTCACAGAGAATAAATCACCCGGCACATAAATCATTTTGCGTAGCGTAGCATCGCACGGCATATGCACTCGGTGATAATCACGAGGAGAAAGATAAGTAGTTACAAATTCCCCATTTTTAAAGGTTTCCACTAATTCTTTATCTTCTGCCAATAAGTCTTCTAGGCTGAAAAAATGCCCCTTAGCTTGCAATAAAAGATTATCGTCAATATGACCGCACTCACTAATGCGACCGTCTGCTGGTAAACAAAGTGCGGTTGGATTTTGATTAATTGGACGTGCGTTTTCTTTTAACGGACGAATAAAAAATTCATTAAAACTTGCGTAATCAGAAAATTGTTCTTTTTGCGCAATGCTCATATCAATGTTGTATTTTTTCGCAAAAGCTTTAATTACAAAATGTGTTATTTTGCCCCATTTTTGTTTAGCAAACCAGCCAGCAATTTGAGTTAAATAAATTTGTGGCATGACATATTGAAATGCCACTTTTAAGCGTTGCCAATAAGAATTTGAAGTCATCATTATCTTTCCTTGTTAAAAAAAGAGGCGTGATTATAGCAATTTTTATCAAAGTGCCAACTTTTTTAGTAATTAGAAATTTTTCTCTCGTTATTATCCAATAAAAAATGTGATTTCCCTTTGACTATCTTCGCAACAACAGGTAATATTCACGCCCTATGCAAAAGGTAAAACTACCCCTCACTGTTGATCCCATAAAAGATGCTCAAAGACGGCTTGATTATGTTGGTTATTATTCGGCAAATCAGCTTGAGCGTTTGGCGGAATCAGTGGTAAACGTGCTCAGCGATGCACAGGTAACATTATCGTTTTATGTTGATCCACAAAAATTAGTGGTGATGAAAGGTAAAGTACAGATTGATGTCGATCTTGAATGTCAGCGTTGTAACGAACCTTACAAACAAACATTGGAATGTGAGTTTACTTATAGTCCAGTGGCTAATTGGGATCAGGCTGATGACTTGCCCGAAATTTATGAGCCAATCGAGTTCAATGAGTTTGGCGAAATAGATTTAATTGGCACGGTGGAAGATGAGCTAATTTTAGCTTTGCCGCTTGTCCCAATGCATTCATCTGAACACTGTGAAGTGTCCGCGCAGGAACAGGTTTTTGGCGAATTGCCTGAAGAATTGGCAAAAAAACCGAACCCGTTCGCTGTATTAGCTAATTTAAAGCAAAAGTAAATTAAATTTAGGAGTATAGCCAATGGCTGTTCAACAAAACAAAAAATCTCGTTCACGTCGTGATATGCGTCGTTCACACGATGCTTTAACAACTGCTGCTGTATCAGTAGATAAAGCAAGCGGTGAAACTCATTTACGCCACCACGTAACTGCAGACGGTTACTATCGTGGTCGTAAAGTGATCAATAAGTAATTTTTTACTTATAGGTGTTCACTTGAACCGTCTAACCTTGGCGTTAGATGTGATGGGCGGGGACGTTGGTCCCCGTATTACTATCTGCATTCCTTTAACATCGGAAAATAATCCGGTGTGGTCTTATCTCTTACTTGGCGATAGTCCATAGATTTTTTCCTTTTTAATCGCTTATCTTATTGAGTATGAATAGTAGAATTTTATCCACCGGTAGCTATCTGCCGAGCCATATTCGCACAAATGCGGATTTAGAAAAAATGGTTGATACATCAGATGAATGGATTGTCACTCGTTCTGGTATCCGTGAACGTCGTATCGCAGCGGAAGATGAAACTGTTGCAACAATGGGATTTGAAGCGGCAAAAAATGCGATCGAAGCTGCTCAAATTAATCCTCAAGATATTGAACTGATTATTGTTGCAACTACAAGTCACTTACATGCTTATCCAAGTGCGGCTTGCCAAGTGCAAGGTTTATTAAATATTGATGATGCGATTTCTTTTGATTTAGCCGCAGCTTGCACAGGCTTTGTCTATGCTTTGAGCGTAGCTGATCAATTTATTCGTGCAGGCAAAGTGAAAAAAGCCTTAGTGATAGGCTCGGATCTCAATTCTCGTAAATTAGATGAAACAGATCGCAGCACTGTTGTGCTATTTGGTGATGGTGCGGGTGCTGTAATTTTAGAAGCGAGTGAACAAGAAGGAATTATCTCCACCCATTTACACGCTTCAGCAGATAAAAATAATGCCCTTGTTTTAGCTCAGCCAGAACGTGGTATAGAAAAATCTGGCTATATCGAGATGCAAGGTAACGAAACGTTCAAATTGGCAGTTCGTGAACTTTCAAATGTAGTGGAAGAAACACTTTCAGCCAATAATTTAGATAAAAAAGATTTAGACTGGCTTGTGCCACACCAAGCAAATTTACGTATTATTACAGCAACAGCTAAAAAATTAGAAATGGATATGTCGCAAGTGGTGGTAACGTTAGATAAATACGCTAATAACAGTGCAGCAACAGTGCCTGTCGCTTTAGATGAGGCTATTCGAGATGGTCGTATTCAACGTGGGCAGTTACTATTATTAGAAGCCTTTGGCGGTGGTTGGACTTGGGGTTCAGCGTTAGTGAGATTTTAGTTGATTTGATATAATTATTGATGATTTTAAAGTGCGGTAAAAATTGACCGCACTTTTTGTGTTAAATGTCAGGGTTTCGCCTGACGGCGACTTACTTTTTCTTACTCTTGTAAAAGAAAAAGTAGGCAAAAAAAAAAGCACCCCAGTTTAATCGCTGTTCTTTGCTTTGTTTGAAATTTGCTTAACGGCAATTTGCTGAACTCGCTACGCTCAAACAGACGCAAATTGCCTAAAAATTGAAAGTCGCAAAGGCGATTTATATGGGACCCGAATTTATCAGAGCATTATTTAAAAGTGCGGTTAATTTTAAATTCATTTTAAGACAAAAAATATTTTGAGTTTTGACCGCACTTTAAATCGGATAAGAACAAATTGGGTTCCCTTCTTTTTCACCTTTGTGGATTTGAATTTGTAGGAAATTTGCGTCTGTTTGAGCGTAGCGAGTTCAGAAAATTTCCGTTAAGCAAATTGAAAGAAAGCAAAGATCAGCGAAATAATTGGGTCGCTTTTCTTTTGCTTACTTTTCTTTGGCGAAGCAAAGAAAAGTAAGTCGCCATCGGCGAAACCCGATTTTAATTACCGAAGAAGAATTTTCAATTAAAAAACAATAGGACAAAACATAATGAAAAAATTCGCAATGGTCTTCCCAGGTCAAGGCTCCCAAACTGTCGGTATGCTTGCTGATCTTGCCACTGAATATCCAATCGTTATTGAAACATTTAAACAAGCATCTGATGCACTTGGTTATGATTTATGGTATCTTGTTCAACAAGGTCCAGCTGAAGAACTTAATAAAACTTGGCAAACTCAGCCCGCACTTTTAGCTGCTTCAGTAGCTATTTATCGCGTATGGCAAGAAAAATTTCCTCAATTAAAACCAGAAGTGATGGCAGGTCATAGCTTAGGTGAGTATTCTGCCTTGGTTTGTGCTGGCGTGTTGGATTTCCAAGATGCGATTAAATTAGTGGAATTGCGCGGAAAATTAATGCAACAAGCTGTGCCTGAAGGCACTGGCGCAATGTATGCAATCATTGGTTTAGATAATGAAGCAATTATTAATGCTTGCAAACAAGCAGAGGAAGGCGAAGTCGTATCTGCGGTGAACTTTAACTCACCGGGTCAAGTAGTTATTGCGGGTGCGAAAGCTGCAGTTGAGCGTGCGGCTGCATTATGTAAAGAAGCAGGGGCGAAACGTGCATTGCCGTTAGCTGTGAGCGTACCTTCTCACTGTGCATTAATGAAACCTGCAGCCGAGCAATTAGCGGTAACACTTGAGAATATTCAAATTAATACACCAACAACATCGGTATTAAATAACGTTGATGTGAAAGCTGAAACTGAAGGCACCGAAATTCGTACCGCACTTGTTCGTCAGTTATATAGCCCAGTTTGTTGGACTGAAACAGTTGAAAAAATGGCGCAAGATGGCGTTCTAGCACTTGTTGAAGTGGGGCCAGGTAAAGTATTAAATGGTTTAACCAAACGCATTGTGGGTGATTTACAAGCAATATCTGTAAATGATGTTGCATCATTCAATGCGGTAGAAGAATTTTTAGTGTAAAAGGAAGAAAAAATGCAAGGTAAAATTGCTTTAGTGACAGGGGCTAGCCGTGGTATCGGTCGTGCGATTGCAGAAGAACTTAGTTCAAAAGGTGCATTTGTAATTGGTACCGCAACCTCTGAAAAGGGTGCAGAGGCGATCTCGGCTTATTTAGGGGATAAAGGTAAAGGTTTAGTTTTAAACGTAACGGATAAAGAATCTATCGAAACCTTACTTGAACAAATTAAAAATGATTTTGGCGATATTGATATTCTCGTGAATAACGCAGGTATTACTCGCGATAATTTATTGATGCGTATGAAAGATGAGGAATGGTTTGATATTATGCAAACTAACTTAACTTCGGTGTATCATATTTCTAAAGCCATGTTACGTTCAATGATGAAAAAACGTTTTGGTCGTATCATCAATATTGGTTCAGTGGTTGGTTCAACGGGTAATCCAGGACAAACTAACTATTGTGCGGCAAAAGCGGGTGTGGTTGGTTTTTCTAAATCTTTAGCGAAAGAAGTAGCTGCACGTGGTATTACTGTAAATGTGGTTGCTCCTGGTTTTATTGCAACAGATATGACAGAAGTGCTTACGGATGAACAAAAAGCGGGGATCTTATCTAATGTTCCAGCTGGACGTTTAGGCGAAGCAAAAGACATAGCTAAAGCCGTTGCTTTCTTAGCTTCTGATGATGCAGGTTATATCACGGGAACAACGTTACACGTGAATGGTGGCTTATACTTAAGCTAAAATTTGACATTGATTTATGGGGGATTTCTAAGCAATAAAATCATAGCCAAAGATTTTAGATAATGCTAAAATCCCGCTCGCAATGTAACTTGGTTACGCCTTGAGCGTATGCAAAGGTACGTAACTATATTTGATGTGTGTGTTCACATTGCCTATTTTGTGGTGCGACCAGACCATAAAATAGTTGCAAGTTACTAAAAAATACATACACTAACCACTCTTTTATGAGTTAAAACTAACAAATAGGAAAAACAAATGAGTATTGAAGAACGCGTGAAAAAAATCATCGTTGAACAATTAGGTGTTAAAGAAGAAGATGTTAAACCTGAAGCTTCTTTTGTTGAAGATTTAGGTGCAGATTCATTAGACACAGTTGAATTAGTAATGGCTTTAGAAGAAGAATTTGATATTGAAATTCCTGATGAAGAAGCTGAAAAAATTACCACTGTTCAATCTGCGATTGATTACGTGCAAAACAATCAATAATTTTAAGTTGGGCGACGTTTTAAGTCGCCTAATTTTTTTCTAATAATCCTCTTTAAAATTACCGCACTTTTTATTTTTCCTTTTCATAAAAATTGATCTAAATTATCGTTTACTTAAAATCTTGGTTTAAATTTTAAAAAATTATTTAGTTATATGCCTAAAAAGAAGTATTATTTGCATAGTTTTTCATTTTTGAGGTGTTTATGCTTTATTTAGAATTTTTATTTTTACTATTAATGCTCTATATCGGTAGCCGTTACGGCGGTATCGGATTAGGTGTTGTTTCTGGTATCGGTCTTGCTATCGAGGTTTTCGTATTTCGTATGCCAGTGGGGAAAGCACCGATTGATGTTATGCTTATCATTCTTGCAGTGGTGACTTGCGCATCCGTACTTGAAGCAGCTGGCGGTTTGAAATTTATGTTACAAATTGCTGAACGCATTCTCCGTAAAAATCCAAAACGTGTCACTTTACTCGGCCCATTAGTCGTCTATTTATTAACCTTTATGCTTGGTACGGGTCACTCTGTTTACACAATTATGCCAATCATCGGCGATGTTGCATTGAAAAACAAAATTCGTCCAGAACGTCCAATGGCAGCGTCTTCGGTAGCATCGCAATTAGCCATCACATCAAGCCCACTTTCTGCAGCTGTTGTATTTTATCTAGGTAAAATTACAGCAATGCCCGCTTTTGAGCATATTAGTTTATTAGATATTATTTGTGTAACCGTTCCTGCTACTTTAGCGGGTACGATTGCGCTTTCTTTATACAGTATGCGTCGTGGTAAAGAGTTAGAACAAGATCCTGAATATCAACGTCGTTTACAAGATCCAGTATGGCGCGAACGTATTTTAAATACTACCAGTACAACATTGAATGAAACCCTTCCGCAAGGGGCAAAAAAATCTGTTTACCTATTTTTACTTGCTTTAGTTGTGATTGTTGCGATTGCGATGATTCCTGAAATTCGCACTATCGGTAGCGGAAAAGCAATTTCAATGTCACTTATCATTCAAATGATGATGCTTTGCTTTGGCGGTGTGATTTTACTTGCAACGAAAACAAATCCTCAAATCGTGCAAAATGGCGTGGTATTTAAGTCAGGTATGGTAGCAGCGATTGCAATTTATGGTATTGCGTGGATGAGCGACACTTACTTCAAATATGCAATGCCAGAATTTAAAGCCGCGATTACTGATATGGTGCAAACTTACCCTTGGACATTCGCATTGGCGTTATTTGCAGTTTCTGTCGTAATTAATAGCCAAGCAGCAACAGCCGTAATGTTATTACCTGTGGGTATTGGCTTAGGTATTCCAGCACCAATCTTAGTTGGTTTAATGCCTGCAACTTATGCGTATTTCTTCATTCCAAATTATCCGTCAGATATTGCAACAGTAAACTTTGACGTAACGGGTACAACGAAAATTGGTAAATATTATTTTAACCACAGTTTCATGGTGCCAGGTTTAATTGGGGTTGTTGTTGCTTGCTTGGTCGGTGTTTCTGTGGCGGAATTAGTGATTCGCTAATTTACACACAAACTAAATCCTTTTAATATAAAAGCACCTTTGAGTGGTGCTTTTATTTTATGACAACCTACATCGCCTACGGCAATATAAATCAACCTTTTTCTTTGGAATCCTTACCCGATGAACTGATTCCAGAAAATCTATATCAAATTGAAACGGATAGCTCCCGTGTTTTTCAGCGTCATCAGTGTCGTCGGCTTGCGCATTTATTACTTTTCCAACTTCTAAAAATAGCAGGAAAATCCACCGCACTTTTATCTCAAATTCATCGTACTGAAAGTGGCAGACCTTATTTTCTTGATGAGCGAATAGATTTTAATATTAGCCATTCTGGTGATTGGGTGGCGGTAATATTAGATATTAAAAAAGAAGAAAAAAGTGCGGTGGGAATTGATATTGAATTTCCTAAAATAAGAAATTTTACGGCGTTGATGGAACATATTGCACCAAAAGAAGAAATTGATTGGTTTCATCATCAGCAGGATTCTTTGAACGCTTTTTATCGTTGTTGGTGTTTGCGAGAGGCGGTATTGAAATCTCAAGGATTTGGGATCGTAAAATTATCCAATGTTCGTCATTTTCCTGAACAACAAAAAATTTTTTCAGATTATTGTCCGCAGGGGCAGTTGTGGTTTACTGATGAACTCCCTATTTATTTAGCCGCTTTTGTCAATCATCAAGAAAAATTACCGCACTTTTATGAATGGAATAGAGAAAGTTTACAGATAAAAGAACTTGAAAAATATGTTCTTTATGAAGTGAATTAATCAAAAAAATCCTTATATAAAATCAAGGATTTTTTATTGCCTAAAAAGCCTTGTATTTTCATAGACGTGCCCCATTTATTTAGCTAAACTCTTAACAATTTTTTGACAAATGGAGAATGAAATGTCACAGAACGGTTCAGATCGCGATCCTTGGAGTAAACCAGGGCAAAGCAACGACCAACAGCCGGGAAATTCATCCAATAATAATGGATGGAATAACAATCAAAATCGTGGAAATCAAGAGCAATCTCCGCCAGATATTGAGGAGATTTTTAATAATCTGCTTAAAAAATTAGGTGGTGGAAATAAAAAGAGTGGTCAAAATAATGGCAGTTCTCAAGGCAATACGCCATTTCATTTTGGCAAAGTTATTCCACTTGCTGTAGCGATTGGTGCGATTATTTGGGGCGTAAGCGGTTTTTACACCATTAAAGAGGCTGAACGCGGTGTGGTGCTTCGTTTTGGCGAGTTACATTCTATTGTTCAACCCGGTTTGAACTGGAAACCAACATTTGTAGATAAAGTATTGCCAGTAAATGTGGAGCAAGTAAAAGAGTTGCGTACACAAGGTGCAATGCTGACTCAAGATGAAAATATGGTAAAAGTGGAAATGACAGTGCAATATCGCGTGCAAGATCCTGCAAAATATCTTTTTAGCGTAACAAATGCAGATGATAGTTTGAATCAAGCGACAGATAGTGCATTACGTTATGTTATTGGGCATATGTCTATGAATGATATTTTAACCACAGGTCGCTCTGTCGTGCGTGAAAATACTTGGAAAGCTTTGAATGAAATTATCAAATCCTATGATATGGGACTTGAGGTTATTGATGTGAACTTCCAATCTGCGCGCCCACCTGAAGAAGTAAAAGATGCGTTTGATGATGCAATTAAAGCGCAGGAAGATGAACAACGTTTTATTCGTGAAGCGGAAGCCTATGCGCGTGAGAAAGAACCGATTGCACGCGGTGATGCGCAACGTATTCTTGAAGAAGCAACAGCTTATAAAGATCGTATCGTGTTAGATGCAAAAGGTGAAGTGGAACGTTTGCAACGCTTGTTGCCAGAATTTAAGGCTGCGCCAGATTTACTGCGTGAGCGTTTATATATTCAGACGATGGAAAAAGTGATGGCAAATACGCCAAAAGTAATGCTTGATGGCAATAATGGTAATAATTTAACTGTGTTACCGCTAGAGCAAATTATGGGCAAAAAATCGGTAACAAGTGCGCCAAGTGCGGTCAATTCTTCGCCTGCTTTTACTGTGCCAGAACGTCAAAATTCTTATCAGCCTCAGCCGACTACCGTTGCGCCGATTCGTCAAGGGAGATTTAACTAATGCGTAGATTTTTATTACCTGTTATTTTCGTGATTGCGGCAGTCGTTTATTCTAGTATCGTCGTTGTAACGGAAGGTACGCGTGGCATCATGTTACGATTTAACAAAGTACAGCGTGATGCTGATAACAAAGTGGTTGTATATGAACCGGGCTTGCATTTTAAAGTGCCTTTAATTGATAGCATCAAAGTTTTAGATGCACGTATTCGTACTTTAGATGGCTCTGCAACACGTTTTGTTACTGTTGAGAAAAAGATTTGCTAGTGGATTCTTATGTGAAATGGAAAATCAGTGATTTTGGTCGATTCTACACATCTACTGGCGGTGGCGATTATGCTCAAGCTGCAAATTTATTAAGTCGTAAAGTAAACGACCGTTTACGTTCTGAAATTGGTTCACGCACGATTAAAGATATTGTTTCTGGTACACGTGGAGAATTAATGGAAGGGGCAAAAAAAGCTTTAAGTTCAGGACAAGACAGTACGGCAGAATTAGGTATTGAAGTGATCGATGTGCGTGTAAAACAAATTAATTTACCAGATGAAGTCTCTTCTTCGATTTACCAACGTATGCGTGCAGAACGTGATGCAGTGGCGCGTGAACATCGTTCTCAAGGGAAAGAAAAAGCAGCATTTATTCAAGCTGATGTAGATCGCAAAGTGACGTTAATTCTTGCTAATGCAAATAAAACTGCACAAGAATTACGAGGTTCAGGCGATGCAGCTGCAGCAAAATTATATTCAGATGCTTTTGCTCAAGAACCACAATTCTTTACTTTTGTGCGTAGCTTAAAAGCCTATGAAGCGAGTTTTGCAAATTCTGACAATATAATGATTTTAAAACCAGATAGTGATTTCTTCCGCTTTATGCAGGCACCGAAAAAATAGAGTTTAATTTGATAAAAACACCTTCCTCGTGAAGGTGTTTTTTTATAGCCAACGTCTTACTTTTTGTTTGTAACGACGATATTCATCGCCAAATTTATTTTCCAAATAGGTTTCTTCTCGGGCTATTTGACAGTGGTTCATAACTAGTATAAAGACAATCACGCCTAACCAAGCCAAACTATTACCTAACCAAAGAGCCCACGCAATTAACATTAACAGCAAACTTAAATACATTGGGTTACGGCTAAATCGAAATATGCCTGTGGAAACTAATTTTGTTGTGCCTTTAAAGTCACGAGGATTAATGGAGGTTTTACATATAAAGAATTGCATAACGCTGCTTAAAGCAATCAAAAATGAAAGGGAAATAACAAAAACAATCACTGAAAAATGGACAGAATAACTAGCAATCTTTGGCAAAAAATACATTGCTATGGCAATGAATAAACAGAGTAGTGGTGGTGGAATAAATAACATCGCTAAATCTTATTAATAAAAATGCCAGCTCTTTATAGCGCATTTAAAGTGCGGTCAAAATTTGTGTTAATTTTGCTTTAATTACTTTTATTTTGCATAAAGCGGCGATAAATTTCGCCGCTTTTGATTATTATAAATTTTATGCATTATTCTGTGATAAATTATTCGATGGTTAATTTTTTACCGTCATAGCTTATTGCTTTGACGCTAGTTAAAGCCTTACCTCCATCAGTTTCACCGCCAATCAGTAAAACTTTATTGTTGTAAGATACAGAAAAACCATAACCAATATTCATTGGTAATTCCCCAACGATGCGCCATTTACCATTATTCAACGTATAAACTTCGTTATGCCAAGCTTTGCTTAAACCTTTATGTGCGTGAAGTTTTCCTTCTTTGAATTGTTTGATTGAACCTGGAAAATTTGCGCCACCAGTGACTAAATAATGACCGTTACTATAGCCTGAAAGCGCACCAGCTAAACCATCTTGTGATTTGCCTTTTGGAGCAGGTAAGTCAGGTAAGTTTTTCCATTGCACACCTTTAGCAGTGAATTTACCTTGATGGGTTTCAGCGGTGCGAAGTCCAGGTTTAATTTCGCCATTGACAACCATTAGATCATTACCTTGAATTGTAAATGCTGCACCAGCACGACCAGAGAATGGAATGCGTCCTTCATTGCGCCATTTATTGGTTGATGGTTCATAGCTCAATAATTCTGTTGTAAAGAAATAATCTTCTGGACGTTGATCGAAGTAAGCTGCTGCGATTTCATCTTTTTTCGCGTTATCTTCACCTGCTGCCACAGTGTCTTGGAAGAAGCCATTAAATATAGAGAGATTAGAGCCGCCTAAAATATAAACTTTATCTCCGTGAGATGCACCACTTGATCCTACTAAACCACGGGGAGAACGAGTAGGAAGTTTCATCCAAGTATTATCGCTTGGGTTATAGCGATAAGCGTCATTAACGAGTTGAAGTTCGCCTTTTTCATTTTTTTGTAAACCACCGAATACATAAAGTTTTCCATCCACTGCGGCTGCAACAGGTTGATTGCGTTCGCCACCTGGAAATGTAGCAATTTCTTTCCATTGTGCTGAAGGATCTTTTAGGTCTAAGGTATAGAATTTATCGCCACCAGAACCTAATCCCACATAAACTGTGTCGCCAATTAATGCGCCTGTTCCTCCTTTGATCCCCACTGGTAAATCAGGATAAGTTTGTGCGTTCGCTGAAAAAGTAAAGGTAGCAAAAAGTGCGGTACATAATGCTGTTTTAGTTAGTTTCATAATAAACCCCATTTTGAGTTGTGTTTACAGTTTTCTATTCATTAAACGGCATTGAATAGGCGTTGATAAAGTGCAGTTATTACACCCTTTTGTATTGTAAGATACGGCAGATGTAACTTACGAAAACGATGAAAGTGCGGTTAAAAAATTTAATGTTTTTCAACCGCACTTTTTATTATGGTATCAATAGATTTGGCACAAATGTGATGATTTGTGGGAAAATCGTGATTAATACTAATGTGACGAAAACGGGAATCAAGAACGGTAATACGCCTTTGGTTACCGTGGAAACTGACATATTTCCTACACGAGCAACAACAAAGAGAGCCATTCCCATTGGTGGGGTAAGAATACCAACCATCATATTTAATGTGGTCATTACACCAAAGAAGATTAAGTCAATATTGAACTGCATTGCGATAGGAATAAGCATTGGTAATACTAAAAATTGTAATGCTAGGGCATCAATGAACATTCCAAGAAAAAGTAGCAGTGCGTTAATCATTATCAATACGGTTAAAGGCGAATCGGCAACGGCAACAAACACATCAGCAACACGCATTGCGACTTGTTCACGCGCAATCATATCGCCAAAGAAAGTCACAGTCATAATCATTAAGGCGACTACGCCCGTAATTGCCATTGCTTCTATGCAACTATTAAATAAGCTTTTTAAGGTTAATTCTTTATACACGAATTTACCAATAATTACAGAGTATGCTGCTGCAACAATGGCAGATTCTGTTGGACTGAATAAGCCTGAAAAAATACCACCGATAATTAATAACGGCGTTAAGATTGCCCAAAAAGATTGTTTAAAGCTGCTGCAAAGTTGTTCTCTCGTAGCTTTTGGTGTACGTGGATAACCTCGTTTTTTGCAATGCGATAATTCATTGCCATTAAAGCTAAAGTAATTAATACACCTGGAATAAAACCTGCAATAAAGAGTTTTGCGATAGATTCATTGGCAATTACACCGTAAATAATCATTGCAATACTTGGCGGAACTAATGGCCCAATAATACAAGAAGCAGCAGTAATTCCTCCGCAAATATCATCGTCATAACCAGCATCACGCATTGCTTTGATTTCCAATTGACCTAAGCCCCCCGCATCAGCAAGTGCTGAACCTGACATACCAGAGAACAATAAACTTGCGCCGATATTAACGTGTCCCATTCCTCCTGTGTAATGACCGAGTAAGGCTTTAGCGAAATTAAAAATACGTTCGGTAATCCCACCTGTATTCATTAGAATGCCCGTTAAAATATAAAATGGCACGGCAAGTAATGGGAAGCTGTCTAGGCTATAGACTAATTTTTCAGTTGCGGCATTTACGACGTTCCAACGTGTCATAGAAAAATAAAGTAAGGTAGCAATAAATAAGGACCAACCTACAGGGACACCGATAAACATAATGATTAGCCAAACGAGTAAGGCGACATAGACTGAACTTGAACCGAGTTTTATATAATTGCTAATACGCAATACTTTGAACCAATCTGGCGCGAAAAATAAAATCGCAAATAAAATGACCGCACTTATGATAAAGAAAGTTGCAGGTAAATAGCTTTTCCCAGTCTTAAAGTTTAGGGTTTGCGCTTGGATAAAGCGAAACATCATTAAGATTGCGACAACAGGCAGTGCTGCGAAAATCCATTTTTCAGAAATGCCTCCTAAGGCATCAATAGGGAATGATGCACCGTTAAAAGTACGAATACCGAAATGAATAAATAAGAAAATACATATAAAGACTAATAATTGTACAAACGTATTTGTGAATTTTCTGATTTTTTCGGGCATTAGATTAGTTAAAAAATCAATAAATACGTGTTCTTGTTTTCTCACAGCAACGCTGATACCCAACATACCCACGTAAACAAATAAGAGCTTGGCGAGTTCTTCACTCCAAATTAACGGAGAATGAAAAACTTGGCGTGAAAGAATTTGAGCGATAAGAATACCGAAAATGGCGATAAATAATGCGCCACCCAGCCATTCCTCAAGCTTATTAATATATTTCATACTTCACTCCGTTTGATGAAGAATAAGGGAATGTAGTGTGCCATTACGGCACACTAAAGAGGGATTATGGATTGATTGCTTCAATTTGTTTTAAAGCTGATTCACCTTTTTGACCAGTTTGTTTTACAAACTCAGCATAATACGGCTTCATTGATGCTTTAAATGGGACAAGATCAGGATGTGTAATTTTCACGCCTTGTTTTTCAAAGAATGAGACTAAATCTTTCTCTCCATCTACGAATAATTTAGTGTGATATTTTGCTGCATTTTCGGCAGCATCTTTTACGACTTTTTGAAGATCTTCAGGGAGTTCTTTATAAGTCTCGTTGCTTACTAAATAAAGTTGGTCATTCAAAATGTGATTAGTCATTGCTAAGAACTTTTGCACTTCATAGAATTTTTGTGCTTGCACCGCTGCTAACGGGTTTTCTTGACCATCGACGGCATTGGTTTGTAACGCAAGATAAACTTCAGAAAATGCCATTGGTGTTGGTGATGCACCAACATATTTAGCATAGGCTAAGTTTGTTGCTGCATTTGGCACACGAAGTTTTAAGCCTTTCATATCTGCAATACTGTTGATTGCACGATTTGAAGTCGTTTGGCGAGTTCCGTTATAAGCTTGGGAAAGTAAAGTCACGCCAAGATCTTTATCCATTTTTTTAATTAAATCTTTACCGAATTCTGTATCGAATAAGGCTTTTTGTGCAACATTGTAGTTGCTAATAACATAAGGTAAGGCAAATACTGCCGCTTCAGGGTAAAACAGCTGGAAGCGAGCAGATTCTGCAAAGGTAAAGTCGAGAGAACCGTCTTTTAATTGTTTTAACATTGCACGGTCATCACCTAATTGTGAACTTGGATAAAGTGAAATTTCAATTTTACCCTGTGATTTTTCTTTGACTTCTTTGGCAAACATTTCTGCCGCTTTATATTCATTTGATGAAGTTCCAGCATTCATACCGAATTTCAAGTCATAATCAGCGGCAAGAACAGCAGAAGATACGCCTAAAGAAATGGCGGTGGCAAGGAAAAGTTTTGTCAATTTCATCATATTCGCTCCTGTGTGAACTTATGTTGGAAAGGGGAATATATTAACCCCATAATATGAGAATCAATTTAGGCAAAAAATGTATGTTTTCTCCCCAAAAATAGGATTCGAGAGCAATTCTAAGAGTAAAAAAACAAATTTAAAATAGTTTTACGAGTTTTATTTCAAAAATGAGAAGTTGATCACATTTATGAAAAAACACTTCAAAAATATTCTTTAAAATGGCATTTCTTTTTCATATAATAAGGTTAAATGATGAAAATATAAGCATATTACAACTTATAAAAGATTGTTTTATGTGGATTAAATTAATTTTAAAGTGATTTATTCAGATTTAAATGAGGGGTGTTATATGTCTAAATTATCTTATCAAGAAGTGCTTTCTCAAATTCAATATGGTCTTATTTCTTCTTGCCAACCTGTCGATGATGGCCCAATGGATAAACCTGAAATCGTTTCTGCTATGGCTCAGGCTTCAGTTATGGGCGGAGCTTCTGGCTTACGTATTGAGGGTGTTGATAACCTTAAAGCAACCCGTCCTTTTGTGAATGTTCCGATTATCGGAATTGTAAAACGTGATTTGCCTGATAGTCCCGTGCGTATTACGCCGTTTTTACAAGATATTGAAGATCTAGCCAATGCTGGCGCGGATATTATTGCAGTAGATGGCACTAAACGCCCGCGTCCTGTGGATATTGAAAGTGCGGTGAAAAAAATCCACGAAATGGGCTGTTTGGCAATGGCAGATTGTTCTAATTTAGAAGAAGGCTTGTATTGTAAAGCGCTTGGTTTTGATATTGTCGGCAGTACGATGTCGGGTTATACAGGTGGCGCAGTGCCAAAAGAACCAGATTATCAATTAGTGAAAGATTTAAAATCAGCGGGTTGTTTTGTGATGGCTGAGGGGCGTTATAACACACCAGAATTGGCAAAAGTGGCAATTGAAATTGGTGCAGATTGCGTGACTGTAGGTTCAGCCTTAACTCGTCTTGAACATATTGTGAGTTGGTTTGCTAATTCAGTGAAATCTGCAAGATAGTCGTAAGACGTGTGAGAAAAGACTTTACACTATAAGGATAAGTTATGCGTTGTTTAGCACTAGATATTGGTGGGACAAAAATTGCTGCGGCGATTGTAAAAAATGGCGAAATTGAGCAACGTCAGCAAATTCATACACCACGTGAAAATGTAGTGGAGGGAATGCACCAAGCGTTAGGCAAATTGCTTGCTGATTATGAAGGGCAGTTTGATTATGTAGCGGTAGCATCTACGGGGATTATCAATAATGGTATTTTAAGTGCATTAAATCCGAAAAACTTAGGTGGCTTGGCGGAATTTCCACTTAAAGCGAGTATTGCAAAACATACGGATAAACCGATTGGTTTATTAAATGATGCACAAGCTGCGACTTATGCGGAATATCAATTGCAAAATTTTGAACAGGTATCAAATTTTGTTTTTATTACCGTTTCAACAGGAGTTGGCGGAGGGATTGTGCTGAACCAAATTTTGCAGACAGGTTCTCGTGGTATTGCTGGGCATATTGGCCATACATTAGCTGATCCAAATGGTGCGATCTGTGGTTGTGGGCGTCGAGGTTGTGTCGAAGCGATTGCTTCAGGGCGAGCAATTGAAGCAGTTTCTTCCCAATGGGAAGATCCGTGCGATCCAAAAGAAGTGTTTGAGCGTTTTAGAAAAAATGATGAAAAAGCGACCGCACTTGTCGAGCGTTCTGCGAAAGCCATTGCTAATTTAATTGCTGATTTAGTGATTAGTTTAGATATTCAAAAAATCGCGATTGGTGGCAGTGTGGGATTAGCTGAGGGATATTTATCTTTGGTTGAAAAATATTTACAAGATTTTCCTTCGATATATTGTTGTGAAATTGAAACCGCTAAATTTGGACAAGATGCAGGTTTAATTGGCGCAGCTTATTGGGTAAAAGATGTTTTACTGGATAAGCCTGAAGGAACAATTTATGGCTAAATCGGGAAATGTGTTAAACAAAATTGGCTCACTTTACCAGAGTTTAACTAAATCAGAGAAAAAAATTGCCGATACGATTTTGCGTTCGCCTGATTTAGTTTCTCAATGCCCCTTTCAGAAATCGCTAAACATTTGCAAGTTGGAGAAGCTACGCTCGTCCGTTTTTGTCGAACCATTGGTTTTAAAGGTTTCAGCGAGTTCAAACTAGAGCTTTCTATTGAACTTGCGACGAAAGATAATCAAGATGAAAGCATACTTGAAACAGAAATTATGCCAAGTGATGATTCGCTCACTATTGCACAAAAATTGCAAACGGCGGTTGCTAATGTCATGGAAGAAACGATTAATTTACTTGATTTAAAACAGCTTGAAGAAGTCGTTAAAGTACTTAAAAAAGCACGCCGTATTTTTTTATTTGGTGTGGGTTCATCTGGCGTAACGGCTGAAGATGCTAAAAATAAGCTGATGCGTATTGGTTTTCAAGTGGATGCTTCAGGCAATAATCATTTTATGTATATGCAGGCAGCGTTACTTACGTCTTCTGATGTGGCAATTGGTTTAAGCCATTCTGGTTATTCTGCTGAAACGGCACATACCATCAAAATCGCAAAACAAAATGGTGCAACAACAGTGGCATTGACGCATAGTTTGCGTTCCCCCGTGACAGAATATGCTGATTATGTTTTGGTAAATGGTAATAAACAAGGCAAGTTACAAGGCGATTCTATTGGCACCAAAATTGCACAGCTTTTTGTATTAGATTTAATTTATGCTTTGTTAGTGCAGGGTGAAGAAGATATTGCCGCTCAAACTAAACAAAAAACTCTCAATGTAATTCTTGAACAACGTATAAAATAGGAGAAAACTTATGCGTGATTTAAAAGGTATTTTCAGTGCATTATTAGTGTCATTTAATGAAGATGGCACCATTAATGAAAAAGGTTTACGCCAAATTATCCGCCATAATATCGACAAAATGAAAGTTGATGGCTTATATGTGGGCGGTTCAACAGGCGAAAACTTTATGCTTTCAACGGAAGAGAAAAAAGAAATCTTCCGCATTGCAAAAGATGAAGCAAAAGATCAAATCGCACTAATTGCTCAAGTGGGCAGCGTAAACTTAAAAGAAGCGGTGGAATTAGGTAAATATGCAACAGAATTAGGCTACGACTGCTTATCTGCAGTGACGCCATTCTATTACAAATTTAGTTTCCCTGAAATTAAACATTATTACGACACCATCATCGCTGAAACGGGCAACAATATGATTGTGTACTCAATCCCGTTCTTAACTGGCGTGAATATGGGCATTGAACAATTCGGTGAACTTTACAAAAACCCGAAAGTATTAGGGGTAAAATTCACAGCAGGTGATTTCTACTTATTAGAACGTTTGAAAAAAGCTTATCCAAACCACTTAATTTGGGCAGGTTTCGATGAAATGATGTTACCTGCAGCCTCACTTGGTGTAGATGGTGCAATCGGTTCAACCTTTAACGTAAACGGCGTTCGTGCTCGTCAAATTTTTGAATTAACCAAAGCGGGTAAATTAGCCGAAGCGTTAGAAATCCAACACGTAACCAACGATTTAATCGAAGGCATTTTAGCGAACGGTTTATATTTAACCATCAAAGAATTGCTTAAATTAGAAGGGGTGGATGCAGGTTATTGCCGTGAACCAATGACATCAAAAGCAACAGCAGAACAGGTTGCAAAAGCAAAAGACTTGAAAGCGAAATTTTTGTCATAAATATTTAAATTAGAAAAACTTACCTTCCTCTGTTTATTCCGTTACAAACAGAACAGCAAGTCAGCAAGCACTTGCCTTCCCCTGTTTACGGGGGAAGGTGCCCGAAGGGCGGAAGGGGGCAACTTCTATTGCTTTGTCGTAAATTATTGGAGCAAAAGAATTTCTTTTTAAAAACAAGATAGAAAATTACCGCACTTATAATGATCCTTTGGTAAAGAGTGGGCTAACGTCCAGCCTACGATATGAATAGGATCATCACGGTCAATAATAAAGGAAGGCTAATATGCGTTTTATTCCATTACAAACAGAACAACAAGTCAGTTGTTGGGCTGCACAACATATCATCAATCGTATCAACGATTTTAAACCTACCGCCGAGCGTCCTTTTGTATTGGGGTTACCTACTGGTGGTACACCACTAAAAACTTATCAAGAACTGATTCGACTTCATCAAGCAGGCAAAGTGAGTTTCAAACACGTAGTGACTTTCAATATGGATGAATATGTGGCTTTACCAGAGGAACACCCTGAAAGTTACCACAGCTTTATGTATAACAATTTTTTCAATCATATCGATATTTTACCTGAAAATATCAATATTCTTAACGGCAATACCGATGACCATAATGCAGAATGCCATCGTTATGAAGAAAAAATTAAATCCTACGGCAAAATTCATCTGTTTATGGGGGGTTGGCGTAGATGGACATATCGCATTTAATGAACCTGCTTCTTCATTAAGTTCTCGCACCCGTATTAAAACGCTAACGCAAGATACATTAATTGCAAATTCACGCTTCTTTAATAACGATGTTACTCAAGTGCCGAAATATGCTTTAACCATTGGTGTCGGTACATTATTAGATGCAGAAGAAGTGATGATTTTAGCAACAGGACATCAAAAAGCACTGGCAGTGCAAGCTGCAGTTGAAGGCAGTATTAACCACTTATGGACAGTCAGTGCATTACAAATGCACCGTCATTTCTTGCTTGTTTGTGATGAAGCTGCTCAACAAGAGTTAAAAGTGAAAACCGTGAAATATTTTACTGAATTAGAAGGCGCGGTTGCTGGTACGGATTATCAGGATAAATAGAGATCTATTCTTCATCTTTATGTAGGTGCGAATTACATTCGCCCTATAATCACAAACAATCATAGGGCAAATTGTCCTTACGTTTAAGAGCAATATAGTTGCTATGTTAAACTGATGTTGATATTAGGAACAGAATATGAAATACGCATTAACCAACAGTGTGATCTACACTAAATACGAAATTCTACGAGATTATGCGGTAGTAATTGATAGCGAAACTATTGAAGCAGTGGTTCCCCAAGCTGAATTAGAAACAGGTATCAAAACCATTGATTTACAAGGTAATAATTTAACTGCTGGTTTTATTGATCTGCAATTAAATGGCTGTGGTGGCGTGATGTTTAACGACCAAACTAGCGTTGAAACCTTGGAAATTATGCAGGAAACTAACTTAAAATCAGGTTGTACAAGTTTCCTTCCCACTTTTATTACCGCGCCTGATGAAAATATAAAAAGTGCGGTAAAAATTATGCGTGAATATTTAAACAAGCATAAAAACCAAGCACTTGGTTTACATATTGAAGGGCCTTATCTCAGCATTGAGAAAAAAGGTGTACACCGTCCCGAATATATTCGTGAAATTACGCCTGAAATGAAAGATTTTCTCTGCCAAAATGGCGATGTCATTACAAAAATGACCATTGCCGCAGAAAACCCAACCATTAACTATACGCCTGATTTTGTGAAAGCGGGCATTATTGTCTCTGTAGGCCATTCTAATGCCACTTATGAAGTGGCTAAAGCCGCATTCCACAAAGGCGCAACTTTTGCGACTCACTTGCATAATGCAATGTCGCCAATTAGTTCTGGACGTGAAATGGGCGTAGTGGGTGCAGTATTAGATTCTGATGTTTACACTGGCATTATCGTCGATGGTGTGCATATCAATTACGGCAATGTTCGCATTGATAAAAAAATCAAAAGCGACAAACTTTGTATTGTGACTGACTCTATTGCAGCGGCAGGTGCACCGCCAGAACTAGAAAGTTTTACCTTTGTAGGAAAAACAATTTATATCAAAGATGGGCGTTGCTATGATGCGAATGGCACGATTGCAGGGGCATCAATCACAATGATGGAATCTATTAAAAATGCGGTAGAATATGTTGAAATTCCTCTTGCGGAAGCCATTAGAATGAGTAACCTTTATCCTGCACGAGCAATTGGTATAGATGATCGTTTAGGTTCGGTAGAAAAAGGTAAGATAGCAAACTTAGCCGTGTTTACGCCAAATTACCAAGTAATCGGCACAGTAGTAAACGGAAAGTGGAAAGAGAATTAATAGTAAACACTTAAATAGTTAATTGATTTAAAAATCTGTGATATATATCACAGATTTTTTATTAATATTTTGTTACTTATAAAATAGCCTAAATATTTATACACTTTTAACTTAATCATTTTTTAACTTGACTTTGAGCAAAAAAAGCGAATCTTTCGATTCGCCTTGCTTTTAATAATGTATTTCTAACAAATGATTAGAAGTAAACGCGTAAACCTACACCCACTGATTTTTCTTTTTCAGTTTTTACGCTTTTACCAGTTAGTTGTTTAGTTCTAGCGTAAGCACCTTCAATATAGGTTAATAGTTGTTTGTGAAGTTTATGATCTACACCGAATAATACTGCTTGTTCACGTGTTTTTTTACCTTGATCTACAGAATTGCGTTCATATTTGAAGTTGCCATAGACATTAGTATCTTCCATTAGTTCATATTGGAAACCTGGAGATACGAAATAGCGTTTTTCGTGTTTAGCTTCATAGTTTTTAGTTTTTGCATAGCCACTATCTATAGATACTAATAAGCCTAAATCACTAAAACGATAGCCTAAAGTTGAAAGACACCGTTTACTTGTTGTTTATGACTAGTCTAGATTAATTATCTTCTGCATAGTTTGTACGACCATAAGCAATACCTGCAATAATGTTGTTTGCATCATATTTTGCACCAACCTGAACGCCATTGCTGATTGCTTGTGGATAAACTTCTCCTACACTATCAGGAAAAAGATTATTTTCCTTTTCAGGAACACGCTGTTGTGCTAATAAATAATTAGCACCTAATACTAAACCATCGATACCTTTAAAAGTGTAGCCAACGGTATTACCATTAGTACGAATATATTTGCTATTGTTGAGAACACCATATTCTTTATCTTCTGCGCTTGTTATGCCATCAGCAATAGTTTTCGCACGACCAAGTTTTACCTCACCGAATGCTTTATTTCCTAAAGTAACATAAGCATATTTGGTTGTAATATCACCGAAGTTATCTGAACCGTTTTTATAATCTGAAACTAAACGAGTTTCTAAATAACCTTGTGCATAGAAACCATCACCGAAGTTATGAGTTGCTTTAATGTGGAAACGTGAACCTGCATTGCGTAATGTACCGTGTTGCTGTTTTTGATCATCTAAAGTGCTATTACTTTGTTCTGCGATAATGCTTAAACGACCACCTAATTCTACGTTAGTCCCTTCGTTGTTATAAACAACAGCTGCGTTTGCTGCTGAAGCTGCGAATGCACCAACGATTAATGCTGCAAGTGTTTTTTTCATAATTTGTATTCCTTATGGTTGTTTACTATCTATGATTGAACTTTTCTCCAATAGAATTGTCCAATCGCCAAAATGGACGAGCTGCATCTTTACAAAAAAATTTTTTGATGTCAATACTCCAAAATTTTAATTTTCTTGAAATCTGATCGAGATCACATTTTTTAAATGAATTTGATTATTTTTTATTCTGTTTTAGGTTTAAGTATTATTAAATATTTTTAGGTATCGAAAAATATGACGTTATATCAGTTGTATTATTCTTTATGTACCCCATATCTTCCAATGTCGGATTTTCTGCCCCTTTTTTTGCTAATTCATCGCAAATTTCATTTTCTCTGTGTCCTGCATGACCTTTTACCCATTGCCAATTAATTTTATGACGTTGGATAGATTCATCTAAGGCTATCCATAAATCTTGGTTTTTTACAGGCTTTCCAGAACTTGCTTTCCAATTATTTTTTTTCCAGTTAAAGATCCATTTTGTTATGCCGTTTTTCATATATTGGCTATCACTATAAAGCGTGATTAAACAAGGTTCTTTTAATGTATTTAATGCTTCAATGACAGCGCGTAATTCCATTCGATTATTGGTGGTTTTGAAATAGCCTTTGGAGAGCATTTTTTCATGCTGTTTATAGCGTAATACGGCGCCAATTCCCCCTGCTCCAGGATTACCTAAGCAAGATCCATCAGTAAAAATTTCAATCTGTTTTTGCATAACAAAAAGGTTGTTGTGTAGAATGGCAAGTATTTTAATGGAAAGAGATAGGTTGAACAAATGATTAATCCCAATCGCCAAATTGTATTAGATACTGAAACTACAGGTATGAATCAGCTTGGCGCGCATTATGAAGGACACTGCATTATTGAAATTGGTGCAGTTGAATTAATAAATCGTCGTTACACAGGTAATAATTTCCATATTTACATTAAGCCAGATCGCCCCGTTGATCCTGATGCGATTAAAGTTCATGGTATTACTGATGAAATGTTAGCGGATAAACCTGAATTCAAAGAGGTTGCCCAAGATTTTTTGGATTATATTAATGGTGCGGAATTGCTTATTCACAATGCCCCCTTTGACGTTGGATTTATGGATTATGAATTTCGTAAACTCAACCTCAATGTGAAAACTAACGATATTTGTTTGGTGACAGATACGCTACAAATGGCGCGTCAGATGTATCCTGGAAAACGTAATAATTTGGACGCACTTTGTGATCGTTTAGGTATTGATAATAGCAAACGTACTTTGCACGGTGCGTTACTGGATGCCGAGATCTTGGCGGATGTTTATTTGATGATGACGGGGGGACAAACAAATTTATTCGATGAAGAATCTGTTGAGTCTGGAGTTATCCGTGTTATGCAAGAAAAAACGGCGGAAGAAATAAAAAGTGCGGTAGATTTTTCGCACAATTTAAAATTACTTCAACCTACTAATGATGAGTTACAAGCGCATTTAGAATTATTAAAGATAATTAATAAAAAAAGTGGAAATAATTGTCTTTGGGATAAACGCTTTGGCAATAATAATGTGCATTAATCGTTTGGAATTTAAGCAGGTAAGTAAAATTTAATAAAAAAAGATTGACGAGATTTGTGTTCATCATTAAGATACGCACCACTTAGCGGAGTGGTAGTTCAGCTGGTTAGAATACCTGCCTGTCACGCAGGGGGTCGCGGGTTCGAGTCCCGTCCATTCCGCCAATTTAAAATTAATGTCTTATCTCGGAGTGGTAGTTCAGCTGGTTAGAATACCTGCCTGTCACGCAGGGGGTCGCGGGTTCGAGTCCCGTCCATTCCGCCAATTAAGACAAATAAAGATAGCACCTAAGGGTGCTTTTTTTGTATCTGAAATTTATTCATCCTTGACAAAAATAAAGTAAACTTTTAAGATTTGAAGAACTAGGGAGCGGCTACTCCCTAGAATGTTGTCTTATTAGTAAGCGGGCAGGCTCACTAATAATAAAATGACAACAAGGATAATGAGTTTAATCATTTTCTTATCCTCTTCAAACGTTGCGAAAAAGCGCAACACTCGCTTTCAAGCTGGATTCTTGAAAGCGAGATTATTATAACGTTAAGTTATAGATAAATAAACAGTATTTAGAAAGCCATAGGATTGTATCTGTGGCTTTTTCTTTTCTTTATGAAATCATTTTTTACCAATCCTTTAACTTTCGATATAATAGCCGCCATTTTTGACAAAATAAGAGATTTTTTATGGCAACTCCAGTCGTCGCCCTTGTTGGTCGCCCAAATGTGGGAAAATCCACATTATTTAATCGCCTTACTCGTACAAGAGATGCGTTAGTCGCTGATTTTCCAGGTTTAACTCGTGATAGAAAATATGGTCACGCACATATTGCTGGCTATGATTTTATTGTTATTGATACTGGCGGTATTGATGGAACGGAAGAGGGCGTAGAAGAAAAAATGGCGGAGCAATCTTTGCTTGCTATTGATGAAGCGGATATTGTTCTTTTCCTTGTGGATGCGCGAGCGGGTTTAACGGCAGCTGATATTGGTATTGCTAATTATTTACGCCAACGTCAAAACAAAATTACTGTGGTGGTGGCAAATAAAACCGATGGTATTGATGCGGATTCTCATTGTGCTGAATTTTATCAGTTAGGTTTAGGAGAAATTGAGCAAATCGCAGCCTCACAAGGCCGTGGTGTCACTCAGTTAATGGAACAAGTCCTTGCGCCTTTTGCGGAACAAATGGAAAACTCTGATGAAAATGACCGCACTTCTGAGGAAGAACAAGACGAATGGGAACAAGAATTCGATTTTGATTCAGAAGAAGATACGGCATTAATTGATGATGCGTTAGACGAAGACTGAAGAAGAACAAGATAAGAATATCAAAATAGCCATTGTAGGTCGTCCAAATGTGGGTAAATCTACTTTAACCAATCGTATTTTAGGCGAAGATCGTGTCGTGGTTTTTGATATGCCAGGTACGACACGCGATAGTATTTATATTCCAATGGAGCGTGATGGACAGCAATATACTTTGATCGATACGGCTGGTGTGCGTAAGCGTGGTAAGGTGCATTTGGCAGTGGAAAAATTCTCTGTGATTAAAACCTTACAAGCGATTCAAGATGCTAATGTTGTGTTATTGACTATTGATGCGAGAGAGAATATTTCTGATCAGGATTTATCTTTGCTCGGCTTTATTTTAAATGCAGGGCGTTCTTTGGTGATCGTCGTGAATAAATGGGATGGTTTAGATCAATATGTGAAAGATCGTGTGAAATCTGAGCTTGATCGTCGTTTAGATTTTATTGATTTTGCTCGTGTGCATTTTATTTCAGCCTTGCACGGAAGTGGTGTAGGTAATCTTTTTGATTCGATTAAAGAAGCCTATGCTTGTGCCACTCAAAAAATGACGACTTCGCTTTTAACTCGTATTTTGCAAATGGCAACGGATGAGCACCAACCGCCGATGATTGGCGGTCGTCGCATTAAATTAAAATATGCTCACCCAGGTGGTTACAATCCGCCGATTATAGTAGTTCACGGTAACCAAATGGATAAACTACCAGATTCTTATAAACGTTATTTATCTAATTATTATCGTAAGAGTTTGAAAATTATTGGTTCACCGATTCGTCTGCTTTTCCAAGAAGGCTCAAACCCATTTGCAGGACGCAAAAATAAACTCACTCCGAACCAATTGCGTAAACGTAAACGTTTGATGAAATTTATTAAGAAAGCGAAACGTTAAACGCAAGATAAATAAAACTTAGACAGATTTAACCGCACTTTTAAAACTCTTTTGGAGAACTAAAGTGCGGTTATTTTTTTATTGTTTTGTAGAAGAAAGGTATGGCGATATTTTAAGTGCGTTGTAATAAAAATAATGAGACCGATTAAACCTAATGTTGCGCCTGTATAACCAATTTCATTTAATCCTAAATAGGTTGTCGCAAGGTTTCCAAATAATGCGCCTGCGCCAATTCCTGCATTGAAAATTCCCGAGTAAATAGCTGTGGCAACATCGGTTGCATCTGGCGCAAGTTTTAGTACGCGCATTTGTAGAGATAGTCCGATACAAGAAATGCCAATCCCCCAAATAAACACAAGGCTGAACATTGCTATTATTGCTTCAGTTGAAAATAACAGGAGCAATAGAGAGAACATTAATAAACCCATTGAAACAACAATAAATTTTGTGGGAGCAAATCGGTATAATCTGTTAAATAATAGGCTTGCGGCAATACCTGAGAAACCAAAAACTAATAATACAGCCGTGGCAAAATTTGGATCTAAATGCCCTACATCAATCATAAATGGTTCGATATAGGTATAAGCAGTAAAGTGTGCTGAAATGACGATTGCCGTTGTTACATAAAGCCAAAGTAATAATGGACGTTTAGCAAGCAAGGGTAAACTTGCAATAGAGCCAGCATTTTTACTGGGTAAATTTGGCAATAATCGAATAATTAAAAACATGATGGATAATGCCAGTACCGCAATAATGCCAAAAGTGACCCGCCAACCGACGAGCTGTCCGACAATTCGTCCAATCGGTAAGCCTAAGATGGTGGCAAGTGCGGTGCCAATAGCGAGCATTCCTAATGCTTGAGTTTTCTTGTGTTTAGGTGAGATGCGCATCACAAGTGAGGCAGTAATTGACCAAAACACCGAATGTGCTAATGCAATACACATTCGAGCGAGAAGTAATATCCAGAAATTCCATGCAATGACCGATAAAATATGCCCAACGATAAATATAATGAAAAGTTTAATAAGCAGGCTTTTACGTTCCATATTGCCCGTGGCAAGCATCGCAGGCAAAGACATAATTAGCACCGTCCAAGCATAAACTGTCATCATTAAACCAGTATCAGCAGTTTGCATATCAAAACTTTGTGCAATATCGCTTAACATTGCAACGGGTACAAATTCTGTAGTATTAAAAATAAATCCTGCGCAAGCCATAATAAGCACGCGCCATGATTGGATTTTTTCAGCTTTTAAATATAACGACATTAACGTAACTTTTCTTTAATCGCATCAATTAATTGATGGCGGAATTTCTTCGTAAAATTAATTTTGTATTGTGGAGAATTGCAGTTACCAAAAAAATTGATTGGCAGGGTTAAATTTTGATAGCGTTGATCCGTAGAATTTAAATTAATATCCACATTGCATTCCATTCGATTTAAATCAATGATGCCTTTTCCTTGCCCCAAAAGTGCGGGCGTTTTTAATTCGATTTTTTCAGCAATGAGTTGATTTTGTTGGAGGAATAATTGTAAGTAAAATTGTTCAAAGCGAGTGTTTAATTCTTTGTTTTGTAACAGATCATTGTTGTAATTAATCGGGAAATATTGCGCTACCATATCCAATAAATTCACACCAAGAATTTCGCCATTTTGCGCTAAAAAATTTAATTTGCCTTGAATAAGCGAGGAAGATGAAAAGCTGAAATCAAGATCAAAATCGGCGTGTCCACTTAACATTTCTGGCAAATTTAATAGTGCGAATAAGCGTTGAACAGGGAAATATTTACCTGAAAAATTTACCGCACTTTGATTGTCTATTTGTTGATATTTCAATACAGCTAAACAATCGTTATCGCATTGTGGTTTTATATAAGTCACTATTTGTTGGTGGGCTGTGTGAGTTTCAATATAACCGATAGGCTGATTATTTAGGTTTGCATCTACAAATTGAAGTAGGGTTGATTCTGATGTTAAGAAGTCTAAATTCGCTTTATGGAAAGAAAAATGGAAAGTTTTTGTTTTTCCATAAATAGGCTTATTAAATTCAATGCGAATATGGTTTTCGCCATTTAATATTACTTTTTTTGATAAAAGCTGTTTTAATGAAAAAGGCGAAACCTCTATCGATACATTGGCAGGATTTTGTGTGTTTTGAGTTAATTTGAGCTGTTGAATATTCAGTGAATGAAGTGCTGCGTTTCCATACAAAAGAGGTAAAAAACTAAATTTAGCTTCAATTTTTTGAGCTGAAAATTGCGTAGTTTTTATATTTTCAAGGGAAAGTGCGGGAGAAAATAATGATAAATTGATTGACTGAACGGCAATGTTTTGTTGTGCCAGTTGTTCATTAATAGCACTTTGCACGCGGTAAAGTTGAATATATAAAAAAGAAAAGATCGCCAAAAAGACGATCCCTACGATAAGTACGAACTTTTTCATTGATTATTCCTTGTCTTCGTCAATACGACTGGTTACTGCACTTTGTTGATTTTTATATTTTGCATCTTTGCGGCTACTGTATGGTCGTTTTGCTTCGCCACTTAATACTTCAAAACTTAACGCACCAATTACCATATTTGGGCGTAATGCTAATGGTAATTTCCCTGAATTATAATATTCCAGCACGATTTTTCCTTCCCAACCTGGATCAATACGGTGTGCGGTGACGTGTACCATTAAGCCTAAACGAGCTAAAGAAGAACGACCATCTAACCAATCGATAATATTGGCTGGTAATTTCACTGATTCAAGTGTGGTTGCTAAGGCTAAAGTACCAGGATGTAAGAAAAATGCTTCCCCCTCTGGGATAATAATTTCATCGCTCATTACCGATTCTAGCTGAGCTGATAATTCTTCTTTTGGACCACTTAAATCAATGAAAGGTGCAGAGTGTTCACGAAATACATGCAAATAATTACCCAAGCGAACATCAATTGTCGCACCGTTGATTTTGTCATTGTTTGGACGTGGTGTTAAAGAAATAATGCCATCATCGAGATAGCGTTCAATATCAGTATCGCAAAGACGCATAAGATTTCTTATTTTTGATTCAATAAATGAAGGATTTGAGCTTTTAACATATTGATCGCAATGCGATTTTTACCACCGCGAGGAATAACAATATCCGCATATTGTTTAGACGGCTCATTAAATTGTAAGAACATTGGACGCACGGTTGCACGATATTGATCAATCACTGATTGTAGAGAGCGACCACGTTCTTCCATATCACGTTGTAAACGGCGGATGAAACAAATATCAAGTGGTGTGTCTACGAATACAGAAATATCGGCTAATTGGCGTACTCGTTCATCGGTAAGTAATAAAATCCCTTCTAAAATTGCGATTCGTTTTGGTGTGAAATGCGTTGTTTCGTTGGTGCGAGTATGTTCTACATAGCTATAAACAGGCACATCTACTGCACTGCCATTTTTTAGATTTTTTAAATGTTGGATAAGTAAATCGCGATCCATAGAGTTTGGATGATCGTAATTCGTTTTTACCCGCTCAGTCATTTCTAAATGACTTTGATCTTTATAGTAACTGTCTTCAGTAATGATACCAATTTCTTGGCAGCCTAGTTCATTACAGAGCTCTTTGTGAACAGTGGAAGCGATAGAACTTTTGCCTGATGCAGATGCACCTGTGATGGCGATGATGATACAAGAGGGATTTGACATAATCGTGTTTCGATGTAAGGAAAATTCTTGCAATTATAAAGAAAAGTGCGGTGAATTTCACGTTTATTTTTTCACTTGAATTTTAAAAACTGTGAACTTCATCACGGTATTTTCTTATTGAAGAAACAGTAATCCAAGTATAAAAAAGTGCGGTAAAATTTCACCGCACTTTTGTGATTAAAATTAAGGGGAAGGCTTTTCCCTTTTCTTATTTCTGTTACTAAATCGCCCAACCGCCTGCATAGAATGCAACAAGTACGATTGCAATAATCACAGTACCTACATTTAAGCGTTTAATATCGCCGCTCACTATTCTTCCAATTACTAATGCCGCAAAACCTAACATAATGCCTGTTACGATGTTAGCGGTAAGTACGATAAACACTGCGCAGATTAATCCGCTCATCGCTCCAACGAAATCATCGAAATCTAATTTGCTTACGTTGCTTAACATTAATAAACCAACATACATTAATGCTGGAGCAGTTGCGTAGTCTGGTACTAAGATAGCTAATGGTTGGAAGAAAAGCATTAATAGTAATAATACACCAACAACGATAGCAGTAATACCTGTTTTACCGCCTGCTGCTGTCCCTGCTGCTGATTCAATATAAACGGCAGCTGATGCTGTACCGAATAAGCCTGAGAATAAGCTACTGATTGAGTCTGAAGTTAAGGCTTTACCGCCATTGATAATTTGACCATCCTTATCAAGCAAGTCTGCTTGACCTGCAACTTCACGAATTGTACCAGTTGCATCAAATACGGTAGTCATCATTAAAGCAAATACCACAGGCAAGATTGCAGGTTGTAGTTCGCCCATAAAGTCTAATTGTAAGAAGAGAGAGTTTTCGCCAAAAGTTGGCATTTTGAAAATCTCTCCGCCAAATTTTGCATTTGGATGCAAAAATTAAACCGACAATAGTAATAGCGATAATTACGCATAAAATACCGCCTTTAATTTTCATTTTTTCAATGCCGATAATTAACGCTAAACCAATCAAGGACATTATGACTGGGAATGAAGTGAAATCGCCTAATTTTACTGGTAAGCCAGCTTGGTTGCTGACGACTAAACCAACTCTGTTTGCTGCAATTAAAATTAATAAGAGCCCCATACCAATGCCTGCTCCGTTTGCGATATTGGATGGTAAATTACGCAAGATCCATGCAAGGATACCTGTGGTAGAAATTAAGGTAAACACAACCACGATTGAGAATACTGCTTCTAGCGCATCGGCAATGGCGACTTCTTGACCAATCACTAAGCTAGATGCTGTAAAAGCAGTAAGAGAAATTGCACAACCAATTGCTATTGGTGCATTTGGCCATAAGCCGATTAAGATAGAGCCTAATCCTGCAACTAAACAGGTGGCAATAAAGACAGATTCCGCACGAAATGCTGCAGTACGCATCATATTGGGTAGCACGATGACAGAATATACCATTGCTAAGATTGTGGTTATAGCCGCGATAAATTCTAGATGTACAGATAAGAGAGTTTGCGCTCAAATGTTTTTTGTAAAGTTCGCAAAGTGTTCCTTGAAGTTAAGTAAAAAATTGGAAGTAATAAGTTGCGATATTTTACCTCATAAAAACGATAATTAAACTTTTGCGTGACTTTTATTTAAGCTAAAGCGCGATCAAAATTATGAATGGTTATGAAATAATGAATTTGCTGATTTTCTCTACAAATCAGATTGCGAGTCTGCAGAAAAACTGCTATACTTGTCGCGTTTTTTAACTTGATAAAATGAAGGAAACAAATGGCTGCTTTTGATCGAATTTTAACGCCAGGCGATGTAGATGCTGGCATTATAAATTTAGTAAACGCAATTCCATAAGGTAGCTGCCATAACGTCAAATGGAATCGTGAAGTTGTGACATTCCAGCTAGATCGTGTTGAGCCAGCAATTTTTGCACAACCAACTGACTATTGGTTCATTCCACAAACTTTAGATGAAGATGGCGATGAGTTAGATGTGCTATTAATCAGTCGCCAATCATTAGCAACAGGTGTATTCCTTCAGCCTAAAGTAATTGGTGTCACGAAATTTGATGATGATGGCGAAGTGGATGATAAAATCGTTTGTGTTCCTGCAGATGATCGTGTTACAGGAAATGCTTACAATTCATTAGCAGATTTACCTGCAAACTTAATTAAACAAATTGAGTTCGAGTTCAATAATTATAAAGCGCTTAAGAAACCTGGCTCAACGAAAGTGACTCATTGGGGCGATGTAGAAGAAGCGAAAGAAGTGATTCGTGAGTCTATTAAACGTTGGAGTGAGCGTTAATTAATTAAAGACGTTTGATTGTAAAAGTCCCTGATTCTTTGAGTCGCGGATTTTTAATATGAGTTTCAGAGATTTAGATGATAAAAAAACAGCTTTCGGTGCTTACTTTATTTTTAAGTGGTGGGTCGTGAAGGATTCGAACCTTCGATCAACGGATTAAAAGTCCGCTGCTCTAGCGACTGAGCTAACGATCGAATTAGATGATTTTAAAGTAAATTTTAAAATCTTTGAATTGGTGCTTAAATGGTGCCCGAATCCAGACTTGAACTGGCACGCCTCGAAATGCGAGGGATTTTAAATCCCTTGTGTCTACCGATTCCACCACTCGGGCAAATTGGAGCGGGAAACGAGGCTAGAACTCGCGACCCCGACCTTGGCAAGGTCGTGCTCTATGAACTGAGTTATTCGTGCATTTATCACTAATCAGCACTACTGCGTGACAACGGGGCGTATTTTACGGATTTATATATTGCTGTCAAACGAAAAAAATAAAAAATATTTTCATTTGATTAAATATAACTCAAAGATAGCTGGTTATCATAAAAAATAACTGTGTTTTATTTAAATGTATAATTGAATATTATCTAGCAAGCTTCCTTTTGCTACTTGTAAACGTTGGATCATTGACCATATAGTTAATATAGCGTTGATTTAAAGTCCGATAATTGCTGGTATTTTTATATAGTTGTTATAACGACATAATAATACACCTAGTGCTAACATTTGTGCTGTGGGTTTCAATTTTCCCCACCAACGGATTGAAAGTTCGCTACGTTCCCGAAGCTCTGCCATCCATTCACGTAATGCTTAGATAATAATTTCACTAGAAATCATAATAATGGCGGGAATGGTTATCCAAAATGTATGTTGATGTTCGACAATTAAAACTTGTGCAACCACTACCATTACTTTATCAGCAACAGGATCGGGAAATGCACCAAAGCTCGTGGTCTGTTTCCATTTACGAGCTAGATAGCCATCTAGCCAGTCAGCTATTCCTGCATTTATCACAATGAGCACTGCTGCTGAAACGAGGTGTATTTAATGGATTTATATATTGCAATCACGAAAAAAGGAATCAAAATGACTTTATAGATCATTAGAATAATTGAAATATTGAATTTCATAAAAATTAACTGTTTTTTATGTTAAATATATGAATATTCTAAAGTATCTTTGAAGATTGTAAAAGTTAGATTATGTGACCATATTGTAAATAATTACGGATTAAAGTAAATAAGTGCTTTATTTTAAGTATTTTGTTATACCTTCATAATTATCTTTCATTGCTACTTTACCTTTTTCCCATTGTGCACAGCAAAATTCACTGTGATCTTCATGGAATTGTAATGCATCTACCATACGTAACATGTCATCGATATTACGATATAATGGAAGATCATTTACTAATTGGTTACCAACAATGTGATGTTTATCGATCAAGAATGAAAAGCGTAGTGCAGCGACTGCTTTTACATGTTCAATATCGTATGATCGAGCAATGACATGTATGACGTATGGTGCTAATGCATATTTAACTTGATCGATACCATCATTTTCAGTCAGAGTGTTACGCCTGCAATAAAAATAATTGAGAGTCGAGAGAAACAGGAGATGATTCAATGGGAAATAAAATGAAATCATGAAAAAGATAATCAAATGCGATTAAGTCATTTGGTTAAATAATGGGATATTGAATTTCATAGAAAAATATGACCGCACTTTTGCAAAAATGTGTTTTTCTAAATTTCATGATATAAAAAATTCCGCCAATTGCTTAATAAATAATGATAAAATTAAATCTCGTGCATCATTGGTTACTAATACTATAGTCATAATTATTATTTTATGTTTTCTTTAATTTTTGCCATTGCCTAATACCGCAGAGAAGTTAAATCAGGTGCGGATAGGTTATACTCGATTTTATTTGTTGCCGCTATTAATCTAATTTAAAATAAGGTAAAATATGCAAACAAAATAGATCTTTCAACAATGTTTATTCATTCTGGTCGTCAAAAACGTTTTTCACAAGGATCGGTAAACCCTGTTTTACAGCGAGCTTCTTCATTACTATTTGACAGTATTGAAGATAAAAAACACGCTACTCAACGTAGAGCAAAAGGCGAATTATTTTATGGCAGAAGAGGGACGCTAACACATTTTGCTTTACAAGATTTAATGTGCGAAATGGAGGGGGGGCAGGTTGTTATCTTTATCCTTGTGGTACAGCAGCAGTAACTAATTCGATTCTTTCTTTTGTTAAAACTGGCGACCATGTGTTAATGAGTGGCGCAGCTTACGAGCCAACCCAAAATTTCTGTAATATTGTGCTGAAAAAAATGCAGATCGATATAACTTATTACGATCCTCTTATTGGTGCAGATATTGCAACGCTTATTCAACCGAATACAAAAGTACTTTTCTTAGAAGCACCGAGTTCTATTACAATGGAAATTCCCGATATTCCGACTATTGTGAAGGCTGCAAGAAAGGTGAACCCTAATATTGTGATTATGATTGATAATACTTGGTCGGCTGGTGTTCTATTTAAAGCGTTAGAGCATGATATTGATATTTCTATTCAGGCGGGTACGAAATATTTAGTGGGTCATTCAGATATTATGATTGGTACTGCCGTTGCGAATGCGCGAACTTGGGATCAACTTAGAGAACATTCCTATTTAATGGGGCAAATGGTTGATGCAGATTCTGCTTATACGACTGCTCGTGGTATCCGTACATTGGGGGTACGATTAAAACAACATCAGGAAAGCAGTATTAAAGTGGCAAAATGGTTGAGTGAGCAACCAGAAGTAAAAACTGTGTACCATCCAGCTTTACCAAGTTGCCCTGGTCATGAATTCTTTTTACGTGATTTTAGTGGAAGCAGTGGTTTATTTTCTTTTGAATTAACCCAGCGATTAACTTCAGAGCAAGTATCAAATTTTATGGATCATTTTCAACTGTTCGCTATGGCTTATTCATGGGGAGGATTTGAGTCTCTAATTCTTTGTAATCAACCAGAAGAAATTGCACATATTCGTCCAAATATTAAACGTAATCTTACAGGTTCATTAATTCGTGTGCATATTGGTTTTGAAAATGTGGATGAACTAATTGCAGATTTGAAAGCTGGTTTTGAGCGAATTGCTTAAAAGTGCGGATAAAAAAATGCCTGTTTTACACAGGCATTTTTTATAGGATTATTTTTGTTCTGAAACTAAACCAATTTGGGTACCGTCAGCAAAATGAATTGAAGTCCCAATAATATCGACTTGAATACTTTTTCCTTGTTGTAAGTGAGGACGAATTTGAGAAAGCACGGCTTCTTCATCGGTTGATAAGGTAACGACTTCATTTGCTTTTGGTGCAACTGTTTTTCCAAATTGTAATGCAGGAAGATTTGCTACATAGAACGGCTGATTGTTTTCTTTGTAAATAGTGAGCCATTGTGCTTCTGAAATTGCTTTATCGCTTAAATTTCATTGTTTATTCCTATTGAAGTGGTTAAATAACAGTTCAGTGGCGTTAATTATAGATCATATAGTTTGGTATGGCAGTCTTTTCTTTTGAAAGTTCATAGAAGTTGTTTTATCATATTTTTCGTTTTCCTTAATCAACAGAGAAATACAATGAAACATATTCATATCTTAGGTATTTGTGGCACATTTATGGGCGGTGTGGCGATGATTGCTAAACAAATGGGCTATCACGTAACGGGTTCCGATACTAATGTTTACCCTCCAATGAGCACTTTTTTAGAAGAGCAAGGTATCGAGATTATTCCAAATTATGATGTTGCACAATTACAACCTGCGCCTGATATGGTAATTGTTGGTAATGCGATGAAACGTGGTAATCCTTGCGTAGAATATGTGTTGGAAAATAATTTGAAATACACATCTGGCCCTCAATGGTTACATGATCATTTATTGCGAGATCGTTGGGTATTGGCGGTTTCAGGTACGCATGGAAAAACAACGACAACAGGTATGCTAACGTGGATCTTAGAACAAAATGGCTTAAAACCAGGTTTTTTAATCGGAGGAATTGCGGGTAATTTTGGCATTTCAGCTCGTTTAGGAGATAGCCCTTATTTTGTTATTGAAGCTGATGAATATGATACAGCTTTCTTTGATAAACGTTCTAAATTTGTCCATTACAATCCTCGTACACTTATCGTAAATAACATTAGTTTTGATCACGCTGATATTTTTGATGATCTCAAAGCGATCCAACGCCAATTTCATCATATGATTCGAACTATCCCAGCCAGTGGCTTGGTATTAAGTTCGGCGAGTGAACAAAGTGCAAAAGAAACTTTGGCATTGGGATGTTGGTCTCAACAGCAATTTTTAGGCAAAGATAACGAGTGGTTTGCTGAACGTATTACAAATGATGCTTCACATTTTGCTGTCTTCCATCATGGAGAAAAAGTGGCAGAAGTAAAATGGAATGTAGTCGGACAACATAATATGCATAATGCGTTAATGGCGATCGCTGCGGCTCATCATACTGGCGTTGCTATTGAAGATGCGTGCAAAGCGTTGGGATCTTTTGTGAATGCTAAACGTCGTTTAGAAGTGAAAGGCGAAGTTAATAGCATTACAGTTTATGATGATTTTGCTCATCATCCAGAAGCTATTCTTGCTACGCTAACCGCTTTACGAGATAAAGTGGGTGGTGGTGTGCGAATTCTTGCAGTGCTTGAACCTCGTTCTAACACAATGAAAATGGGTGTTCATAAAGATGACATCGCGCCTGCACTTGGCCGAGCTGATGCCGTGTTTATGCTTCAACCTGAACAACTTTCTTGGGAAGTGGCAGATATTGCAAACCAATGTGTACAACCTGCTTATTGGAATGCAAATTTAGATCGATTAGTGGATATGATTGTTGCAGAGGCTCAACCTACGGATCATATTTTAGTGATGTCTAACGGCAGTTTTGGTGGCATTCATCAAAAAATTCTTGATAAGCTAAAACTGAAATAATAAAAGTGCGGTTAATTTAGAACGTGTTTTTAAATTGACTGTACTTTTTATTTCTGACTTTTAGGTTATATTTATTTTTAATTTGTAATTCATAAAAAGGAACATTTATACAATGGCTGATCCACATATTAAATCACCGATGGATTTTTTAGATTATCTGACTGTTATTATTTACCGCACTGGTTTTGTGATAGCAGCGTTGGCTGTTCTTACCGTAAGCTGGTATCCAGATTTATCACTCACATTTATATTAATTGCGGCAACCTGTTGTGCCTCTTCGTTACACATTTACTTAAAATCTTTTCGATTGCTTTTTCAATTTGCTACTTGGATAGGATTACTTTTTTATATTAATCATTATCCTGCGTTGGCTCTTGGCGGTGCGTTACTTACTTTAGGCGGTTTGTGTTTTAAAGAATATTTTTGTTTCCGCGTGCCTTTGCTAAATTTACAGCCGATATTTGTGGCTTGCCTGTGGTTTTCGTGGGTGTTAAATAATCTTATTGCACTACGCATTTTTTCTATTATTTCTGGCGTATTACTTTTAGTTTTAGCGATACAAAAATGGCGAATGCCTTTGCATTTTGATATTGGAGATAAAACTAAATATCAAATTTAGCAAAGAAAATGACCGCACTTTTATATGCGGTCATTGTTTTTAGAAAGATTTATTTAGCTAAACATTCCATGTAGCTATCTGCAGTAGATTGCAAGAATGTTGCATAAGAATTTTTACCTAAAGTAACTTTATCGCCAATTGGGTCGAGTTGTCCTACATTGACTTTCGTATTTTTCGCTAAAGATTCAATCACTTTTGGCGTAAATTGAGGCTCTGCGAATAAGCAATTTACTTTATGTTCATCAATTTCTTCTTTAATGTGCACTAAAGTTTTTGCACCCGGTGCTACTAATGGATTGATGGTAAAGTAACCCGTTTGTTTTAACCCATAAGCATCGTTGAAATAACCATAAGCATCGTGGAAAACGTAGAAACCTTTATCTTTAACATTTGCAAGTTGTGCCGTAATTTTTTCACTTTGTTCTGCCAAAGTGCGGTTAAAATCTGAAAGATTTTGTGCAATTAACGCTTTTTTATCTGGGAATTGTGCAGTTAATTTATCCGCTACTTTTTGTGCAACAATTTTGCTGATAGCTGGAGAATACCAAACGTGCCAGTTTGTTGTTAAACCCTCGTGATGATCGTGATCATGATGTTCGTGATCGTGTTTATGCTCGTGTTATGATCATGGTCGTGGTCGTGTTTATGCTCGTGTTTATGATCATGGTCATGGTCGTGTTTATGATCATGTTTGTGTTCGTGTTTATGGTCATGATCATGATCGCCATCTTCATGGAAATGCTCGTGGTGAGCTTTACTTAATAAAGGTTTTACATCCGCAAGATCGGCAATGGTAATCACTTTTTTACGTTCAATTTGGCTAATTGGTTTGTCTAAGAATGAATCAATGTCTTCACCAATCCATACAACTAAATCTGCAGATTTTACTTTTTGAATATCAGATAATTTCAAATTGTAATCATGCGGAGAGGCGCCTGCAGGAACAAGGACTTGTGTACCAGTTACGCCATCTGCAATAGATGAAACAATAAAGCCTAAAGGTTTTACTGATGCTAATACATCGGCATTCGCCATCATTGGCGCACTTAAAAGTGCGGCAGAAATGGCACTAATTTTTAAAAGTTTTTTCATATTTATGTTTCCTTACTTGTTGGTAGTAATTCTCAAAGGGAAAAAAGAGTACGCCTTTTTATATAAATTGCAACGATTTTATAGTAAAAAGAGGGAAAATTTTTCATTTTCAAAGTCAATAGGTTTCATTCAATAAAAAATGCACATTTATGGTCAATGTGCATTTTCAAGAGGTGATTAAGATTTTTTCTTTAGTAATTTATCTATTACACGAGAAACGGCAAAAAAACCAAAGGTTGCCGTAATCATCGTGGCTGCACCAAATCCGTTTGCGCAATTCATTGTGGCAGAAGTAGAACAGCCTTCAGTCATTTGTGGGAATATTAAAGGTTGTGTTGAAAATACCGCATCGATACTAAATTTGCGCTTTGGATTTTGGCTAAAATTGTAATCCTTGCGTAAAACTGACCGCACTTTGGCGAGCAGCGGATCCTGAATGGTTTTACTGAGATCGGCAATTTGAATTTGGGTTGGATCAGTTTGACCGCCAGCACCGCCAATAGTAATCACATTAATTTTGTTACGTTTACAATAAGCAATTAGCGACGCTTTAGTTTTCACATTGTCAATGGCATCAATGACGTAGTCATAGCCTCGGTTGAGATAATCCGATTGATTCTCTGGCGAGATAAAATCATCAATAATATTGACGGTACATTCTGAGTTAATTAATTTTACTCGCTCTGACATGACTTCAGTTTTTAATTTGCCGATTGTGCCGCTCATCGCAGGAAGTTGGCGATTGATATTTGTGACGCAAATATCATCCATATCAATTAATGTGAGTTCGCCAATACCTGAACGTGCTAAGGCCTCCACGACCCAAGAACCCACGCCACCAATGCCTATTACGCAAATATGCGCTTGGCGTAAGCGTGCTAAGCCATCAGGCGTATAAAGTCGCCCAATGCCACCAAAGCGTTGTTCGTAATTATCTATTCTAGCCATTACTGTAATACCCATACTCTACCGTAGTGTTTTGAAAGCCCTGCAATATGTCCCGCTCTAGCACCGATACCACGATATAAGTCAAAGTGATGACCTTTCACTGCGCCGCCTACATCAAGTGCAACCATTAAGTGTAATTTGTGTGTGCCAATCCAGTTTCCGTTATTATCAATGTCGGGTACTTCGACTAAAAGCACAGAACCAGATGGGATAATATTGCGATCTGATGCCACTGAAGCCATTGCTACAAGAGGAACGCCCGCAGAGCCTTTCACTTTGCCACTTGGATCATTTTTAAAGAATACATAAGCTTCATTGCGTTCTAACAAGCTTTGTATACGAGAGGGATTACGATTACCCCATTCTCGAATTGCTTGAATAGACATTTTTTCTTTTGGAATTTCGCCATCTTCTACTAATAAACGCCCGATAGCCGTGTAAGGGTAACCATTTTGTCCTGCGTAAGCAAAATAGTTAAGATTGCCATCGCCAAAATCTACATAGCCACTGCCTTGTACACCAAGTAAAAAGTTTTCTAACATTGAATCGCTATATGCTAACTCTAATCTTTTTCCCACTAATGCTCCCGCATAAATTTGTGCTCGACTTAGACGTTTTTTTACAGGCATACGATAAATTGGATTTTTAAATTGACCTTGTGGGGAATGACGAGCATAAAGTATAGGCGAATAATAGCCTGTCATCAGCACATTTTGAAATCCATCAAAGCCACGCATAATTTGTGGTTGGATATTAAATTGAGTGAGTTCATTAATATTTGCCCCAGAAAGAACCCAATTTGTAATCTTTTCATAATTATCGTAAAAATTGGTGGAAAGTTTACTTGAATAATTTTTTATATTGGAAAGCTGTGTTAAAAAATCGCCTTGATTTATTACCGCACTTTGGTTTTCTATATAGGAAACAGGCACAAGAGCGGTTTGCTGATAAGTTCGATTGGTATATTTTGCACCGAATTGTTGAGGATCACTCCCATTTGAGGTGGTTGGAATCTGAGTGTTTTTTGTGTTAGAGGTACAAGCTACCAAAAGTGCGGTAATAATTGAGATAGAAAAAGTTTTGAACCAGAAAGGTTTAAGCATCGACATTTTTTAATTCTAAAGTAAGCTACAATAGGGCTGCATACGCTATCAAAATTTACTGAAAACAACCAGTGTTATTTAGCGAAGTTGATTAATAAAACCACATATTGAACATTTTATTAACAAACAATACGTCAAGTTTTGTTTAATTCTTGCAATTCAATTTTAAGCGAGTATAGTACGCCCCATCAGACGCGGGGTGGAGCAGCTTGGTAGCTCGTCGGGCTCATAACCCGAAGGCCGTCGGTTCAAATCCGGCCCCCGCAACCAACAAATTCTAAAGCCCTGATTTAAGAAAATCGGGGCTTTTCTTTTTACAGTTTAACTCGCTATGATGATCTCAATTAGATCATCTTTTTCTATGCTATAATCCCTCAAAATTTTCAAAATCGGTACCTAAATGAAACAATTATTTGCAACGACTTCTCGTGGCTTTGAAGAATTATTAAAAGTTGAACTCACTGAACTTGGTGCGCAAGAGGCAAAAGTGGTTCAAGGTGGCGTTCATTATCAAGCTGATGACGAAACTTTATACCGCACTTTGCTTTGGTCACGCCTTGCTTCACGCATTTTATTTCCTTTGATTGAAACCAAAATTTACAGTGATTTGGATCTTTATGCGGCTGTTTCAGGCTTTAATTGGTTAGCGCAATTTGATGAACGAGTTACATTCTTTGTCGATTTTAATGGAACCAACCAAGAAATTCGTCATACTCAATTTGGTGCGATGCGCGTTAAAGATGGAATTGTCGATTACTTTGAACGTCAAGGTAAAGCTCGTCCTGATGTAGATAAAATTCAGCCAGACGTACGTATCCATGCTTATTTGAATCGTGAAAATTTAGTGATTTCTTTAGATTTAAGTGGGGAAGCATTACATTTGCGAGGCTATCGTGAAGATGCAGGTCAAGCACCTTTACGTGAAACTCTAGCGGCTGCAATTGTTATGCGTTCGGGTTGGCAAGTGGGTTCTCCATTAGTAGATCCAATGTGTGGTTCAGGTACGCTTTTAATTGAGGCGGCACAAATTGAAGCTAAAATTGCACCGCAACTTTATCGTTTACATTGGGGATTTGATTTTTGGAAATCGCATAATCAATCGGCTTGGGAAAAAGTAAAAAATGAAGCGATTGAATTAGCAGAAGAAAAACAACGTGAAATTCAACCGCACTTTTATGGATTTGACCTCGATCACCGCGTGTTAAAAAAGGCGCAGAAGAATGCACAAAATGCAGGTGTTTCACATTTAATTAAATGGCAGCAAGCTGATGTGGCAGCGTTAAAAAATCCTCGTTTAAATGAAGTCGGTACGGTTATCTGTAATCCACCTTATGGGGAACGTTTAGGAACAACCCCAGCTTTAATCGCGCTCTATTCTGTATTTGGGCAAAGACTTAAAAAAGAATTTTGCGGTTGGAATGTTTCTGTTTTTAGTAGCGAATCCACATTGCTTGATTGTTTGAGAATGCGTGCTAGCCGACAGTTTAAAGCCAAAAATGGTCCATTAGATTGTGTGCAAAAGAATTATCAAGTTTCAGAACGAAAATCTGACGCAATTACAGATGAAAAGGAATTAGAATTTAACCGCACTTCGGAGGTCGCCCCCGATTTTGCTAATCGATTACAAAAAAATATTAAGAAAATTAGCAAATGGGCAAAGCAACAAGAATTAGACGCTTATCGTTTATATGATGCTGATTTGCCTGAATATAATTTAGCTGTTGATCGTTATGCAGATTACATTGTTGTGCAAGAGTATGCAGCGCCGAAAAATATTGATGAAAATAAAGCGCGTCAGCGTTTGTTAGATGCCGTTACTGCAACTTTGCAAGTGACAGGTGTGGAAACGAATAAGTTGATCCTCAAAGTTCGTCAGAAACAAAAAGGTACAAATCAATATGAGAAGTTAGCCAATAAAGGCGAATACTTTTATATGAATGAATATGGCACGCAACTTTGGGTAAATTTGACAGATTATTTAGACACTGGATTATTCTTAGATCACCGTTTAACAAGAAAAATGATTGGTGAGTTGGCAAAGGGTAAAGATTTCTTGAACTTATTTGCTTATACAGGTTCTGCAACTGTTCATGCAGCACTTGGTGGCGCTAAATCGACAACTACAGTTGATATGTCAAATACTTATCTTAATTGGGCGGAGCAAAATCTTATTTTGAATGATATTGAAGGTAAACAACATAAATTAATTCAAGCAGATTGCCTTCAATGGTTAGAAAAATGTGATCGTCAATTTGATTTGATATTTGTGGATCCACCGACGTTTTCGAATTCTAAACGTATGGAAGACAGTTGGGATGTGCAACGAGATCATGTGAAATTAATGCGCAATTTAAAACGAGTTTTGTCGAATAATGGCACAATTGTTTTTTCGAATAATAAACGTGGATTCAAAATGAATTTAGTTGCGTTGGAAGAATTAGGTTTAAGTGCGGTAGAAATTTCGCATAAAACCTTACCGCTAGATTTTGAACGTAATAAACAAATTCATAATTGTTGGATGATTCAACATATATAATGATTTACTAAGTTGTAAAAATAGTCGAAAAAATAGTGCATTTTAAACAAACTGAATAAAAAACTATCGCTCAAACATTTTTTTTCAAAAAGTGCTAGACAAGGTTTTATTAAATCATTAATATACGCCTCCGCAACGACGCAGAACGCGTTCGTAGCTCAGTTGGATAGAGCGTTGGCCTCCGGAGCCAAAGGTCGCAAGTTCGAATCTTGTCGAGCGCGCCAGGTCAATGCAATAACAACTTTTAATGGTGGCTATAGCTCAGTTGGTAGAGCCCTGGATTGTGATTCCAGTTGTCGTGGGTTCGAATCCCATTAGCCACCCCATCTTATCTTTATAAGATCTGACGGCGAGTAGCGCAGCTTGGTAGCGCAACTGGTTTGGGACCAGTGGGTCGTAGGTTCAAATCCTATCTCGCCGACCACTTTATTTTGCTCTTTAACAATATATCAGACAATCTGTGTGGGCACTTGTTGATTGACTTGTTTTAAAACTATTTTTAATTTTGAAGTCTTAATAGGTGCTTAACTGAAAATTCATCATTACTTTTTTAAGTAGTGTTTTATTTATAGCTAAGCAGTTTATTGAGCGATTGAACTTGAATTGAAGAGTTTGATCATGGCTCAGATTGAACGCTGGCGGCAGGCTTAACACATGCAAGTCGAACGGTAGCAGGAGAAAGCTTGCTTTCTTGCTGACGAGTGGCGGACGGGTGAGTAATGCTTGGGAATCTGGCTTATGGAGGGGGATAACGACGGGAAACTGTCGCTAATACCGCGTATTATCGGAAGATGAAAGTGCGGGACTGAGAGGCCGCATGCCATAGGATGAGCCCAAGTGGGATTAGGTAGTTGGTGGGGTAAAGGCCTACCAAGCCAGCGATCTCTAGCTGGTCTGAGAGGATGACCAGCCACACTGGAACTGAGACACGGTCCAGACTCCTACGGGAGGCAGCAGTGGGGAATATTGCGCAATGGGGGGAACCCTGACGCAGCCATGCCGCGTGAATGAAGAAGGCCTTCGGGTTGTAAAGTTCTTTCGGTATTGAGGAAGGTTGATGTGTTAATAGTACATCAAATTGACGTTAAATACAGAAGAAGCACCGGCTAACTCCGTGCCAGCAGCCGCGGTAATACGGAGGGTGCGAGCGTTAATCGGAATAACTGGGCGTAAAGGGCACGCAGGCGGTTATTTAAGTGAGGTGTGAAAGCCCTGGGCTTAACCTAGGAATTGCATTTCAGACTGGGTAACTAGAGTACTTTAGGGAGGGGTAGAATTCCACGTGTAGCGGTGAAATGCGTAGAGATGTGGAGGAATACCGAAGGCGAAGGCAGCCCCTTGGGAATGTACTGACGCTCATGTGCGAAAGCGTGGGGAGCAAACAGGATTAGATACCCTGGTAGTCCACGCTGTAAACGCTGTCGATTTGGGGATTGGGCTTATAGCTTGGTGCCCGTAGCTAACGTGATAAATCGACCGCCTGGGGAGTACGGCCGCAAGGTTAAAACTCAAATGAATTGACGGGGGCCCGCACAAGCGGTGGAGCATGTGGTTTAATTCGATGCAACGCGAAGAACCTTACCTACTCTTGACATCCTAAGAAGAGCTCAGAGATGAGCTTGTGCCTTCGGGAACTTAGAGACAGGTGCTGCATGGCTGTCGTCAGCTCGTGTTGTGAAATGTTGGGTTAAGTCCCGCAACGAGCGCAACCCTTATCCTTTGTTGCCAGCGACTTGGTCGGGAACTCAAAGGAGACTGCCAGTGATAAACTGGAGGAAGGTGGGGATGACGTCAAGTCATCATGGCCCTTACGAGTAGGGCTACACACGTGCTACAATGGCGTATACAGAGGGAAGCGAAGCTGCGAAGTGGAGCGAATCTCATAAAGTACGTCTAAGTCCGGATTGGAGTCTGCAACTCGACTCCATGAAGTCGGAATCGCTAGTAATCGCGAATCAGAATGTCGCGGTGAATACGTTCCCGGGCCTTGTACACACCGCCCGTCACACCATGGGAGTGGGTTGTACCAGAAGTAGATAGCTTAACCTTTTGGAGGGCGTTTACCACGGTATGATTCATGACTGGGGTGAAGTCGTAACAAGGTAACCGTAGGGGAACCTGCGGTTGGATCACCTCCTTACTGAAGACGAGAGACAGCGAGTGCTCACACAGATTGGCTGATAGTTGTAGACAAGATTAAAAACGAAGCGAAAGCAACGTTGAAAAATAAACGTTAAAAGATAAAAAGAAAATAGAGTATCTTTAATTGATGTCCCCATCGTCTAGAGGCCTAGGACATCGCCCTTTCACGGCGGTAACCGGGGTTCGAATCCCCGTGGGGACGCCAATTAAAGATAGCTTTATTAGATTATCTTACTGTTCTTTAAAAAATTGGAAACAAGCTGAAAACAAGAGATTTTCGAGAGAAAGTCTGAGTAGGCAAGACAGGAAAGTGAAAGAGGGAGCTGAAAAGGAAACTCTAAAAACAAAACCTGTTTTGCATAAAATCTTGATTGAACAAAAGCAATCAAGTGTTTAGTTAAATGAAAATACGCATCAAATTGACCGCACTTTGAAGTGAAAATGTAAAGTGGTTGAAAACATTTGAGGTTGTATAGTTAAGTGACTAAGCGTACAAGGTGGATGCCTTGGCAATCAGAGGCGAAGAAGGACGTGCTAATCTGCGAAAAGCTTGGATGAGTCGATAAGAGGCGTTTAATCCAAGATATCCGAATGGGGAAACCCAGTAGATGAAGAATCTACTATCAACAAGTGAATTCATAGCTTGTTGAGGCAAACCGGGAGAACTGAAACATCTAAGTACCCCGAGGAAAAGAAATCAACCGAGATTTCGTCAGTAGCGGCGAGCGAAAGCGAAAGAGCCAGTAAGTGATAGCAGTATAGTTAGGAGAATGTGTTGGGAAACACAATCAAAGAGGGTGATAATCCCGTATCTAAAAACCATATTGTGGTACTAAGCTAACGAGAAGTAGGGCGGGACACGTGATATCCTGTTTGAAGAAGGGGGGACCATCCTCCAAGGCTAAATACTCCTGATTGACCGATAGTGAACCAGTACTGTGAAGGAAAGGCGAAAAGAACCCCGGTGAGGGGAGTGAAATAGAACCTGAAACCTTGTACGTACAAGCAGTGGGAGCGAGAACACTTAATCGACTGGAAGGTGATGTAAAGCGACAGCACTTATCTTTGTAGAGGAGCGAAGCGAGTCAAAGGAGCCAAATGAAGCCGTGTCTTAAGTGATGGGGTGACTGCGTACCAATTGTATAATGGGTCAGCGACTTATATTTTGTAGCGAGGTTAACTGAATAAGGGAGCCGAAGGGAAACCGAGTCTTAACTGGGCGAATAGTTGCAAGGTATAGACCCGAAACCCGGTGATCTAGCCATGGGCAGGTTGAAGGTTGGGTAACACTAACTGGAGGACCGAACCGACTAATGTTGAAAAATTAGCGGATGACTTGTGGCTGGGGGTGAAAGGCCAATCAAACCGGGAGATAGCTGGTTCTCCCCGAAATCTATTTAGGTAGAGCCTTGAGCTTACACCTTTGGGGGTAGAGCACTGTTTCGGCTAGGGGTCCATCCCGGATTACCAACCCGATGCAAACTACGAATACCAAAGAGTGATACTCAGGAGACACACGGCGGGTGCTAACGTCCGTCGTGGAGAGGGAAACAACCCAGACCGCCAGCTAAGGTCCCCAAGTCTATATTAAGTGGGAAACGAAGTGGGAAGGCTTAGACAGCTAGGATGTTGGCTTAGAAGCAGCCATCATTTAAAGAAAGCGTAATAGCTCACTAGTCGAGTCGGCCTGCGCGGAAGATGTAACGTGGCTGAAATATAGCACCGAAGCTGCGGCATCAGGCGTATCACTAATACGCCTTACGATTAACAACATGGAATGGCGCGAAGCGTCATGAAAGGTTGTTCAAGCAACCCGAACGTTGAGTCGGGCATCTTAGAGTAAGGATTATTAGTGATACGCCTGTTGGGTAGGGGAGCGTTGTGTAAGCGGATGAAGGTTCATCGAGAGGTGGGCTGGACGTATCACAAGTGCGAATGCTGACATAAGTAACGATAAAACGGGTGAAAAATCCGTTCGCCGGAAGACCAAGGGTTCCTGTCCAACGTTAATCGGGGCAGGGTGAGTCGGCTCCTAAGGCGAGGCTGAAAAGCGTAGTCGATGGGAAACAGGTTAATATTCCTGTACTTGGTAAAGCTGCGATGTGGGGACGGAGTAGGTTAGGTTATCGCACTGTTGGATATGTGCGTTTAAGTTGGTAGGTGGGATGTTTAGGCAAATCCGGACTTCCTTAACACAGAGAGATGATGACGAGGCTCTACGGAGCTGAAGTAACTGATACCACGCTTCCAGGAAAAGCCACTAAGCGAAAGGCTTTACTAAACCGTACTGAAAACCGACACAGGTGGTCAGGTAGAGAATACTCAGGCGGTTGAGAGAACTCGGGTGAAGGAACTAGGCAAAATAGCACCGTAACTTCGGGAGAAGGTGCGCCGGCGTAGATTGTAGTGGCTAGCGGGCGAAGGTTGAACCGGTCGAAGATAGCAGCTGGCTGCAACTGTTTATTAAAAACACAGCACTCTGCAAACACGAAAGTGGACGTATAGGGTGTGATGCCTGCACGGTGCTGGAAGGTTAATTGATGGTGTCATCGCAAGAGAAGCACCTGATCGAAGCCCCAGTAAACGGCGGCCGTAACTATAACGGTCCTAAGGTAGCGAAATTCCTTGTCGGGTAAGTTCCGACCTGCACGAATGGCATAATGATGGCCAGGCTGTCTACACCCGAGACTCAGTGAAATTGAAATCGCCGTGAAGATGCGGTGTACCCGCGGCTAGACGGAAAGACCCCGTGAACGTTTACTATAGCTTGACACTGAACCTTGAATTTTGATGTGTAGGATAGGTGGGAGACTTAGAAGCAGTCACGCCAGTGATTGTGGAGTCGTCCTTGAAATACCACCCTGTAACGTTTGATGTACTAACGAAGATTGCGAAACGCGGTCTCGGACAGTGTCTGGTGGGTAGCTTGACTGGGGCGGTCTCCTCCCGAAGCGTAACGGAGGAGCACGAAGGTGAGCTAATCACGGTCGGACATCGTGAGGTTAGTGCAATGGTATAAGCAAGCTTAATTCCGAGACAGACAAGTCGAGCAGGTACGAAAGTAGGTCATAGTGATCCGGTGGTTCTGAATGGAAGGGCCATCGCTCAACGGATGAAAGGTACTCCGGGGATAACAGGCTGATCCCGTGCAAGAGTTCATATCGACGGCGGTGTTTGGCACCTCGATGTCGGTTCATCACATGCTGGGGCTGAAGCAGGTCCCAAGGGTATGGCTGTTCGCCATTTAAAGTGGTACGCTAGCTGGGTTTATAACGTCGTGAGACAGTTCGGTCTCTATCAGCCGTGGGCGTTGGATGATTGATTGGGGCTGCTCCTCGCACGAGAGGACCGGAGTTGACGCATCACTGGTGTTCCAGTAGTCTCGGTGGAGGCATTGCTGGGTAGCTAAATGCGGAAGAGATAAGTGCTGAAAGCATCTAAGCACGAAACTTGCCAAGAGATGAGTCATCCCTGACTTTAAGTCGGTAAGGGCTGTTGTAGACTACGACGTAGATAGGTCTGGTGTGTAAGTGCAGTGATACATTGAGCTAACAGATACTAAGTGCCCGAGAGGCTTAACTATAGAACGCTCAAGAGTTTTTGGGAGCTAAGTGAAGTTCGAGATGAAAGGCGAAGCAAATAAAAGTAGAGCGGAAACCGAAGTAAAAGACTAGACAAAGAAAAGTCAGTATCGAAGACTTATTAGGAAGAAAATTGAGTTCAGCTTGTGACCAATAAGAACGAGTGAAAGGTAGAGGAAAGACTGAGTAACGAGAGATTACAGCGGCGTGAGATTAAAGAGAAAAGACGAGTTATCAAAGAATTATCCTGGCAGCGATAGTGAGGTTAACCCACTTGAGAGCATACCGAACTCAGAAGTGAAACGCTGTAATGCCGATGGTAGTGTGGTGTTTCAGAATGAGAAAGTAATGCACCGACAGGTTATTAAATAAAAAATCTCAATCTACATATAAATCTATCTAAGATAGATAAAATTAAATTAAGTAAAAACAGAATTAAAATTAAAAAAATTAGATAAAGAATAAATATAGAACTCTAGTTGAAATACTGTGGTTCATGTTGTGTCCTAAAAATCAGAATATTTGAATTCTTTGTAAGGTTGATGTATTGATGTAGGAAATTTATCTAGATTAATCATACTTTGATAGTTAAATGTAATTATTCCTAAATCTATAACTATATTCTAATAGTTTTAAAGTAATTAATAACCTATATGTATTTTGTTTTTACTATATAATAGTTAGGACATTGCTATAAATTTATAACAGGATACAATGTAATTATGTTATAAATGTACATTGCTTTTATTTGTAAAGTTATATATAATTTTTGATAATTTGTTAAATATTAATGTTACTTTAATTTTATTATTAATAGTTTATTGTAATTATATTCTTATATTTGATTACTTATTAAGTTATAAATTGTCGTTTTGAATACTGAAATTTGTTAAAAATAATGATATTAATTTTAAAGTAAGGAAAACTATATGAAATATATATTGACTTTATTCTTATACTAGATACTGGGTATTAAATTATATTTAAACAATTAGGTTAGTTTAGTTTCTATTATGCATCGTTATAGGGTAAAGTTATATTATAATTTTGATATTTATCTATAATTTAAGATGGCGTACTCATTTGAAATTTATTATTTAAATTTGCTCTTAAAAGAATACTATAATTAGTATAGTGAATTATACCTATTATGTCTATATTGTTTAATGATATATTTATCTGAATATAAATCCTATATTAGGATAAATTTTCTGTACATTATTTTCTTAAATTATATTTAAGATTAATCTTGTATAATGAATATTAAAATTAGTATAGGATCATTATAGTATGATAAAGCCCGATTAGATTTAATCGGGCTATTTTATTCTAAAATTTCTGAGATAGGCTAAATTTGATATTCCTACCTGTTCCAGAAGCCAATTCGCCTAGATAAGGGTTATATGCTCGGTTAAATAAATTATCCACTGTAATCTTAATATTCATACCTTTAATTTTTGCAGGGCTCCAAGAAAGGAATAGGTTATGTAGGCTGTATCCTCTTGAAGCTGGCAATGACCAATATTTTGCTTCAGGGTCACCAGATAATGGCGATCGATCTTGTCTTCTTACAAACTCAGCACGCCAACCTACTGTGAGATAATATTTTGGAACATTGAAACTTAAAGTAGCAGTTGCCTTTCTAGGGGGAATTTCAGCAATCCATGTTGAGGTTTTACCCCATGGGTTTCTTGGTGAGGTGTCACGTTTTCCTTTTACATAAGAATATGTTATCTCACCAAATAAATAAGTAGATTGATAATAAGCTTCTAACTCTGCACCTTGAATAACATAACCTGGCAAATTACGATAATTTTCAATGATTTTAGGACAAACCTTATTATTGGTATCTGCAGCATTGCCTACACAATTAACTCCTCTGGTTTTAAATATTTCATTTTTACCACGGTGGTAAAAATAAGTAGCTCTAAATTGAAAGGCATCATCCTCTTGAAATAAATTATTAAGCGTAACAATCCCACCTCCTCTGGTCTGATTAATCATTTCTTTTTTTAAATTTAAAGAGGTTGCAGGCACAGAAGACTTGCTTATATTGCGTCTCATACTGTTCATCAATAACAGGTGCACGCCAAGTTCTACTAAAATTTGTAAATAAACTTAAATAATGGTTTATATCATAATTTAAACCTAAATAATAAGACCAACCATTATAATTTTTCTGGCTATAATCATGTCCTGCAGAGATATCATTATATTTTAGTGCTAAATTTTTCTGCCCTATATTATTGATATGGTCATAACGCACTCCTGCTGCTAAAAATTATATTTTTCCATTTTATTTGATCTTGTAAATAAAACGCCTGTGTATATTGACGTCCAGAAGGCATATAATAAGGTTGGAAATAGCCATAATTATAGGTTTTATCTTTCATCTTCCCCTTGTGATACATTAAAGTATTTCTTGTATTTTTTAACCATTGCAAACCAAATAATAGTTCATGCCGAGTACTTTTAATATTAAAAGTACTTGTGTTATTTATATCAAAAGTAAGATCTGAATAAGTTATCCAGCTTTGATTACCTAAGCTACTCACTAATCCTGAAGATGCTTCTTTGGGACGCATATCATTTTGTGTGGTTTTACTGTAGCTGAACTGAGTAGATAAGTTAATCCATGGGTTATTTTCAGGTAGATAGTTGTATTTTAATGTGTAATTTTCATCTTTTTGATCTCGATAAACCAGTTTACGTTTCCAAGCAATATCAGCACCATAACGCATTATATCATCCGAACTTGGTTTAGGTAGGATATCTCTTTTCGCTGCGAAAGGCTCCCAGCCTTTATGAATACCATAAACACTCGATAATGTGAGTAAATGTTCGGGTGAAATTTGCCAATTTAATTTTATTAATCCGGTTTTTTGATTATTTTTTGAAAAAAGAATTTTGCTATTATCGGGTCTTTTATAATCGTCAGCATTTCTTACAGAACCAAATAATAATAAATCAATATTTTTTTGTTCATTTTGTAAAACTAGTGCAGTACTATAAGTTTTTTGGTTATTATTGCTATTATTTCCATACTTTAAAAAACCACCTATTTTCTGGTTTTCTTGCAAGAAATCCCTAGCATCCTTAGTTTCAAATTTTACTGTTCCAGCAAAACCACCATTACCATATTGAGGAGAATAATTTCCTTTGTCTACTGTTACTCTTCTTAATAATTCAGGCTCAATAAAAATAGAACCCTGTTGGTATTTTTCAAAACTTTTTGTAGCCCCATCTAACTGCACTCTAACATCTTCAGCATCGCCCATTCCATTAATATTTAATGTTTGCCCACCAGGGCGAAACCCGCCAGCCATATTCACACCTGGCAAGATATTAATTAAATTTGCTGCATTATCAGCTTGTTGTTGTTCGATATTTTTCTGTTTTAATACTGAACGACCAGGTAGTTTATTACTATCATCATTAGTGTTCACAATAATAGGTAATAACTCCTCTCTATTAGAATTAGAAGAATTTTGTTTTGCGGTTACATTTAGTTGAATACCTACAAGGGTAACTAATAAAAAGATACGTTTATTAATTAAAATATTCATATACACCCTTAAATCTTAATGATAATTATTTATATTTATTCTAAGTTTAACGATGATAAAAGCAAGATATTTTTACTTATATAAATTAATTGTAAGATGCAGATTTTTTATAGCCAAATACAACACTCTTTTCAAACAACAAGTCATCGAATTTTATATTCAAAATGGTAAAAATTATTCACTCATCAGTAAACATTTTCAACTTGACAGTAGAACATTGCGATATTGGATTAACCAGTTTAATCATAGTAGAATCAATGGGTTAGCTGTGTTTGGTAAGAAGCGAAATTACTCACTTAAATTGAAACTTAACGTGATACAAACGGTTAAAAATGGGCAATTTTTGTAGAAACTTCCTGTTTATACTTTTAGTTCTTCAATTTTTCTCACATTTTCGACAGCTTGATCAGTCTCAACACGTTGCATAAAAGCCGAAAGTTGTGTTAAGTGGCTGAAATCAATACCTACTGCTCGACACCAATTGAGCATAATGTAAAGATAGGCATCTGCAACGGAAATATCTTCTCCAAAATAAATGTGACTTTCTAAATGTTCATTTGCGACTGCAAGTTGATCTAAAATTTGCTCTACTGCTTGTTGGCGAATAGTGTGTGTAAGTATTTCGTTATCTTTTGCATAGTTTGGCAAACGGAACAGAGGCACAAATGATTTATGCACATCGGAATTAAAAATGCCAACCAGCGAGCTGCTTTGGCTTTATCACGTACGGTTTTGCTACCAAATAATTTTGAATTAGGATAAAGTTCATCTAAATAGTGCAAAATCGCTTGGTTCTGCGAAAGAACTAAATCGCCATCAACTAATACAGGTACTGCCCCGCGTGGATTCAATGATAAAAATTCAGGTGATTTAATTAACTCACGAGTGACAGGTTCAAATTCATAATCAGCATTTTCACGTATTTTTACCCACTCTAATGCCACATGTGGAACAAATGAACACGCACCAATTAAACCATATAATTTCATAAAATACTCCAGTTGGTTTATGAGCTATTGATGGAATTATACTGTTTTATACGTGGAATATCTAATTTATTAAAATTGCTTCTTACTCTTGTTTAATCGTAAAGTGAACTAATATTATAACAATTTAGATACTTTGATATGTTTTTTAGAGTAATGCTCTGGATATTGATGTCAATTGAAAGATAAATTTTCTATGTTATAGATATAATTTTATAATAGGATAAAGTTCCTAATTGGCTTGAATACCAAAAAATTTAAAACAGTTATTGTAAGGCTTTGATAATAAAAAAGCGTGGAAATTTTAAAATCCACGCTTTTTTATCTTCTAGAAGGATTATTTTCCGATAACGTCTAATCCGCCCATATATGGACGTAGCACTTCTGGTACGGTGATTGAACCATCGGCATTTTGATAGTTTTCAAGCACAGCTACTAAAGTACGACCAACCGCTAAGCCTGAACCATTTAAAGTGTGCACTAGGCGAGTTTTCTTATCGCCTTTTGCTTTACAGCGAGCTTGCATACGGCGAGCTTGGAAATCCCACATATTTGAGCAAGAAGAAATTTCTCGATAAGTATTTTGTGCAGGCACCCAAACTTCTAAATCGTAAGTTTTGCAAGAACCAAAGCCCATATCGCCTGTGCAAAGTAAAACTTTACGGTATGGTAAATTTAATAATTGCAATACTTTTTCCGCATGACCTGTTAATTCTTCAAGTGCTTCCATTGATTTATCGGGATCAACGATTTGTACCATTTCTACTTTATCAAATTGGTGCATACGAATTAAACCACGAGTATCACGACCGTAAGAGCCTGCTTCAGAACGGAAACATGGCGTATGTGCGGTCATTTTTATTGGTAATTCTGCTTCATCAATAATTACATCACGCACTAAATTCGTGACTGGCACTTCTGCGGTTGGAATTAATGCGTAAGGTTGTTCGCCTTGTAAGGCTAAAGTATGGAATAAATCTTCCCCGAATTTTGGTAATTGCCCTGTTCCATAAAGTGTTGCGTGATTTACTAAATAAGGCACATAGGTTTCTAAATAGCCGTGTTGTTCAGTATGAAGATCTAACATGAATTGTGCCAATGCACGGTGCATTTTAGCGATTTGACCTTTCATTACGGCAAAACGCGCACCAGCTAATTTAGCCCCAGCAGCAAAATCTAAGCCATTTGCTTCTTCACCCAAAGTGATATGATCTTTCACTTCAAAATCAAATGTACGCGGTGCACCCCAACGTAAGATTTCTTTATTTTCTGTGTCATCTTTGCCTAATGGCACTTCGTCTGCGGGTAGATTTGGAATACTTAATGCAATTTGATTGATTTCTGCAAGTACCGCATCTAATTGTGCTTTTGCTTCAGTCAATTGATTGCCCATATCATCCATTTCTGCCAATAATGGTGCGATATCTTCACCACGTGCTTTAGCAGCACCAATGGCTTTGGAACGAGCATTACGTTCCGCTTGTAAGTTTTCGGTAGTGACTTGTAAGTTTTTGCGCTGATCTTCTAACGCGGTGAGTTTTTCCGTATCAAGCATAAAGTTGCGTTTTACTTTTAATTTTTCTGCGACTTCTGCTAAATTATTACGGAGTAAATTTGGATCGATCATAGAATTTCCTTACTTTTTTCGTTGAAATGAAAACAACCTTATTCTAGCGTGCTTTCTTCAAATAAACCAGTTTAAAAGCCAACGTATAAAAATAAAGAAAAATTGACCGCACTTTGTATTAGAATCCACGCCCCATTTAGTTAGTGGTGATGCTGATGCCGTTGATATGGTAAAAATTGAGCGTAAGGCGACAGATTCTGCGTATCATGAATTTACAAAAATTCTTACTTCATCCGCTCAATTAATGGCTTTTTTAAATCAATCTGATTTTGTGAAAGCGAGAGCTAAAGTTGAAAATGAAACTGTTCAGCAAATTGCCTCACATTTTAAGTTTTCTCAAGAAAATAATCTTAATCAATTAATTCTATCCTCTTTTGATCGTGAAGAAGTGGATCAACTTTTTGTGGAATACATTCGTTATGTGAATAATCAAGCACTCCAAACATTAAATAATGAATTGATTACAAAATGGAAATCGTTATTTGAAAAAAGAAAAATTACGGATTAAAGATGAGCTTTATGAATATCTCAAGAAAAAATCACAAGAATAGTAGAAAGCCGACAAATGTCGGCTTTTTTGTTGCACTGTTTTTAGTGTTACACCACAGGTTTTTGTCGATAAAACAATAAGCCCGGTAAAGCCAATCCAAATACTATTGCGCCTAGGATAAAACTGGTATTAATAAAGGAGCTAATCATCTGTTCAAATAAAGCATCAGAAAAGCCAAAATGATGAATTTGTACCATTGAAATCATTGCTTTATAAGCATGAACACCGGGGATCATGGGGATAATTGCGGCAACGGTGAAGGCTTTGGGATGGGCTAAATAACGATGGGAAAGATGCACGCCTAAAAATCCAATCACGCAAGTGGCAAAGAATGTAGCAAATACAATAGGCATATTAATATGCAGTAATAATGTGCGTGTAACATGCCCAAGTGCGGCTAAAATTGCACAATATTTTAAGGCTTTGGGCGGTACATTAAATACTAAAGCAAAGCCCACCGCTGGAATCGCAGCAAATAGCATATCATCGAGTAATTTCAAGATAAATATTGTGATGTCTAATAACATTTTAATGCCCCCAAGTTGTAATATGTAATAGGCTTAAAGCGAATACAATACCAAGACATGCACCAAAAGTGAGAATAGTTGCAATCGTCCAACGGCCTAATCCCATATTCACATAACCTTTTAATATATCCGCCAAAGAATTAATCAGCGGAAACCCTGGCACAAGTAATAACACACTAGACGCTAAAGCAATTTGAGGATCGTTACCTAAGTTATATTTTAAGTTCACGCCAGAAATCAGAGAGGCGACGAAAGAGGTGATGGAAAAGACGATAAGAGGATTATAGTGCCGTTTAGAAAATTCTTGTCGCACAAACATGGCAATGGCGGCTGCCACAAAGGTGATGCCGCAAATTATCCAATCGCCACCAGATAAATGGGCGAATGCTGCACAAGATAAGCCAATCATGAATACAACTAACCATCGGTTATATTTAAGCGGTTTTAATTGATCCAGTTTTCTTTGTGCGATCTCTAACTCATACAAATGATGCTCAACGGCAATCACAATACGTTGAACATCAGTAACCATTTGCATATTAATGCCTTTATCTGTATTTTTTCGTGCGGTAGTAATGCAATGATTATCTGATAAGGTCGTCAGCACCACCGCATTTGCCGTAAGCGCACATTCTACACTTTCTACGCCAAGTGCTACGCCTAAACGCTGCGCCATTTGTACCACCACGGTACTTTCTGCCCCATGTTGTAACAAGAGCAGTGCTGTTTGTACGCACACGCGAGTCACCTCACGTTGATATTCGTGTTCCATATCTTTGTTCTCTATCAAATATACCTATAAATAATTATAAAAATGTTTTCTGAAAATGCGCAAAAAAGAACCGCACTTATGATCCAAGTCAAAAGTGCGGTTCAATTTGTCTGAGTTTTTATGATTAAAGTTTAATGACTTTCGCTTGTTTAATCATATTATCGCCCACTTCAAGAATGGTAATTTGCAAGCCATCAATTTCGCAAACCGTGCCTTCATCGGGAATTTCCTCTAAGTGTTCTAGGATTAAGCCATTAAATGTGCGGGCATCTTCTGTATCCAATTCCCAGTTAAACATTTTGTTGAGATCGCGTAGGTTGGCAGAGCCATCGATAATCATGGAACCATCAGATTGTTGAGTTACTTCCTCATCAATACTCGGGGCGGTGGAAGTGGTAAAATCACCAACGATTTCTTCCAAAATATCTTCCAGCGTCACAAGCCCTTTAATATCGCCGTATTCGTCCACCACTAAGCCAATGCGCTCTTTATTTGCACGGAAATTCGCAAGTTGCGTTTTTAATGGCGTGCTTTCAGGAATGAAATACACTTCATCAGCGGCACGGATTAAGGTTTCTTTGGTAAATTCATTTTTTTCAAGCAGTAAGCGGAATGCTTCACGCACGCGCAAAATACCAAGCACTTGTTCATCAAGGCTACTTTTATAAAGTACAACACGATTGTGTGCGGCATGATTGAGCTGGCGCATAATAGCTCGCCAATCATCATCAATATTTATACCGCCGATTTCGTTGCGGGGAACCATAATGTCATCAACAGTGACGGTTTCCATATCCAAAATAGACAGCAACATTTGTGGATGTTGTTCATTTGGAGTTGCTTCGCCCGCTTCTGATACAATACTACGCAGTTCTTCACTACTAATTACTTGTTTTTGCATATCAAGTTTTAACCCTACTATTTGCATCAAGGATTTAGTAAAAATATTCATTAACCAAACGAGCGGATAAAAGATTTTAAGCAATGAAGTTAAAATATGACTTGAAAAAAACTTACTTTTTCTGCGTGCATTGCAGCCACAGTTTTGGGGAATATTTCAGAAAATACGAGCATTACGAAAGTGAGCAAACCCGTTGCAATCGCCACGCCGGCATCGCCATATAAACGCATACCAATTACTGTTGCAATTGCAGATGCGCTGATATTCACAAGGTTATTAAAAATAAGAATAAAACTTAACAAAGTATCTGGCTTTTCTAGCAGTTTTTCCGCTTTTTTCGCACCTTTATTGCCTTGTTCAGATAGAAAACGAAGACGATATTTATTGAGGGAGAGTAGTCCAGTTTCAGAACCAGAAAAATAGGCTGATAACACTAAACAGATAATAAGAATAATAAATAAAGTACTAAGGGGAATGCTATCCAAGGGAAAATCCTTTTGTTCGTTAATCAACAAAAAGTGCGGTCATTTTTCACCGCACTTTTTACCTGTTATTTGATTTTGCTAAATCAAATGGCTGCTCAAATAGCCAAGAGTGGGCAGAATAATACCTGAAATTGGCTAAATAATCATTCTTTTTCCTTATGTCCTATACTTTCTTTATGAAATCGCCTACTCAAAAAGTCATTTTCATTTGAAATGATGAAAAACGCCTAAATTTCGGTATAATCAGCACAATTTTTTAAGAAAAACAGGATTGTTAGCCATGTTTGAGAATTTATCGGATCGCCTTTCCAAAACTTTACGTAATATCACAGGAAAAGGCCGTTTAACGGAAGATAATATTAAAGAAACCTTACGCGAAGTGCGTATGGCATTACTTGAAGCCGATGTTGCCTTGCCTGTGGTGCGTGAATTTATCGCAAAAGTAAAAGAAAGCGCGCTTGGGGAAGAAGTCAATAAAAGTTTAACGCCAGGGCAAGAATTCTTAAAAATCGTTCAGCGTGAGCTTGAAAAAGCCATGGGCGAAGCCAATGAGAGTTTAAATCTCGCAACCCAACCACCAGCAGTTATCTTAATGGCGGGTTTACAAGGGGCGGGTAAAACCACCAGTGTGGGTAAATTGGCAAAATTCTTGCGTGAACGCCATAAAAAGAAAGTGTTAGTGGTGTCTGCTGACGTATATCGCCCTGCTGCGATTAAGCAACTTGAAACCTTGGCTCAATCCGTTGGCGTGGATTTTTTCCATCGGATGTTAAACAAAACCCCATTGATATTGCTAAATTGGCGCTTGCTGATGCAAAACTGAAATTCTACGATGTGTTGATTGTGGATACGGCAGGTCGCCTACACGTTGATACAGAAATGATGGAGGAAATCAAGCAAGTCCATGCTGCATTAAATCCAATCGAAACCCTTTTCACTGTTGATGCGATGACTGGTCAAGATGCGGCAAATACAGCAAAAGCCTTTAATGAAGCATTACCGCTTACGGGTGTTATTTTGACGAAAGTGGACGGTGATGCACGCGGTGGTGCGGCGTTATCTATTCGTCAAATCACAGGTAAACCAATTAAATTCTTGGGTGTGGGCGAGAAAACTGAAGCACTTGAGCCTTTCCATCCTGATCGTGTCGCTTCCCGTATTTTGGGCATGGGCGATGTGCTTTCCCTTATCGAAGATCTTGAACGTTCTGTTGATCGTGAAAAAGCGGAAAAAATGGCGCAGAAATTCAAGAAAGGCGATGATTTTACTTTAGATGATTTCCGCGAACAGCTGATCGAAATGAAAAAAATGGGTGGCATGATGTCTATGCTTGAGAAATTACCAGGTGCAAAAAATTTGCCTGATCACGTTAAAAATCAAGTAGATGACAAAATGTTTATCAAAATGGAAGCGATCATTAACTCCATGACCCTAAAAGAACGTGCCAACCCAGATATTATCAAAGGATCTCGCCGTCGTCGTATTGCATTAGGCTCTGGCACTCAGGTGCAAGATGTCAATAAATTACTTAAACAATTCGATGAAATGCAACGTATGATGAAGAAAATGCGTAAAGGCGGCATGGCTAAAATGATGCGAGGAATGCAAGGCTTAATGGGCGGAGGCTTAGGCGGTCTTGGCGGTTTAGGCGGAATGTTTAAACGATAATTTCAGAAGATAAAAGTGCGGTTAAAAAAGAAATATTTTTACCGCACTTTTGTATTTTACGCTGGATTATCTATATCTTTAAATTTTACGTCAAAGCCATATTCTTTCGCCAACCATTCGCCTAATGCCTTGATGCCATAGCGTTCTGTTGCGTGATGACCTGCAGAGAAGAAATGTAATCCTTGCTCACGGGCAGAATGGATTGTTTGTTCTGACACTTCCCCTGTAATAAATGCGTCGCAGCCTTGTTCTGCAGCAAGATCAATATAACCTTGTCCGCCACCAGTGCAGATACCAATTTTTCGGATTAAGTGCGGTCCGTTTTCAATGCAAATTAACGGTTTTCGATTTAACACTTTTTCTATTTTTTCTGCAAAGTCTTTACCTGTCATCGGTTCTTTTAATTCGCCCCAAACAGGAATACTCACAGAGCCTTTTTCTAATGGTTGTAAATTTTCAATGTCGAGCAGTTTGGCTAATTGCGCATTGTTACCTAATTCTGGGTGCACATCTAATGGCAAATGATAGCCATATAAATTAATGTCGTTCACTAAAAGGGCTTTAATTCGCTTGCCTTTCATTCCTCGAATACAAGGGTTTTCACTTTTCCAAAAATAGCCATGATGAACTAAAATAGCATCAGCATTTTGGCTGATTGCGTAATCAATTAAAGCCTGACTCGCCGTTACGCCAGTAATGATTTTTTTGATTTCTGTTTTACCTTCGACTTGTAAGCCGTTGGGCGCATAGTCATTGATTTTATCGGAAGAAAGTTTTTGATTAATGAGTTGTTCAAGTTCGAGATTATTCATAATGGATCGTTGATTGGAAAAAGTTGGGATATGGTACAAAATTCCCAAAAAAATGGCTAGTGCGAAAGGAGTGGGGGAATGCACTAGCCAAGTTTCATTACTATTAAATTACTATCTAGTATCTAAAACAGAATTCATTATATACATAAATTTATAGCGATCAAGGGGGAATAAGAAATTTTTTATTTAAAGTGCGGTTTAAATTCCTTGTGTTTTTTTACCGCACTTTTCCTCTTAAATTTCCCTTGAAATCTTTCTTTTTATTCTTATATCTGTGACGTTCAATTTTTATCTTTATGAAGGAAAAATTATGTCACAAAATCAAGAAACTCGCGGATTCCAATCTGAAGTCAAACAACTACTCCAATTAATGATTCATTCTTTGTACTCTAACAAAGAAATTTTCTTACGTGAATTGATTTCTAATGCTTCTGATGCGGCAGATAAATTACGCTTTAAAGCACTTTCCAACCCAGCTTTATATGAAGGCGATGGCGACTTGCGTGTGCGTGTTAGCTTTGATGCGGATAAAGGCACTATCACAATTAGCGATAACGGCATTGGCATGACCCGTGAGCAAGTCATCGATCATTTGGGTACGATTGCAAAATCAGGAACAAAAGAATTTTTAACCGCACTTGGTCAAGATCAAGCAAAAAATAGCCAGCTTATTGGGCAATTTGGCGTGGGTTTTTATTCTGCTTTTATTGTGGCAGATAAAGTGACTGTAAAAACCAGAGTAGCTGGTGAAGAGGCGCATAAAGCCGTACTTTGGGAATCTGCGGGCGAAGGCGAATATTCTGTGGCGGATATTGAGAAAAAATCTCGTGGTACAGATGTGATTTTACAGTTACGTGAAGATGAAAAAGAATTTTTAAATGAATGGCGTTTGCGTGAAATTATTGGTAAATATTCTGACCATATTGGCTTGCCAGTGGAAATGCTGACGAAAGAATACGATGATGAAGGCAAAGAGTGCGGTGAGAAATGGGAGAAAATTAATAAATCCGATGCGCTTTGGACTCGTTCTAAAAATGATGTGTCCGATGAGGAATACAAAGCGTTTTACAAACACTTAAGCCATGATTTTGTTGATCCTGTGACTTGGGCGCATAACAAAGTTGAGGGAAATCAAGCATATACTAGTTTGCTTTATGTACCAGCTAAAGCACCTTGGGATTTATTTAATCGCGAACATAAACACGGCTTAAAACTTTATGTTCAACGTGTATTTATTATGGATGATGCTGAGCAATTTATGCCGAATTATCTACGTTTTATGCGTGGTTTAATCGATAGTAATGATTTGCCATTAAATGTATCTCGTGAAATTTTACAGGATAACAAAATTACGGCTGCACTACGCAAAGCATTAACTAAGCGTTCATTACAAATGCTAGAAAAATTAGCAAAAGATGATGCAGAAAAATATCTTCAATTCTGGAAAGAGTTTGGTTTAGTCTTAAAAGAAGGCCCTGCAGAAGATTTTGCTAACAAAGAAACTGTCGCGAAGTTATTGCGTTTTGCTTCGACACATAATGATGGTTGCGAGCAAACTGTCTCTTTAGAAGATTACATCTTGCGTATGAAAGAGGGGCAAAAAGCTATCTATTGCATTACAGCGGATAGTTATGTTGCAGCGAAAAATAGCCCGCACTTGGAATTATTCAATAAAAAAGGCATTGAGGTTTTATTGCTTTCCGATCGCATTGATGAATGGATGTTAAGCTATTTAACTGAATTCGATGGTAAACAATTACAAAGTATTACAAAAGCAGATTTGGATTTAGGCGATTTAGCGGATAAAGAATCTGAAACACAAAAACAACAAGATGAAGCCTTTGGTAGTTTTATTGAGCGTGTGAAAAACTTGCTTGGCGAACGTGTGAAAACGGTGCGTTTAACTCACAATTTAACGGATACACCAGCGGTGGTTTCTACGGATAACGATCAAATGACGACCCAAATGGCGAAATTGTTTGCAGCCGCAGGGCAACCTGTACCAGAAGTAAAATACACATTTGAACTGAATCCAGAACACCATTTAGTGAAAAAAGTGGCTGATATTGCAGATGAAATTGAATTTGCTGATTGGGTGGAACTGTTGCTTGAACAAGCTATGTTAGCAGAGCGCGGATCTTTGGAAAATCCAGCTGCGTTTATTAAACGTATCAATAAGTTGTTAGGTTAATTCATTTGAGATGAAGTAGTATAAGGGTTAAAATCCTCAGTCTGATTAGATTGAGGATTTTTCTTTTTAGGTGAAATATGATTACAGTTTACGGCATTAAAAATTGCGATACAGTAAAGAAAGCGTTGAAATGGCTGGCGGATCACAATATCGAGCATAAACTTCACGACTACCGTGTTGATGGGTTAGATTTGAATTTTTTAACCCAAGCGGAAACTCAATTTGGCTGGGATGTGTTAGTGAATAAACGCAGTACAACTTGGCGTAATTTGGATGAGCAAGTTAAAAATTCTCTTGATAAAACCACCGCACTTTCCGTGTTGGCTGAGAATCCAACCTTAATTAAACGCCCAATTATTTTACAAGATGGAAAGGCATTAATTGGATTTAATGAAAAGGAATATCAGGCTGTTTTTGCTTAAAGTGCGGTTATTTTCTTAGGAGTTTTTATGAGAGAAAAAGTGGTTTCGTTAGCACAAGATTTAATTCGTCTCCCATCTATTAGCCCGAATGACGAAGGCTGTCAGCAAATTATTGCCGAACGTTTAGAAAAGCTAGGTTTTCAAATTGAATGGATGCCTTTTAATGACACGTTGAATTTGTGGGCAAAACACGGAACGAGCGAGCCAGTTATTGCGTTTGCAGGTCATACGGATGTTGTGCCTACTGGTGATGAAAATCAGTGGTCGTCTCCGCCGTTTTCTGCTGAGATTATTGATGGCATGCTTTATGGGCGTGGTGCGGCGGATATGAAAGGCTCCCTTGCAGCAATGATTGTGGCGGCAGAAGAATACGTAAAAGCAAATCCTAATCATAAAGGCACCATTGCATTATTGATTACCTCTGACGAAGAGGCAGCTGCAAAAGACGGCACCGTGCGTGTGGTTGAGACTTTAATGGCACGTGATGAAAAAATTACTTATTGTATGGTTGGCGAGCCATCGAGTGCTAAAAACTTAGGCGATGTTGTCAAAAATGGTCGCCGCGGCTCAATTACAGGAAATCTCTATATTCAAGGTATTCAAGGACACGTAGCCTATCCGCATTTAGCTGAAAACCCAATCCATAAAGCAGCGCTATTTTTGCAAGAATTAACGACTTACCAATGGGATAAAGGCAATGAATTTTTCCCGCCAACAAGCCTACAAATTGCTAACATTCACGCGGGTACGGGAAGTAATAATGTAATTCCTGCTGAGTTATATATTCAGTTCAATTTGCGTTATTGCACAGAAGTCACGGATGAAATCATTAAGCAAAAAGTGGCTGAAATGTTAGAAAAACACAATTTGAAGTATCGTATTGAATGGAATTTATCAGGCAAACCCTTTTTAACAAAACCAGGTAAATTATTAGATTCGATAACCTCCGCTATTGAGGAAACCATAGGCATAACGCCAAAGGCTGAAACAGGTGGCGGCACGTCAGACGGTCGTTTTATTGCATTGATGGGCGCAGAAGTAGTGGAATTTGGCCCGTTAAATTCAACTATTCATAAAGTCAATGAATGTGTCAGTGTAGAAGACCTTGGCAAGTGCGGTGAAATTTACCACAAAATGTTAGTGAATTTATTGGATAGCTAAAATGAAATTAACCCCAGAAATGCTTACAGGAAAGTCCCGTGAGCATTTAGTCAATTTACCCACAACTCATTCATCAAATCATTTTTTGCAAACGCAAGCTGTGCAAGCATTTCAAGCTTTGCAACAAAGTGCGGCAAAAAATGGCTTTAATTTACAGCCTGCGAGCAGTTTTCGTGATTTTGAACGCCAACAACTTATTTGGAACAGTAAATTTAAGGGCGAGCGAAAAGTACACGATGATGCAGGAAAGGCATTAGATTTGAACCAATTAGATGACTGGCAAAAATGTCAGGCGATTTTACGTTGGTCTGCATTGCCGGGGGCGAGCCGTCATCATTGGGGAACGGAAGTGGATATTTTTGATCCTGATCTTTTGCCACAAGGGCAATCTTTACAACTGGAGCCTTGGGAATATGAAAAAGGCGGCTACTTCTTTGAATTGAGAGAATTTCTTGCCGAAAATTTACCGCACTTTGATTTTGCTTTGCCTTTTATGAATATGCAGTCCAATAAGAAAGTGGGGCGGGAGCCTTGGCATATCAGTTATTTGCCGTTAGCTGAATTGGCAAGCCAGCAATTTTCTCCAGAGATTTTGCAACAGGCGTGGAAAGGGGAAAATATTTTAGGCGCAGACTGTTTAATATCACATCTTGAACAAATTTTTTCCGAATATATTGTTTAAAAATAAGCCTTATCGTGAAGATAAGGCTTTATTGTTAAGCGTAAAAAAGCCCTTTTCTATGTAAATAAACAGGCAAATTATCGCCAATAGATAAATCGGGAGAAATAACGTTCTCAATCCATATTGCGTAGCCATTAATTTCAATTTGAATGGAGGTAATTTTTCCTTTAAATTCAATTTGTTTTATTTGTCCATTAAAAAGTGCGGTTGGATTTTCTGATGTTTTAAACAGGCTAAATTGTTCTGGACGAAGCAAAATCCTACCTTGATTTTGTGAGATTGATTTATTTTTTATAGGAATATTGCCTAATTGGCATTGAGCGGTATTTTCATCGAGTAGATTTGCAGGCAAAACAATACTTTCCCCCATAAATTTTGCTGTTTCAAGATGATTAGGCGACCAATAAAGGGTGCGTGGCGTATCGATTTGTAAAATTTTACCTTGCTGAATAATGGCGATTTTATCAGCGTAGCGTAAGGATTCATCACGGTCGTGAGTAACGAAAATTGCGGAAGCACCGCTTTGGCGAAGTGCTTGGAGCATCTCTTGGCGAATTTGTTGGCGAAGATGCTCGTCTAAGGCACTGAAAGGCTCGTCTAATAAAATCAGTTCTGGATTAGGGGCTAAAGCACGCGCCAATGCTACGCGTTGTTGTTGTCCGCCTGAAAGTTGATGTGGAAAGCGATCCGCCAGTTCAAAAATACCCGTTAGTTGCATTATTTGTTCAATCCGCGTTTTTTCTTCGCTATTTTTTCCTTTGCCGTTGCCTAATCCGTAAGCAATGTTGCGATAGACATTTAAGTGAGGAAAAAGTACGCCCTCTTGCACCACATAACCGAGATGACGTTGTTGCGTTGGAAGATTAAAATTCTCGCCAAAAATTAACCGATCTTTTAGCCAAATTTCGCCATTAGAGGGTTGTTCAAAACCTGCAATGGCACGTAATAATGTAGTTTTGCCACAGCCTGAAGCACCAAGTAAAAAGAGGATTTCTCCGCGTTGTAAGCTGAATGAAATATCGTGCAGAACTTGTTGTTCATTAAAAAATTTATTGAGATTTTTAACGGTTAATAACGGATTATTTATCATTTTATTTAAACGCATATTTTTTCAATAAAAATACAGGAATACCCGAAAAAAGAACGAGCATTAACGCATAAGGGGTGGCGGCAGCATATTGTGCATCGCTGGTATGTTCCCACACAGCAATGGATAAGGTTTTAATATCATTTGATGTGAGCAAAAGCGTCGCGGTAAGCTCTTTCATTAAATTCAAAAAAACCAAAGCAAATGCGGCTGCCACACCTGGTAATATGGCTGGTAGCGTCAAGGTGCGAAAAATATAGAAAGGGCTTCGCCCAAGACTTTGTCCGACTTTTTCAATTTGATCGGAAAGTTGCTCTAAAGACGCTCTTAATGTAGTTTGTGCCATTGGCAAATAGAGCATAAAGTAGGCAATGATAATCACAAAAAAGGTTTGATATAGGTCGTTAGCGTAATGGATGGAAAAATAGACTAATGATAAGGCAATGACTAAGCCTGGCACAGCGTGTAATAGATATGGCAAGCGGTCGATCCAAATCGTTAAATAACTACGGTAACGAACAGCTGCCCAAACTAATGGCAAGGCGCACATTACGGTAAGCAATGCGCCTAAGCCTGAAATGATAAATGAATTGCTGAATGCCGATAAAAATTCTGAAAAATCACCCGCACTTTCGAGTGAAGTTCCCACAATAAGCCAGTAAATTAACATAATCACAGGCACGCCAATGCTTAAAATGAATATGCTAGAGAAAAATCCGAAGGTTAAACATTGTTTTCCAAAGGAAAGTGTTTTTACGAGATAAGGACGCGTAACACCTTTTCCACTGTGGTAAAGGGTTTGTTTTCCACGAAAGAAAATTTCCCCAAAAACAATAAGTATACAAATCGCCATTAAAACGGCGGATAATAATGCAGCAGTGCTGTTGTTAAAAGACATTTCATATTCTTGGAAAATGGCAGTGGTAAAGGTTTGATAATTTAAAATTGACACTGCACCAAATTCGACCAACATATGTAAAGCAATTAGTAAGATACTACTACCAATGGCGGGTTTAAGTTGCGGGAAAATAGCATACCAAAAGGTATACACAGGGCTTTTACCAAGCGAAAGGCTTACTTCTTCAAGAGAACGATCAAGTCTTTTTAATATAGCGGAAACGGGCAAATAAGCCAAAGGAAATGAACTTAATGTCATAATACCAATTGTTCCCCAAAAACCCTCAACGCGGAATGTGAGGCTGATCCAAGTAAAACAACTTACAAAGGCGGGAATACAAAGGGGTAACGTCATCGCCACTTCAAAAAAAGCTTTACCGAAAAAGCGATAACGTTCAAGTAAAAAAGCACAAAGCGTGCCAAGTGAAATAGCACCGATAGTTACACAAACCATTAAAAGCATTGTATTGCTTAATAATTCAGCCATTCGAGGGCGAAACAATAGCTCAACACTTCGCATTAATCCCACTTCTGTCGCACGCAAAATGACATACAGAAACGGCAAACATAACGGAAGCCCGATTAAGATGATAAGTAAAGTGAGCCAGAATGGCGGTCTGCGAGGCAAAGTTAAATCCTTTTAGGAATGTGAACCTTTCAGTTCACGCACGCAAGCGGTTAATTTTGTTAGAGAATTGTAAACGCGTGCGTGAATTTTTTCAAATACACGCACGCAATATTTGGATTATTTCAATCCAGCTTCTTCAATTAATTTGATCGCATGTTCTTTATCTTGAGCTGTTGTTGCGGACACCACTGGTGCTTCTAATTTTTCATAAGGTTCAAGATTAAATGGCGAAACCACATCAGCACGTAACGGATATTCTGCACGCACTGCCACTAATGCTTCTTGACCTTTTTTACTCGCTAAGAAATCAACGAATTTTTGTGCTTCAGCTTGATTTTTAGAGGCTTTCAATACTGCTGCACCTGAATAGCTAACTAACGCACCTGGATCTTGGTGGCGAACAAAATAAAGACGGCTTTTTAGGTTTTCCACGCCTTTTTCTTTTGCTAGGTTATACCAATAATAGTTATTGATTAACGCAGCAGGTACTTCGCCATTTTCAACCGCTTGTAATGCCACACTATTTTTAGCGTAAAGTTTTCCGTTCTCTTTTAAACCTTTTAACCAATTAAGCGCAACTTTGTCCCCTTTCATTTTGCTTAACGCAACAACTTGCTCTAAGAACGCACCAGAAGTTGATACATAACCGATTTTGCCTTTCCATTTTGGTGTTGCATAATCAAGCACTGATTTTTCCATATCTTTTTCAGATAATTTAGTGTGATCGTAAACCACTACGCGAGAACGGCCACTTAATGCAATCCAGTCTTTTTTCGGTGCAAGTGGTACGCCTTTTTGTGCGGTTTGTTGAATGGTTTGTTCTGAAATTGGTGCTAAAAGCCCTGCTTCAGAAAGATCGGCAAAAGTCGCTGTTTGTTCAGTATAGAAAACATCGGCTGGTGTTTTATCGCCTTCTTCTTTTAATTGACCTGCAAGTTGCTCACTTTTCCCGCTATTTAGCGTAACTTTAATGCCTGTTTCCTGTTCAAAGGCTTTTGCCACAGCCGTAGCGGCTTCTTTGTGCTGACCATTATAAACGGTAATATCAGCAAAACTATTAGCAGAAAAAGCAAGTGCTGCCGCAAGGGTAGCAAGTTTGAAATGTTTAAATTGCATTGAAAAGCTCCTTATGTTGAGTGCAAATTATTCAGTTCAGCCTGAATTGTGGCTATTCTATGCCTAATTTTATTTAAATGCAAATAGTTCTCAATTTAAATTGATATTTAGATGAAAAACAAAACGGTACATTAAACGAACCATACACAGATTATAGGTTTACAGGCTGGATATAGCCTAATCTTGTTAATACATCACAAAGCGCATTAAACAACTCAGTGCAATCATAAATTTCATCAATCAATTTATCATTGTTATTCATATCTTGATATTCATTTTGAATTAAATAGCCTTGTAATGCTGATTTCAACTCAGCTTTAGTTGTCGGTTTTTCCATTTGAGACATTATATAAAGATGCAGTTTATTCAAATCTTCTACGTCGCCGTTATACATATTTCCAGCACCAATATACTGATTTGCACCTTCTACCAATGTTTTTACATATTGAGTAAAGCGTTTCGGTATGTAAGTTTTGTTATCTTCAAAGGAATAAATTGAATGGTGTAAGAAAACATAGACAGAACCTAAAATAAAAAGGCAGCACAATTATTCCGCCTTATTCATTTGATATGCTATTTTCTTAATTATCATTTTTAACGATAATATAAATAGCAAGTTAATTACTACTAGATTCAAATGGCAAACTATTAAGTAGCGTATAATTTTCTTGCACATTTGGGTAAAACACTTTTAAATCCATGCGGTAATAAATCGACAAATTCGTTAATTGCTAATCGCAATTTTCGCCAAGATAATAAACTGTTAGAGGTTGCCTGTAATATGAAGACGACTGCAATTGATTGGCGTAACAATTTGGTTGTCATATTGAAGGTGTTGATTTAGCTCAAAATGCGTTAGCAAAAGCACAAGCAAATATTGAAGCAAATGGCTTGCAAGAAATAATTCAAGTACAGCGTACGAATGCGATGAAGTTGCCTTTTGTTGATGAAAGTTTTGATATTGTCATCAATGAAGCGATGCTCACAATGTTACCTGTGGAATTGATGTAAAAAGCCATTTCAGAATATTTTCGAGTGTTAAAATCAAATGGTTTATTGCTTACTCACGATGACATGCTGGTGTTGAATGATCATCATACTGTTCTTGCAAATTTGCGCAAAGCGATTTACGTGACTGTCCTGCCATTAACGAAAGATGGATGCAAAGGCATATTCCAAGAAAGTGGCTTTAGATATGACGAAGATTTATATGGTGAGATGACCATACTATAGGGAAAAGGAATGATATATGACGAAGCAATTTTCGGTATGTTAAAAATCATTTGTAATGCGATTAAAATGGAAAATCGTTAGCAATTTAAAAGAATGTTCAAATATTGTCATGATCCTGAACATAAATTACATTTTATAGCTGTATGTAGCCAAAAATGATATCAAAATGAAACGTACTTTGATTTGAACCTTAATGAGTAAGCTTATATGTTTACTTTTGGTGTGCAGATAATTTATATTAATATATTTATACGATAGTTAAATTACTATTTAATTCTCTAATGTCATTCAGTGCAGATTGATCATGATTTTTATCGCAAATTATGTGATTAAAATTTGTTAGTTGACAATTATGCAATGTCGTTAGTTTCCCATATTTGGATGAATCTGATAGTAAAATTCGTTTTACTTATTCTAATGCGATTGCAGTATATAGTGGTAATTTACCAGAAATTATTCAGGATTTTAATGCTTTAACGTTAAAATTTACTTATGTTGCACAAAAAGAAATTAGTGAATTACTTATTGATGACTTTACAAGAAAATTTTTTGTTCATGATGTAAGAGTTAACCTGAATATAATATGTATCCATAAATAAAAACTAAATAAAGCATTTTTTTCATTTGTAAGTATCTTTATTCGATAATTTTTATATGGTGAAACTTAAATCTGCCAACTTGATGAATAAAATGTCGTTCAGCTTAATGAAATTTCTATATAAGATTAATGATTAATTATCATTATCCATTACGGGTAATATCGTGAGTATTGCTATTGCCTTACCAATTTTACGTATTTTCATCAAAGCTATTCTTGATTTGGTCAAATGAAGGTTCTGTAATAGTGCTCAATTCTGCAATAGGTATTTTGACATTAATTATGCGATATGATCAAGTTGAGAATTAAACATTATAGCGATAAAAACGTAATGCGCGAGAATAGTCTCACGTCTTTTCTTGAATAGGAAACAATATTTGACTAACTTTCTTAGTCTCAATAGTTTAGCTTCATTTATCTTCTTTATTGTAAATATGCAATTTGATAATTACAATGGTATAAATATTGTTAAAGGTGCAATGATGAGCATAATTTGTCTGTGGATGTATTGGGTTAAGACGGTATGTTCATTGCGTCGGTAAATTCAGCGCGTTTGCTTCAACTGCTGACATGAGCGGTGTTAGCGTTGATGGAAAATCGTGTGGTAGAGATTGATCAAGTGTTGGCGGTAGCCTGTAATATTGGTGCGAGACTAGCGATTGATTTGGCGATTCACTATTTAGGTTTTCATATTGGAGTGGTGTTGATTTATGATGAGCCAATTCTGTTTAAGCAATATGCCTTACAAGTAAATATGAAGCAGAATGTATTGCGGAACAACATGCTTTGCTCGAGCATGAAAGTTGTCATTGTCGTTACAATGAAGAGTTTATTTTACAATGATTACATGTGCAATTTGACCTGGAAAGCGATGAAAAAGCATGCAAAATTTTTTGCAGTTGATTTAAATAAATCTCACGTGTTTGTATTGCTTAAGTTACTTAATTCAGCCGTGGATAATCTGCAGCAACTGATCAATTAACTTGAACTGTCTGCATTTGCGCAAGATGATGGCAAGGTATATTCCTAGAAAATGGTTTTAGTATTAAAGACTTGGTGAGACTGTACAGTACTTTCTGCTCAAATGGAATTGCTTTATGATGAAGATTTTTCGGTACATGATTATGAAATTGCCGTAAGCGATGAACTAAATCTAGCGCTATTTAAGAAGGTTCACATCTCTTTTGAAAGTGATCAAAGAACACTTTCTTATTGATTAATGCATCATCCATTCAAAGGTAATTATAAAAATGATCAGCATCTATTGATTGTGTTCCTTAATGAGTAAGCTTATTATTGTTAAGTTTAGGGGTTGCTGAGATCTTTTTCTCCCCTTTTCTCAGAAGAAAATGCGATACTTTATAAAACCCTTCAACAATATTTTTTATCAAATTGTGATCTTTATCTCACTGCGGAAAAATTATTTGTTCACCCGAATACTTTGCGTTATCGATTGAACAAAATAGAGCAAATAACTGGCTTATTTTTCAATAAGATAGATGATAAATTAACGCTCTATCTCGGAACGTTGTTAGAACATTGAGGTTGTATAACTTTACAAAGTTTGATGATTTTTAACCGCACTTTTTGTTTGCTCTAATAAAGCATTTTCCCTATAAAACAGAAATAATCTCCTTGGTTTTAATTTTTATAGGAGAGAAAAAATGACAACAGTCTCAGCAATAGGTGCGTTGGTGGCGTTAATCGTTGCTATCTTCCTCATTTTGAAAAATGTCTCACCAGCTTATGGTATGTTAGTGGGAGCTTTGGTTGGAGGCTTAATTGGTGGTGCGGATTTATCGCAAACAGTGAGCCTAATGATCGGTGGCGCACAGGGTATTACTACTGCGGTTATGCGTATCTTAGCTGCTGGTGTGTTGGCTGGCCGTGCTGATTGGATCGGGTGCAGCAAATTCCATCGCGGAAACCATTACTAATAAATTGGGTGAAACTCGAGCTTTACTCGCCTTGGCACTAGCGACGATGATTTTAACTGCGGTGGGTGTGTTCGTGGATGTGGCAGTGATTACTGTTTCACCAATTGCTTTAGCGTTATCGCGTCGCAGCGATTTATCGAAAGCTGCAATTTTGCTCGCCATGATTGGCGGTGGTAAAGCTGGTAATATTATGTCGCCAAACCCAAATGCCATTGCGGCAGCAGATACTTTTCATTTGCCACTCACTTCCGTGATGATGGCTGGTATAATTCCCGCGCTATTTGGTTTGATTCTCACCTACTTCTTAGCAAAACGCTTAATCAACAAAGGTTCTAAAGTGACTGACAAAGAGGTAATCGTGCTTGAAACGCAAAATTTACCTTCATTTCTGACCGCACTTGTCGCACCTTTAGTGGCAATTTTGCTATTGGCACTTCGTCCATTGTTTGATATTAAAGTTGATCCATTAATTGCATTGCCGTTAGGTGGTTTGATTGGTGCGCTTTGTATGGGCAAACTTCGCAATATAAATAGTTATGCTATCAATGGATTGAGTAAAATGACACCCGTGGCAATTATGTTACTTGGTACAGGCGCGCTTGCTGGCATCATTGCTAATTCTGGTTTAAAAGAAGTATTGATTCAAGGTTTGGAACATTCAGGTTTGCCATCATTCATTCTTGCACCAATTTCAGGGGTGTTGATGTCTTTAGCGACAGCTTCTACCACGGCAGGTACTGCGGTGGCATCCAATGTGTTCAGTAGTACCTTGTTAGAACTTGGTGTTAGCAGTCTTGCTGGTGCAGCAATGATTCATGCAGGGGCGACCGTATTTGATCATATGCCACATGGTTCTTTCTTCCATGCCACAGGCGGTAGTGTGAATATGGATATCAAAGAACGTTTAAAACTTATTCCTTATGAAAGTGCGGTCGGTTTGATGATGACCATCGTTTCTACCTTAATTTTTGGCGTATTTAAATTCTAGGAGTTGTTATGAAATTTGTGATTGCACCTGATTCTTTTAAAGAAAGTTTGACCGCACTTGAAGTCGCTACCGCCATTGAAACAGGCTTCAAACGTGTATTCCCCGATGCGGACTATGTAAAATTGCCAATGGCAGATGGGGGCGAAGGTACAGTTCAATCCCTTGTGGATGCCACGCAAGGCAAGCTCATTGAATGTGAAGTCACCGCGCCTTTGGGTGACAAAGTGAAAAGTTTCTTCGGTTTATCGGGAGATGGAAAAACCGCGATTATCGAAATGGCAGCAGCTTCTGGTTTACATCCTGTTCCGCCTGAAAAACGCAATCCCTTGCTTACCACCAGTTACGGCACAGGGGAGTTGATTAAATTGGCATTAGATTTAGGCGTAGAGAGTTTCATTCTTGGCATTGGCGGTAGCGCAACCAACGATGGTGGTGTAGGAATGTTGCAAGCTCTAGGGATGCAATGTTTAGATTCGCAAGATAAGCCTATCGGTTTTGGTGGAGCAGAGCTAGCAAATATTGTGAAGATTGACGTTCAACAATTAGATCCACGTTTGCAACAAGTTCACATTGAAGTAGCGTGCGATGTGAATAATCCGCTCTGTGGTGAATGTGGTGCATCTGCCATTTTTGGACCACAAAAAGGCGCAACGCCTGAAATGGTGAAACAACTTGATGCTGCACTTTCGCATTTTGCTGAAATTGCCGAACGCGATTGCGGTAAACAAATTCGTGATCAGGATGGCGCAGGTGCTGCTGGTGGTATGGGTGGTGGCTTGCTATTATTACCAAGCGTACAACTGAAAGCAGGCATACAAATTGTGTTAGACCGGTTACATTTAATTGACTATGTAAAAGATGCTGATGTAGTGATTACGGGTGAAGGGCGAATAGATGCACAAAGTATTATGGGTAAAACGCCAATTGGTGTGGCGCGTACGGCAAAACAGTTCAATAAGCCAGTGATCGCCATCGCAGGGTGTTTGCGTGAAGATTATGATGTGGTGTTTGATCACGGTATTGATGCGGTATTCCCTATTATTCACCAACTTGGCGATTTATCGGATATTCTCAAACAAGGCGAACAAAATTTAATTTCTACCGCTCAAAATGTGGCGAGAGTACTGGCATTTAAATTTCATTAAGAAATAAGGCTTGTTTTAAATTCGAGCCTTATTCCATGATTATTTATTTTGTGATGTTGAATAATTTCTCGCACCAAAAATCGCAGTGCCAATGCGTACCATTGTAGAACCGCATTTTATTGCGCTCGGCATATCATCCGTCATTCCCATAGAAAGTGTATCAATTTGTTGATTGGGTAAGACTTGTTTAAGTTGTTCAAATAGGTCTGACATTTTTCTGAACACGGCTTCTTGTTCAGCGATTTTATCGGTTGGTGCGGGTATTGCCATTAAGCCACGTAGGCATAAGTGCGGTAAATTTTCGATGTGTTTTGCTAGTGTTAGCATTTCCTCAGGTTGAATACCTGATTTACTTTCTTCATCGCTGATATTAATCTGAATTAATACATTCAATGGAGCCTTGTTGGTCGGTCGTTGTTCATTTAAACGATCTGCAATTTTTGCTCGATCAAGCGTTTGCATCCAATCAAAATGTTCTGCAACGAGACGGGTTTTATTCGATTGTAATGGGCCGATAAAATGCCATTCAAGGTTAACTCCTTGCGATTCAAAATATTGGATCTTTTCTACCCCTTCTTGCACGTAATTTTCCCCAAAAGCCGTTTGTCCCGCTTGATAAGCCGAAAGAATAGCAGAAATAGGTTTGGTCTTAGATACGGCAAGTAATTTTACGGTATTTTGATTGCGACTTTCTTCTTTACAAGCCGTTTCAATTTTTTGCTGAATTAGGTTGAGATTATGCTGGATATTCATAGGTTTTCCTTTATAAAAAAGTGCGGTTAGTTTACACGAAATTTATTGACTAAGAAAATTTCTGAAAAATTTGTCACTTTCTGTTTGACAAGCTCGGGAAATTTCGGTATTTCTTTACGCATTCATTTTTCAAGATAAAACACAATGAAAAATAACCGCACTTTATCCGTAATCATTAGCACGATTACCGCCATTATGATGACCATTATTATGATTAATGGTGCGGGTTAGTGCAGCAAAAACAAGATACAGAAAACCCGCGATTCAACTGAATAGCGGGTTTTTTTATAAATTTAAAAACACAATATCTAGGAGAACCAATTATGCGCGTACTTAAATTTGGCGGCACTTCGCTTGCAAATCCGGAACGTTTTTCCCAAGCGGCGAAATTGATCGAACAAGCTCATTTAGAAGAGCAGGCTGCAGGTGTTTTATCTGCACCAGCCAAAATAACCAACCATCTCGTCGCCCTTTCTGAAAAAGCTGCATTAAATCAATCAACCGATACGCATTTCAACGAAGCAATCGAAATTTTCTATAACATCATCAACGGCTTACATACGGAAAATAATCAATTCGACTTAAATGGTACCAAAGCACTTATTGATGCTGAATTTGCTCAAATCAAAGGATTATTAGAAGAAATTCGTCAAGCGGGAAAAGTAGAAGATGCAGTTAAAGCGACCATTGATTGCCGTGGGGAAAAACTTTCTATTGCAATGATGAAAGCTTGGTTTGAAGCTCGTGGCTATAGCGTACATATTGTGGATCCTGTCAAACAATTATTGGCAAAAGGCGGTTATCTTGAATCTTCTGTTGAAATTGAAGAATCAACAAAACGTGTTGATGCAGCAAATATCGCAAAAGATAAAGTGGTGCTGATGGCAGGTTTTACTGCAGGTAATGAAAAAGGCGAGTTGGTATTGCTCGGTCGTAATGGCTCAGACTATTCTGCAGCCTGTTTAGCCGCTTGTTTAGGCGCAAGTGTATGCGAAATTTGGACCGATGTGGACGGCGTTTATACTTGCGATCCGCGTTTAGTGCCTGATGCACGTTTATTACCAACGCTTTCTTATCGTGAAGCGATGGAACTCTCTTATTTCGGTGCGAAAGTGATTCATCCTCGTACGATTGGGCCATTGTTGCCACAAAATATTCCTTGTGTCATTAAAAATACAGGAAATCCTTCTGCGCCAGGTTCGATTATTGATGGCAATGTGAAATCAGAAAGTTTGCAAGTTAAAGGTATCACTAACTTAGACAATTTGGCGATGTTTAATGTGTCAGGCCCTGGTATGCAAGGTATGGTAGGCATGGCATCTCGCGTATTTTCAGCCATGTCAGGCGCAGGCATTTCAGTTATTTTAATTACTCAGTCTTCGTCTGAATATAGTATTAGTTTCTGTGTGCCTGTGAAATCTGCAGAAGTAGCGAAAACCGTACTAGAAACGGAGTTTGCTAATGAATTAAATGAACATCAATTAGAATCAATTGAAGTGATTAAAGATTTATCCATTATTTCTGTTGTGGGCGATGGAATGAAGCAAGCGAAAGGCATTGCTGCTCGTTTCTTCTCGGCATTAGCGCAGGCAAACATTAGCATTGTGGCGATTGCACAAGGATCTAGCGAACGTTCAATTTCTGCGGTTGTGCCGCAAAATAAAGCCATTGAAGCGGTGAAGGCCACCCATCAGGCGCTTTTCAATAATAAAAAAGTCGTGGATATGTTTTTAGTGGGCGTTGGTGGAGTAGGCGGAGAATTAATTGAGCAGGTAAAGCGTCAAAAGGAGTATCTAGCAAAGAAGAATGTTGAAATTCGAGTTTGTGCTATTGCGAATTCCAACCGTATGTTGCTTGATGAAAATGGATTAAATTTAGAGGATTGGAAAAACGATTTAGAAAATGCGACTCAGCCATCAGATTTTGATGTATTGCTTTCTTTCATTAAATTACATCATGTGGTGAATCCAGTATTTGTAGATTGTACTTCAGCCGAATCTGTAGCAGGGCTTTATGCTCGTGCGTTAAAAGAAGGTTTCCATGTGGTTACGCCAAACAAAAAAGCGAATACACGAGAATTAGTTTATTACAATGAGTTACGCCAAAATGCCCAAGCAAGCCAGCATAAATTTTTATATGAAACCAATGTAGGTGCGGGCTTGCCAGTTATTGAAAATCTCCAAAACTTACTTGCAGCAGGTGATGAGCTTGAATATTTTGAAGGGATTTTATCTGGCTCGCTTTCCTTTATTTTTGGTAAGTTGGAAGAAGGACTTTCTCTTTCAGAAGTAACCGCACTTGCGCGTGAAAAAGGCTTTACTGAGCCAGATCCTCGAGATGATCTTTCTGGACAAGATGTAGCACGCAAATTATTAATTCTTGCTCGTGAAGCGGGAATTGAACTTGAACTTTCAGATGTTGAAGTTGAAGGTGTATTGCCAAAAGGCTTCTCCGATGGAAAATCTGCAGATGAGTTTATGGCAATGTTGCCTCAGCTTGATGAAGAATTTAAAACTCGCGTTGCCACAGCTAAAGCAGAAGGCAAAGTATTGCGTTATGTTGGAAAAATTAGTGAAGGAAAATGCAAAGTATCCATCGTTGCGGTAGATCTGAATAATCCACTTTATAAAGTGAAAGATGGTGAAAATGCCTTGGCATTTTACACTCGCTATTATCAGCCGATCCCTCTTTTATTACGTGGCTATGGTGCAGGTAATGCGGTCACTGCTGCGGGTATCTTTGCAGATATTTTAAGAACATTACAACATTAATAAGGATTTCCAATGTTAAGAATTTACGCCCCTGCATCTAGCGCGAATATTAGCGTAGGTTTCGATACTTTAGGTGCTGCGATCTCTCCTATTGATGGTTCTTTGTTAGGCGATGTGGTTCAAATAGAATCTATTTCAAGTGGTTTTGAGTTAGAAAGTGCGGGCTATTTTGTTCGTAAATTACCGAAAGAACCACAAAAAAATATTGTTTACCAAGCTTATGTGCTATTTAGCGAGCAATTAAAATTACGCGGAGCAAATGTTAAACCTTTGCGTTTAACGCTCGAAAAAAATATGCCTATTGGCTCTGGTTTAGGCTCTAGTGCTTGTTCTATTGTTGCTGCATTAGTGGCATTAAATCAGTTTCATAATGAACCTTTTTCGAAAATGGAATTGCTTGAAATGATGGGAGAATTGGAAGGTCGTATTTCTGGTTCAATCCATTATGATAACGTCGCACCTTGCTATCTTGGCGGTGTGCAATTTATGGTGCAATCGCTCGGCAATATTTGTCAAAAATTGCCATTTTTTGATAATTGGTATTGGGTGTTAGCCTATCCGGGAATTGAAGTTTCTACTGCTGAAGCTCGAGCAATTTTACCGAAAAGCTATACTCGACAAAACGTGATTGCCCATGGTCGTCATTTAGGTGGCTTTGTGCATGCTTGCCATACCCATCAGGAAAATCTTGCCGCGATTATGATGAAAGATGTCATTGCCGAGCCTTATCGTGAATCTCGTTACCTAATTTTGCTGAAGTAAAACAAGCTACTCGAGACTTAGGCGCACTTGCCACAGGTATTTCAGGCTCAGGGCCAACTATTTTCTCTATTGCCCCTGATTTACAAACTGCAATTAAACTTTCAAGTTATTTAGAAAGCCATTATTTACAAAATAATGAAGGTTTTGTGCATGTATGTAAAGTTGATAACGAAGGCACAAGAGAAATTAAATAAGTTAATTTAAATAGATGAAATCAGATTAAAAACGGATTAAATATGAATTTATACAATATCAAACACCCAGAAGAACAAGTCACTTTTTCTCAGGCTGTTCGTCAAGGTCTTGGGCGGGATCAAGGTCTATTCTTTCCAGAAGTTATTCCTAAACTTAATAACATTAATGAATTACTTGAATTGCCTCTTGTTGAGCGTAGTCAAAAAATTCTAGGTGCATTAATTGATGGCGAGTTACCACAAGCAACGTTAGATGCAATGGTAAAAAATGCGTTTACTTTCACTGCACCGTTAGAAAAAGTGGAAGATAATATTTATGCACTTGAATTATTTCACGGTCCAACGCTAGCATTTAAAGATTTTGGTGGGCGTTTTATGGCACAGGCACTTGCTGCGGTACGTGGCGATGGCAAAATTACTATTTTAACGGCAACCTCAGGCGATACTGGAGCCGCTGTAGCACATGCGTTTTATGGATTAGAAAATATTAATGTAGTTATCCTTTATCCAAAAGGCAAAATCAGCCCATTGCAAGAAAAGCTGTTCTGTACTTTAGGTGGGAATATCCGTACTGTTGCGATTAACGCTGATTTCGATGCGTGTCAGGCTTTGGTTAAGCAAGCCTTTGATGATGTTGAATTGCGCCAAGCTATCGGGCTTAACTCTGCAAATTCTATTAATATCAGCCGTTTATTAGCTCAAGTTTGTTATTACTTTGAGGCTGTCGCACAATTGCCAAAAGAAAAACATGATAATGTAGTGGTTTCTGTGCCAAGTGGTAATTTTGGTAACTTAACGGCGGGATTAATTGCAAAAACCTTAGGCTTGCCGATAAAACGCTTTGTCGCCTCAACAAACGCAAATGATACTGTGCCACGTTATTTGAAATCGGGTAATTGGGATCCTAAAACGACAGTTGCAACCCTTTCTAATGCAATGGATGTAAGTCGCCCAAATAATTGGCCGAGAGTGGAGGAATTGTTTAAACGAAATGGTTGGGATTTAACTGATTTAGGTTCGGAGATGCTAAGTGATAGCGAAACAGAAGATACCTTAAAAACGATGCAGTCGAAAGGTTATTTATGTGAGCCTCACGGTGCGATAGCTTATCAGGTGTTGAAAGATCAACTTAAAGCAGATGAAGTAGGTATTTTCTTGTGCACTGCACATCCTGCGAAATTTAAAGAATCCGTAGAACGTATTCTTGGTATTCAGCTTCCATTACCTGAAACACTGGATAAACATAATCAGCTACCATTGCTTTCTGATGAAATGGATAATGATTTTGCACAACTGCGGGCTTACTTATTGAAGTCATAAAGTGCGGTAAATTTTTATTGTGTTTTGGATAGCATCTGATTTTCAGGTGCTATTTTATTTTAGAAAATATAACGTAGCGATAAAATATATTAATTATTTTAGATTGGATGGAGAGAATAGCTATTTTTCAATAAGCAAGTAATTTAAAAAGTAGTACCAGATTTAGGCAATAAAAAAACACCTTTCGGTGCTTACTTTACTTTTAAAGTGGTGGGTCGTGAAGGATTCGAACCTTCGACCAACGGATTAAAAGTCCGCTGCTCTACCGACTGAGCTAACGACCCAAAAGACTGATTTTAAAATAAATTTTCAAATCTTTTGATTGGTGTTTAAATGGTGCCCGAAGCCAGACTTGAACTGGCACGCCTCGAAAGGCGAGGGATTTTAAATCCCTTGTGTATATCAATTCAGTTTGAAAACTATTTGCTTAGAGGAGTTCCGTGTACCGAGCCAATTCACTATGATCCAGCCACTAACGCTCTGTGGATACGTCAGATCTTGCGCGTAAATGCTAGTTTGTAAAGCCTGAATTTGGCAATTTTAGACAGGTTGATATAAGGATGCATACGCTGTTAATGGTGCGCTTTAAATTGATTTTGCAAGTAACACTCTTAGATAATGCTTGTATAACTATTTAAAGTAATTCTGTATATTCTCTTATTAAATCAATATTATGTTCAATATAATTCAATGTAATTTTGACATATTTATTTTTTAGTAATTGTTTGGCTAAATATAGGTTATCACGTTTTTTCATTAGATTAGTTGCTGCTGTATGCCTAAATCTGTGTGGTGAGCTTATAATTGCTGTATATTTTGAAATATCTTTGTAGATATAGCTCACTTGGTCATTGGTGATTTTCTCTCACTTTCGTTTAACTGCATTTGAATATTTATTAGTGTTACATCGTTGAGATTCTACAGGCTGATTTGATTTACGCAGTACAGAAAATCCATCTCGTACAGTATTAGGAGAAACTATAGTTGAAATAGGAAGTATATGATACTCGTGAATTTTATTTTTCTCAGATTGAATTTGGATGACTCGATTTAGCGAATGTAGATCTTTGTTTCTTGATTTATTTAACTGAGATTGTCGATTTTTCGTATATCGATTATTCATAATTATAGTTTTAGTAAATCATAATGTGAAAAGTATCGATGGAAGATGCTTTCATTCAGAAATACGAAAGCGAATTTTATTTAAATCCGATGAAGTATTTACTTGAAAAATGTGATGTGCTTGATTATTGAACAAACTATCGAAAACTATCTTTGTTAATGGGATAAGACGTTTTTGAATGCCAGATTTGACAGTAGTCTTTAGTTGACGGATGTAGTTGTTCAAAGTGACTTAAATGATTGCTGGTCCAATAATTCTCTTTTTGGATTGGATTGTTAATGAGTCAGATATTTCATCATGATATTGTATATTACAATGGTTCAGTAATTGTCTAATTGCTTTTTCATTGCTTTTATTCGTATCAAGACGTGCATGACGGTGTTAATCCCATTACTAATTGACATAGCCATTGCGGTTTTAGCCACTTTCATTTTCGTCTATAAGTGATAAATGCAAATTATCAATTGGAATTGTCTTACCGAAAAAATAGTTGGTTTTATCATTCTAATATCCATTAAATTGATACGTTCTTCTTGGGCCAATAAGTTTACAGTGTCAAAAATTCTTAATATCATTGATTGATTGACGGAATTTCTAGTATAATTTAAGCGTCTTACAAACTATATTGCAAATTTTCGATATCTGTTTTAGTAAAGTTAGTAATGCTCTTACTATTGAAAAATAGCTGTAGGATTCCAGGTGTTACTAGGAAAAGTTTGCCTCTGACTATATGTAATGTAGCATTTGAATTATTAATAGTTAAAGTAATCCAGATAATTGCAGATTTTAGCCATTGAACGAAAATCTGTGTTGAGACAGACTCAGTTTGCAATGTATCATTATCAGTTGATATAGATGTTGTAGATGCGATTTAAATTATTGCACTTTGTTGAGATGGTGTTTTAGCAGTAGAATCTTGAGATTCTTATACAGGTGAAAATAAATTCATTGGAAAATCAGTCATAGCAGTCTTGGTTTCTGAATTTTGGTTATTGATTTGAGTGGTTTGAGATGATGTAGTTTCAGATAAATCAAGATTATTCAGTGTACCTGTTATTGCACGAAGTAGCTTTTCAGCTTACATGATCACTGAATTTTCTTCTTTAGGATCTTAACCTGAATTTAATTGTACTTCATGTTCAGTATCGACTCGACCTGAAAATCTACCAGGTCTGTCATTAAGATTTTGCCATGATACTTCCGGTACAATTCTGAGTAATGAAAATGCATTAGATGGGCACCAGGGTGAATCAGTTTTAATTAGATAATGCCTAATTGCTATATCATCATGTGTACTTTCAATAATGCCGAGCAACTGCACTAGACTAAATCATTTATGAATTCGCTGGAGCTGATATCCTTGCACCAATAAATAAGCTTCAATTTCGTCAGCAGTGGGTTAGCTCATTAATTATAGCGCATGCTTTGTAAACCAAACATCAGATGGGCCTTTAGGTGTAGAAGTTTTAAATTGATGTTGCATTAATTGACGTAAAGTCTGACTAGGTGTTTTACAATTGATGATATATGTTTCTGAGTTAGTTTTGATACGTGTAAACGTAGTGCAAGAGATACACTGTTTTTTTCCGCCTTATGTACTATTTCAGATAATAAGCCAGCTTTATCTTTATGATCAGCCATTGCATACATTAAAGCTGATAAAGCTTGCGAATATTCTGTTTGCCGTGCAAACGCTTCTTTAGGAATTAAATAGTTTGCAAGTAAACTATTTATAACCGTGTGAAGATCATAATCTCGCACTTTAATATATTTGAATTTATAAGGTTGAGTTTGCATTTCTAAATAAGGAAAACAAATAGAGCCAAGTTTTACTTGTACATCTATATCACGAATATGTTTAGCAATGTCATGAATTAATTCAGCATAAATGCCAGTAGTACTCGAAGTTTGACGTTGCTTAGATTGTTCTTGTTAAGTAGGATTTTGCTGCATTAGATAACTTTGACGTAATTTGGCTGGAAATGAAAGAATTTGTATGTTATGATCAAGCTTGCCAGCTCAATTTGAGTGATGTTGTAATCCTGAAATATGTAGTGATTGAACCATGTCAGCGCTGCGCTCAATTGGTTGTTTGTAGTACTCATTCAACATATCTTGCTTTAATGATACTTGTTGCAAAGTTAATTTAAGTACTTTTGGCATAATTCAGAATTGAGTAAGTTTGCCTCATATAACGGATTTATCTATGTTTAAGTATCAATCTTTGCTATTGAAAGGTTATTCTAATGTGGCACTTTTTTTGTCAAGAAATTTTGTTATTTTCCTTTTGATCGATAAGGGATTTATGACGCCCTGAGACAATAACTGATACATTTTTGTCTTAATGATACCGATTTATGAGTTAAGCTCAATAAATCCATGACTTTGATTTAAGAATTCATATTAATATCAGGCTTAATGTCGCTTCAAATAGTATCTACCAATCATTTATAGACCGGAACACTCATAATAATTCCTCATTTACTACAAGTCCCGTTGAATCATTAACGTATTCACTATGGTAGCATTCCATGGCATACATAAAGCGGATAATTCAATGCTCAACCTGCTACGATAATGGAGATATCGAGTCTATGGCATTCAAAGTTCAGCTCCATTGCCTCCACTTTTATACATAAGCTTATCACAAGTTACGCCATAGTTACGCATGTTTAGAACCATTTCGAATAGAAGATTCAATATCATTTTCGGCAAAGACCGAAGCTATAAGATTTAATTCAAATGGATTTGACTTATTTGCATTATGGATTTCAAGCCATTGTGATAGCTGCATTTAATTCAAATTAATTACAGTATGTGCCGTGGATCATAGAAATCAATCAAGCAATAATTGTCCTATGTGAAGTTATTGATTCATATGCATCACCTTAATATGCTTTATGTGCTCAAATGCTTTAGACTTTTCACAATCAGTTCATGGTCATTATGTTCGATTCTAGAATACAAAACTATGTGATCGACCTGATCTCTATGGCGAACACCTTGAGAGTATGTATTTGTATGACGATATTCATTGGCTTGTTTTAAGTGACTCTGCCAATACCTAATATAACTACAAAGCTTGCTTTTAGGTATATTTTTCAGCTTCTTAAATATCGTTTCCACAATGTTTTGTAATATACGTTATAAAATGTAATCAAAAAATTTATGAATGATGTGTCGTTCACTGTGAATAGTATCTGACGGGTAAATTATAATTGCTTTGCGCAAATAAAGTTGGCTTTTGAAAAATTCATATCATTGTTTCAAAGTTCATCGGTTAGCAAATCAGGATTTGCAGCGTTCTAAACACCTTTGATACCAGTGATCATTCAATTTATCAAAAACGATTTTTAAGGGCTTTGTTCTAACAAAATTATTATCATTTTTCGGCGTTTTATCTTGAATATAAATAGGATGTAGCCTTATTACATAGCACAAAATTAGTGTAGGAAAACATTTTGGTTTATGTAAATCATGTTTATTAAATGCACAATTTCGGTGCAAATTTAAGACTTTGAGTTCATTGTTATGCTTTGACGAATAAATCTAGCAATTTTCTACGGCTTCTACAAGAGATCTTGGAGACTTAGTCCTTATAGCAAAGAATATATTAATATTGCAATTATATTAATCGCGATACTGTTTCTGATTAGAATCAAATCGATCTTCAACCCTTATTCTTTCGTGATGTCCGCATAACTCACGTTCTAATTCTGTACTTATTGCTATTAGTTGTCATGTAATTACCTTTATATTACTGCTTTCTATGATAATTCATAATGTACTTTTGTTCACATTAAAGTTATCTTTCAACTTGTGAAATTTTATCTTAATATTATACGATGTAGAATACTGATACTAATGAATTAATTCATGATATTAATGCCAGCTGGAGCCTTTTAATATAAAAGCCTGTTGGCTTTTATTAATTCTGAACTATTTCAATATGATAGCCTTTTTTTGACCATCTAAATTAATTGTAGATGATTGGTGCAACTAAAATAAGCCCGTTCAGTTTTTCATCAAACACATAATAATTAATAAAAGTATTCAATGAATAATGTGGATTAATGAAGTCAGTTAACTGGATGTTAGGTGTGGAGAATACCGATAATTGATTCATAAGTTTGGCGATGTTTTCGAGGTGTAGTACAATATTCATATATGTTAATCACTCACATCACACAGTTAATCGCAAATGTTATAATATCTTGCTGATAATTCATGTTACTTGATACCTTTTTTTGTATTTGTTTTTGACTCCATCAATATCCCCTCAATCATCAAATATTGTATAGATCCTCTGAGCGCTACTCGGCCGACTTATTTTGAATAATTAGATAATTTATAGTCAGCGTCTTTAAAGAACAATTTTGCGGTCTACTGACTATTGTGCATCTACGTGCGAGCTATTGCAATGGATTTCATCTTTTGTTGCTTATTTGCTTGTTCCTTTTTTGGATTTATCTCATCTTGAATTGTTTTTAGTCGTTTATTTACGCGTTCAATGCCTCTTGCCAATTTATAGACATTCGATCAAAACATCTGATGAAAAATTGTGTTTTTATATAAATACCTCTTTGTATAATTTGAAAATTTTCTCGTGATGACAAATTCTATATCAAAATTCATTTATGTCATCATTAATTTGGATTAGTGTTTGGGTAACCTTTTTGTTTTCCTCTAAAAATTAGGGTCGTATTATTCCAAACGAGGAAATATTGAAATTATATAAGTGCGGTTGTATTTTATTTTTATATTTACGTGCTTTAAAAATGCTAGAAATTTTTCAATACTTCGGGAGAAAAAGCTAAGTTTAATCTATCTACGAAAATAGGTGGAATGTATGTTTGTGGCGTTACTGTTTATGATTTGTGCCATATCGGTCATGGAGCGCTTTTTGTTGTCGTTTTGATTGATTACCCGTTATTTACGTTCTTTGGAGTTACGATTTAATTTATGTGCGTAATATTACGGACGTTGATGACGTCATAAAATGCTTATGAAATCTGAATAGTACACAAATATAATCTGAGTGATTTCATGGTAGTGTGAGCAGGAAATGTATAAAGTTTTGAAGCATTAATGTATTTTGCCCCCCTGATATCCTCTCTCTAGACCTAGATGTGATAAAATTATTAATATTTGAAATCATGGATTAAATGTTGACTGCTTATCGTCGACGGTATGATTGCTATGATACTGTTAACGATGTTGAAAGATTGCAAAGATTAAGCAAATTATCTTCATGATCTTAATTTTCACATCTTAGTTATTTAGTGAAAAAGATGAACATTACGGTGGTCTTTGTGATTTTGGATTAGGAAAAGTCGAAATGAAACGAAATTTGGTGCCCTTTCCATGATGAACAAAGGCATCCTAGCGTTTCTCCTTATTGACTGTCCAGATCATGTAAGCTGTCATATTCATCATGTTGAGCATTTGACTGTTCACCTAATAGTTGCGACTTTAATACTTGCCGATCTTGGTGTGCTAGAAATTGCCAATAGTTACTGATTGGTTCAATTTCTGGATAATTATAGTACATTCTAGGGTAAAATTGTTCGGCATCTACATGACAAATTCTTTCGATGTGCAGTTCTCTGATATTTGCTTGAACTATTATGCTTATTAAGCAGAATGGTAGTTATTTTCTACAGGCATATTATCGTAGCTCAGCTCTATTAGTAGCGAAGAAATACTTAGAGATTTAGCGATGTTTTGTTGGAAGGTTTATACACGGCTTCTACGTGAATGGATCGAAGTGCGGTTGTTTTGAGCGGAGAAAATTTTGTGGAGAACCTTCCGTAGAAGCAATGGATGATGATTTCAATACGGCTAAAGTATGCCCTTTTTGTCTTGGATTTGAAATGGCACTGAAAACCATAAAGTTTTGAACAAAGGAGAATAATGATGATAGATATATCCAGTTTGCGTGGCATTGCGGCTTTGCAGGATTTCTGTAAGGATTAGCGGTTAACTTCTAGACAAGCAGGTTATTGCGCTTATAAGCAGAATTGAAGAATATTAAGTTGCGCACATACACGGAGCAAAAAATGGATCCCATCAGAGCTCGCCTAAATGATTGTGTAGCTGCAATGAAATTCGATTAGCTAACCTGGATAAATTAAAGCGAATCATTTACTTATGCTAAATGAAATTGGCAAAAGGTACTGATTTACATTGTAATGACTTAACGTTAATATGTACAGATTACATATTTTTTGATTTCAGTCTAACATAATCGTTGGCGCAGGTTTCAATCGTTCAAAATTATTATGGGTCATTTTCTCTCTATTCGCTAAATCGGATTAAGCCTTCTCTGTTTTTTCTCAGTGTTTAATTTTGAACATAGGAGTATTTCTGAATGGCTGTGAGCTTGAACTTGCGCACAAAGGACTGGATTTCATACAGTTACGTGCAGATGCTCAATGTATATTGATAGTAGTTGGACCATATCCTACTGATGTATCGTAAGGCGCTTTAGTTCCAATTTCTCGATAAAATATTCGTGCGGTATGTAGTGCTTCACCATTCAATGCATATTGAATTTAGTTATGTGAAATACAGTGTGTTTTTCATCAAACGGAGTTTAACCAATGAGTTTTGATAAGTGCGGCTACTAATTTTTTCGGTAATAATGGTTTTAATCTAATATTTCGGTACAGTACCTCAATTGACTCTATGCCGCAAATTTTTCTTATTGAGTGGTTCTGGAAGGTTTGAGCCACTTTTTTAGCACACATCACATTTTGATCTGTGGAGTCTTCATGCACGTTAAGATTGTTGCATTCCAGATTTTTGTGTCTGTCAACATGCTTATGCTGGCGTAATTTGCATTTTTTTTTGCTTTTGGAATTTTATTTGGCCGGCTTGCAGGAAATGTAGCAGACATAGTTGGTCTTTTAAGTTTTTACATGGTAAATAATCGCTGTTATGTGGGCTGTTTCCGGGCTTACAAAGAAGATACGGAATCGCAAAGTATTTTTTAGTGGTATTTATAATGCTGAGCGATAATGCTTGCATAATTATGCTGGAAACGTAATGTTTTGGATCTTAAATGATGGTTTTAATGATTAACTATTATCATCAAAAAGGCTTTGAATAAGGTTATTGAATGATTATTGGATCATCCGCATTGCTTCCTTTAGAAGATAAGCAATTATTTACGGTGATTTTTAGGGAGTGAATTTTGGGAGGAATTAAAAGCTGGTATGAATTTAGCTATACGCAATGAAAAACGGTTTTTTTGTGAGATTTTTAAATCAATTGTTTAATACTTAAGTTCGCATTCATAGGGTTTTCTAGCGTATAAAATAAGCGGCAGGCTCTAAGTGAACTGCTTCAAGTATTGACAGATTTCGGCAGCTTCAAAGGCTTTTTTGGGCATCAGTGCTGTTAAGCTGAGCCAATTACAGCGCGATTGAATGAACTTCTCGATTATGTCCGTCTGCGGTTATTTTGGCGCCGTCAGTACGTTTGACCGATCGTTATAATCCTACACATCTTCCAATGCTTTTAAGTTGTGTTGAATATTTGTATATTCGCCCTGTAGCAAATAAAACCGCCGCTGGCGAGTGGGATTCATGACATTTCAATATGGTTTGTCGTAGTTCACTTTCTTTTCTACTTCTAAGTGGTAACTCGTTCGTGTAGTCGCCCTTAGTCGGTGACGCGTTCATTTGCGCCAAATTTTTTTGGTGTCTTCAGGACGCCGAATTTTTTCGCATCTAAGTTTTCAGTTGGCGTGGAGTAAAGGGCTTTCATGCGTGATTCTTTAAGCCAGCGTTTCTTTTTCCACAGTTATGTAGCGTTCATAATTTTTCTGACTTAACGGTGGCGAGACTATTCGCTATTTCTTTTTGCGTAATTGTTCATGATCTCAATAGTAGCGCTTTTTATCTAGCGTATTTATGCGTTTTATGATACCACAATGGCATAGCTTAAGTCGCGATTCATGCTTGTCTTGTTATACCGAATAAGTTTCGAGCTGTTTTTTTCGCTTTTCCGTATTTGATACTTTTTTCGCATTTAACAGATTTGAGCAACGCAGGTCTGTATACATCTTGCATTAGGTGTGCAAGTATCGGTCTATTGTAATCATTAGCCTATGTTATTAGCAGGTGACACTCGATAATCTTTTTCTTGCTGTAGCATAACTTGCTATAGCGTAATTGGTATCCTACGCAATAGTTTTTGGCCATCTGAATGTCTACTGCAAATTTTACGTCAATCACTAAATTTTTACGCCTCTATTTTGGGATTTTTCGAGAGTCGGTAATTCGTTTGCGCCTTTAATTGTGATCGCATTTTGATTGGGGATTAACAAGTTTTGATACTGCTGTTCTGATGTGATTATTTTGCCATGATCGATGATTCGATTTTCTTCAGATTGCTTTGATGTCGGATATTTTAAGTTCTTTAATCGCCTTTTGATTATGGTTTTCCATAATTATAAGGTCCAAACTGGTTTTTTTGGCCATTTAATGTTGTTGTATTAATTTTAATTTTGCTATGCTGGATTACAGATTTTTTATTCTATCATGCTTGACATAAGCTGAATGTCCAGTTGATGTGTTGCTTATTATCAGTATATAGGTTTAACGATATGTTGTTAGTCGTTTAAGTCATTTTCACTTAATTCTTACTCAATCTATAATTCTTCAATATGCATGAGACGTTCCATCGTAATGCATATGTTTTGGCTGTTTGTGCCGTTTAATCTTGTACTGTCATGCATTTAAGGGCAAGTACTTCATCAATAGGATTAGTGGTTGTTTGCCCCATTAAATGGCTCCATTGGGCATATAATTTGTGCTGTCACTGCCGTTGCGGTGCCGATAGATTTAGGGGGTTCGCTTTCCGCATTGCCCATTTTGAAACTCCGAGAAAGCATGCCTCTCTAAATTCAGCTGGTCATGCTGTTAAGCATTGGGATGAACGGCGTAATCCTAGATCGTGAATCATGTATTTCACCTTTTTCGTGATCTCTTTAGCTATTCCACAGTTCGCGTGGTAGAATATGGTTCTTGTCATATTTTTTCTGCCTCCGTTCCAGCCAGCTAAATCACGTTGCGTTGGTAATCGATCTTTCACGAGTCTTTATTGGCGTTTTCATTAAGTGCTTCTACTTTGTTCGTGCATTCGTTTCGTGTCTGCTTTTCGTTTTTCTTTTGCTTTATCTTGGTTGCGATTTCTTTAACTCACGCTCTTCCACGATCTGTGTTGGCAATATTACTCTTCTACGCTATTGAGCACTCTGGATTTTTTCGCAATACGCATAGCTAGTAATTTTCATCCCACGTTCTTGCCCTACTTGATGACAACAATTTTCGCCTTGATGATTGATTCAATATTCGTATTTCTGACATGTTCGGCCATTTTCATTGCCATATTGATTGGAATTTTTTCCACACTGCTGTCATGTATTGTTATCGGCTTTTTGTTAAGTTAGATCTTGTTTCTTTTTTAATTTTTTTGACGTATGTTGCACCTCAAATTGTTGCTCGTGTATCATCTCCGCTAATTTGTTTTTAATTTATGTCATTATATTGATCTAATATGTTGTAGTTTTTGCGAAATTCTATGTGGTGTATTAGACGGTATTTAAAGTATAGTTAATTTAGTTATAGATAGACTTTGTTTAAGATAATTTAGTCAGATTTTGTTTGTTTAGGCTAATCTCGCATGTCAATTTTGATTTCTGTTCAAATCATTTTTGATTTTAGTGTCAATAGTTTATGATTACTTTGTGTTGGTAGGTTTTATGAGAAATTTCAATGTGGTAAATGATAAGTGTAATATTTAATTTGTGATTTTAAAAGATGCATTTAATTCTGATTACATGTCTTATCGTTATATTATATTTGTGAGAGCATTGCGTGTTTTGATTTGAAAATTGTTTGATTCAACCTGGATTGCTTATCGTGATATGCAATAATATTTCAATTAGTATATTTTTTATGATCAAGTTTATGAAAGCGCCTGGCTTATAAGATGCAATTAATACCGATGACATTGGGGCTTATGGATTTAAGGATATTTTGCGAGAAGCATTGAGATTTGGTTTGATTGAAGATATGTCAAAATGGGTTGCTTATCGTGTATATCGTAATATTGCATCACATACTTATGATCAGGAATAAAGCCATTTAGTATGTAATTATTCACTTATTTGTATTATGTTGTTTGTTATTGGAAAAGTAGTTATTCTAATCTATATGATTAGTCTCTGCATCAGCTTGATTATTTTAGCTCAACAGATGTAAATAGAATTTTCTATTTTGTGAATAATTATACCAATTGTACCTTATTATGAGCTTGTCGGCTTTCGTGTAATTTTACGAGATAAAGTGTTAAATCTAGAGTATTATTATGATCTTTGAAAATCGTAATATCTTTTGTTATCTTGTACATATTTTGTAAGTTTTTGCTGATTCATACGATTGCTTGTGTCTGATTCATCTTCTTGAGGTGTTGGCTTTTAAATAGGCTATGATTTGTGGTGATATTCTTTACAGTTCATTTGTAATTAGTTTATGTCAGTTATGATTAAATGTTTAAAAACTCCTTATTTACGCCAAATTGTACAATGTTAAATATGCTGGCACCATTACCATCGCTGGGCGAATGACTCGACCACTTAAGGTGTAGCCTTTTTGCAATACGACGCTAATTTGATGTTCTTCTGCTTCAGCAGGTTGCATTGAACTTGATGATGTTCTTTAGTATATGCTTCTCCACACTCCAATTTTCCGTGCTAAATTCCCAAAGGTGTTCAACTATTTTTTAAGGTAAGTTCAATTTCGTCATTAAGTGTGTTACTTATGATTTCTTCTTCTTTATTTGCTGGAGTGGCAAGCGCTCTCTCCAGGTTATTGCTGAGTATTCTTCAAATGTCTTTTGAAAATTTTTCCAAAGCGAATTTATGTGCTTTTTCTACGTCTTGTTCAGTACGACGACGAAGATTTTCATTTCAGCACGAGAGTTAAGTAAGATCTTGTTTTTTTTATTTGCTTCTTCTTTTAATTTATTTTTGGTTGTCTTCAAGCTCTTGCACGCGGCAAATAGCTTCTTCTAAAGGATCAAATTCTTGAAATAGTGTGCTTTTTGTTGTTCATTTTGATCGTTCGATTTTTACTTTGGTTTTTATGTATTTTTTGTTTTTGTTCTGACATTTTTCTCCGTAAAACAAAATTGATTAATCGTAATTGGGCATAGTGTAGCAAAAAACGATATAATGACGAAAATGTTAAATTCAAGTGCGGTCATTTTATGAATCATTTATCTTCTTTTAAACCATTGCTCTTGTAGGTAAGCTCCAGTGCAATGACTTTAATAATGTCACAAAAACTTATTTCATTGGTTAATGGAACGTGGTTATCAAGTGTTGGTATAAAATGCCATTAATTTTTTCCTTGAAATCCTGGTAGATTAGTTATATTTAGCTGAAGTAATTGGCCATTGAGGCCTATTGGCATTGTGTTTGTTTAGAGGGCTCTATCTAATTTTTTTTTCTTCTTTTGATTGATGTTAATCCGTTTATTTTGGATATTAAATCGATGTTGAATTTGAGATCGTATAACCAGCATTGTGTTTATTTACGTGGTTGATTTTTGCTGGGAAGATTGCGTATTTATTGTGTTTTAACTCGTTTATTGAATGATAAATCTCCAGCATTAAGTGAAATTTTAAGCATTTATTCATCTGCGCTCAATTAATGCGCTTATTATTCTTCTTTCATTTGTTCAAATGTTTGATTTTCACAACCATATTTATTAATTGTTTGCTCCAACGTCACGTCTTATTTTGACTTTTCGCTTGTTGCTTGACTGCGATCATGTTATATCGTTGCTTAGTTGTACATTATCTGTCTCGACCTCTTTTGATATGGGGCATTATAATGCGATTCTTTTCTTACCATTTTCCACATTATGAAGTGGTGCTTTGTTATAGAGCTAGCATATCCCGATTGGTTTTTTTGTAATATCTCTAAATTATTACGAGCTTTTATTTCAGATTATTTTTCTGTTTAATTATATTGTTGATATTATGTTAAGAAGCATTTAGTTTGTTATATCATTTTATAATTATACTTTTATTAAATGTATTTGACTTTATATTGTTATAATCGTTTTTATGAATTAAATCTTTTAGTTATAGTATTATGCATGCAAACATCTTTAACTTATTTAAATAATATTTGTCGCTTGTTCGTTAGCTTGTTCTTGAATTGGCGAGGGGGTTGATCTGCTCCTTAACTTTTTATATCACTAGTGTTGAGTTACGTTCGTTCTAGTACCGGACAATTGATTTAGCGTTTAGGTTTTTTGTCTTTCTTCGGGCAACTAGGGGTTAGGTCTCTCGCTGTTGCGTGTACGGGAACACGAGTCGTGTGCGTAAATTTGTGTCAATTGTTTGCGCTAATAGCATGCGCAATTGATGCCTTGCTTCTAGACTGGTTTGATCTTGGTATGTCATTGGTTGAGTGCGCGATAATTACAGGTTGCAGTTATTTTTTCTGGTTGTATTTACGTTGCATGCTTGATGGACGTTCTGACGTTTTTATTCTTTTATTACTCGTAGTATCCGCTTCTCCATTTCTCAATTGAAGTTATTGCTCAATATCTTGTTCATATTAATGGGCAACACGCTTCTCAATTATTGTTAAAAAATGACTATCAGCTTCAGTTAGTTGATAATTTTGCCGCTCATCCTGAATTTCTTTTGTGTGATGTGTTTAGATTATCGGACATGGAAAAAATCTTCAAATTCAGTTTAAACCTTTCATCAAGTGGCGGAAAGTGGCGGAGCATGTAAAGCACTTTTACGCAGCTTTTACAGTGGTTGAGTGTGGATGGATTTAGATGCTTTTTAACCAAATTAATATTTAGGAAATTAGTATTTGAAGAACGTTGTTTATCTGAGCAGCGTCGTTTTTGTCTTGCAGTCGAACGGCTATCTCAACTTTCCCTCTGCCCTGCACTGCAAATTTTAAGTGAAAATGACACCGTAAATATCGATAGTTTGCTTTATCGTGCGACACAATGTATTGTATTAGATGTAGTTAGAACCTGATTTTGATTCGCATTATGCTGAAGTGCAAAATATGTTGAATGATGCGTTGATTCAAGTGCAAGAAGCAACCAGTGAAGTGCAAAATTTATCAAGTAATATCGAGCAAGATCCTCAGCTTTTACAGGAAATCGAACACAAGAGGTATTACAGTCTTTCTTTACTTGTTGCTCGTAAACATCAAGTTAAACCTGAAGATCTTGTAGAACAGCACAAAAAATTAAAAGCAAGCAGTTTTAACCGCACTTTTGGATTTTTCTGAAAGTGAAGATGTGTTGATTGAGCAAGAAAAACTCGCATTTGAACAAATGCAAGCAACGGCTACAGCATTAACAGCAAGTCGTCAGCAATCTGCAACCCGCTTAGCGCACAATGTCACACAGTCGATAAAACAACTTGCAATGGAAAACGCTGAATTTTATGTAGAGTTGAATACGGATTTGGAATAGAGTGGGTTGCAAATGGTGCGGGATAATGTGATTTTTCACTTTGCGTAGTAATTTAGGAGAACAACCGCCGCCGCCATTAGCTAAAATTGCCTCTGGTGGTGAGCTTTCTCGTATTTCTTTAGCCGTTCAGTTCTTAGTTTTCTGATCTTCTGATCTATTCCAGCTCTTCCTTCTTTGATTTATTGGTGGAGTGGGCGTTGGCATTAGCGGAAAAACAGCAAGTGTTGTCGGAAAACTTTTACGTCAATTAAGTGAGCGCTGCCAAGTATTATGCGTAACCCACTTGCCACAAGTTGCTTTGAATGCATGGCCATCATCAGTTTAATGTGGAAAAATTTACTGTGGATAATAAAACTGAAACAAAAATGACTGCACTTTCACAATCTGAACGTGTACCTGCGTTTGGGCAAGACTCTTGGGCGGAAGTGAAATCACGAGTATTGGCTTTAGCCAATGCACAGGAAATGTTAGATTTGGTTCATTAAAAATAGGATTGAATATTTAGTTTTTGCGAGGTTTCAAGAAGATTTGTGATGAAGGCTATTTTGAAACGTCCACAAGCCATATTTTAGGATACAAATAACCTATCCCAAAATGCTTGAATAAATGACCCTGCTCTTTACCAAATTCGCTGTTATTTCCACAACGGAAGATTTACCCAACAAATTTAAATGATGAATGGATGGTTTTGTGTATCTCGATATCTTTTTGTTTTAAAGCGTTTGCAGTCTGTTTGGCTAATAATTTTAGCCTCTGCCATATCGTTGTAAATACGTACATTGTTTGACCTTTTCTGTTCGTTGTTGTTTTTTTTGTGGATTTGTTAGCCTTGGGTATTAATACTTACATTAAATATTGAGCAATAAATTCTATATCTGTAATGCCACCGCGATCTGTTTAAGGTTAAATTCACTGTGTTTTGAGTGAGATAAATGGGCAAGTATTTTTTCAGCATCTCAACAGCATCTTGTTTTAATTGTTCGATATCTCGTGATGCAGAAAGCACTTGTTGGCGGATATGCTCAAATTTAGCTTTAGGAATGATTCGCCAAATATTGGACGAGCGCGCACAAGTGCTTGTTTTCCCATGTCAAGCGTCATTCAATTGATAATGGAAAATGCCGAAGAGAGCAGCCAATCGGCTTCAGCATCGCCAGAAGGGCGCAGGCGCATATCTGCCTCATAAAGTACGCCAGCGGAAGTGTTATCTTTGAAAATACTCACAATCTTTTGTGCCAAGCGTAGGTAAAATTGATTGCTATCAATCACTTTGCCACCTGTTGTTTGATTTTCTACGGCATTGTACAAAAATACGAGGTCTAAATCGGATTTATAGCTTAGTTCAATACCACCAAGTTTTCCATAACCAATAACTAAAAATCCTTTTTCATTATTTTGTAAATGTTCAGGCACGCCAAATCTAGGAACACTTGTTTCCAAGCTAGTCACAACCACTTCAATAATAGCTTCAACAAGATAGGTTAAATGATCGCTTACTTTCATTACTGGCAATGCACCTAAAATATCTGCCGCTGCCACTTTTAATAGGGTTGCTTGTTTAAATTGACGTAAACATCGATAAGCTGTTCTTCATCATCAGGGGGAAACGAAGCAAATATTGGTGTAACTCTGTAGGATATTGGGTAAATGGCAAAGGATGACGTAGTGCTTCCGTATTAAGCAATTCATCTAATAAGATAGGATGGCGCGCCAATTGTTCTGAAATAAGTTGAGACTGCGCACAAAGTTCAATAACTTGCTGAAGGGCACAGTTTTCCAATAATAATTCTAAATAAGTCGTGCGAACTCGAAATTTTTCAATAATGTTCAGTATTCGGGGAGCAAAGTGCGGTAATTTTTCTTGTTCAAAAATGAGTGCAAGTACTGTTGGCATCAAATGACTTAATACATCACGCCCACGCGAACCAATCACTCTGTGATTTAGGCCGTCTTTGAATTGAGCAAGCTTTTCTAAAAACTTCATCAATATTATTTTCTGATACACCACTCTCTAATAATGTTTGTTCAATATCCTCAAAATCTGCTTCTAAAAAAATCTTGCCGTGGCTATTAGTTTGTGAAGCCTCATCGTATTCATCACCGATTAATTGAGTAAATACTGCCCGCACTTTTTCTTGTTTTTGTTGTAAAGTGCGGTAAAAATCGTCCCAATTTTCTATTGGATAATGTTTTTCAATGGTTTGATTATTTTCATTTAAACAGGTGAAAGTTTTACATGCCTCGACTAAACGAATTTGATCTATTTCATCGGTTGGTAGTGTTTGCGTTTGTTGATCGTTAATGGCTTGTAGAATGTTTTCTACGCGGCGTAAAAAAATATAACTTTCACGTAAATCGTGGAATTGTTGTTCAGTAATTAATCCTAGTTTGGTAATTTCAGGCAAGATCTTTAGAGTGAATGTTGTTGCAGATTGATTTCTCGCCCGCCTCGAATGAGTTGAAAAACTTGTACGATAAATTCGACTTCACGAATACCACCAGCACCTAGTTTAATATTATCTTTCAAACCACGACGGCGTACTTCTCGCTCAATTTTGCCTTTCATTTCACGTAAGATTGAATCACACTAAAGTCAATATAGCGACGATACACAAGGGCGTAACATTTTTTGCAATTTAGATACGTTGGGATCGCTTTGTTTGTACGCCCAATACTCGCCCTTTAATCATTGCATAGCGTTCCCAATCTCGACCTTGATCTTGATAATATTGTTCCATTGCTGCAAAGCTGAGAACAAGCGCGCCTTGTCACCAAATGGGCGCAAGCGTATATCGGTTCGATATACAAAACCATCCAGAGGTAAATTCATCTAAGGCAGAAATAAGGCGTTGTCCTAAACGTGTGAAAAATTTCGTATTATCTACAGAACGTCGAGCATTCGTATTTCTCAACGGACGTTTCCCCTTGTGATGGATAAGTAAAAATTAAATCAATATCTGAGGAAAATTTGATTCAAAGCCGCCTAATTTCCCCATTCCTAGAATATAAAGCTGCTGCGGATTGCCTTGTTCATCCATTGGTGTGCCTATCTCCGCACAGGCTTGATGATAAAGCCAATCGCGGGTAGCGATAATTAAACTCTCTGCAAGTTGTGAAAGCTGAACAAAAATTTCCTCAACAGTGGCAAGATTCAAACTTTGACAAAAACTTAATTTTGCCATTTCAATGTTACGGAATTGGCGTAATGTTTGATAGAGTGCAGTTTTCGTCATGTACATTGGCTAACTCTCTATTCAAGCGTTCGAAAATATAGGCAGTGCAATCTGCAAAACAGGGGGATTTTCCCACCATTGTTTCACTAAGTGCGGGTATTTTTGCAAGACTTTTTCCACAAAGTCAGACATTGCTATGGCATAGCCTAATTGATAAACAGGCAGTTCTGGATGATTTGAATTTTGTTGAATGGCTTCGTGAATTTTCTGGGGAAAGTTCTGGAAAAGATTGGCACAGGATTGTGCCAATAGATTGTAATTTTTGTTCGATGAGGGCAGAAAGTGCGGTCATTTTTCTAACCTTTTGATAGAATCTAAGTGACGTAATACAGTTTCTTTCGCTTGTTGAGGTTGTAAACTATCTAGCCATTGTATTGGTGTTTTCCAGCCGCGCAGCAGAGTGAGCTGGCGTTTTGCAAGTTGGCGCGTTGCACAAATACCACGGAAAATCATTTCCTCGTAATCACCTTGCAAATATTCCCACATTTGACGATACCCTACACAGCGAATTGACGGCAGATTGATATTTAAATCGCCACGCGTATAAAGTTTTCTCTTCTTGAAAGCCCAGTTCAATCATTTTATGAAAGCGTTCTTCGATGCGTTCATGCAAAACATGGCGATCTTGCGGCGCAATTGCAAATTGCACAAAATCATAAGGCAAGGCTTCGCCTTTTTCTTCAGTCAGCTCTGTGAGTGATTTTCCTGTGATATAAAAAACCTCTAAAGCACGATTGATTCGTTGGGAATCCACTCCGGATTAATTCGGGCGGCAGAAATGGGATCGATTTTGGCGAGTTCTGTATGCAATGCTGCCCAACCTTGTTGGCTTGCTTTTTGTTCAAGATCGGCACGAATATTTTCATCAGCAGAAGGCAAGGGAGAAAGCCCTTCGATTAAGGCTTTGTAATACAACATCCGTGCCACCCACTAGTAACGGGATTTTGCCTTGTGCGGTAATATCCGCCATTTCGCGTAGTGCATCATCGCGGAAATTCGTGCCGGAGCAGCTTTCTGATGGATCTAAAATATCAATTAAACGGTGAGGCGCAAGGGCAAGTTCTTCTTTTGATGGTTTCGCTGTGCCAATATCCATTCCCTTATAAATAAGAGCTGAATCCACACTAATCACTTCGACTGGAAGTTGGCTTCGTAGTTGAATGGCTAAATCTGTTTTACCTGAGGCTGTTGGGCCCATTAAAAAAATTGCGGTTGGTTTCATGGAAGAATTTAAATTTCGTCTAATAAAGGCTGCCAATTAACAGGTTTGAGTAATTGGGTGAATGCTGTGCGATTTGTTTGCGTGAGTAAACGTTCCGTCTCGCTCAATAAATTGAGTGCATCCGCTAAAGCGTTAAAGGTTTGCATTCTAATTGTGCGCAAAGTGCGGTTAAAAATAGCAATACGTAA
>OV298644.1:0-92189 GCA_923172585.1 Haemophilus influenzae | reverse complement strand
TTACGTATTGTTTGTGGTGCATCTGCCATTTTTGGACCACAAAAGGCGCAACGCCTGAAATGGTGAAACAACTTGATGCTGCACTTTCGCATTTTGCTGAAATTGCCGAACGCGATTGCGGTAAACAAATTCGTGATCAGGATGGCGCAGGTGCTGGTGGTATGGGTGGTGGCTTGCTATTATTACCAAGCGTACAACTGAAAGCAGGCATACAAATTGTGTTGTGACCGGTTACATTTAATTGACTATGTAAAAGATGCTGATGTAGTGATTACGGGTGAAGGGCTAACAGATGCACAAAGTATTATGGGTAAAACGCCAATTGGTGTGGCGCGTACGGCAAAACAGTTCAATAAGCCAGTGATCGCCATCGCAGGGTGTTTGCGTGAAGATTATGATGTGGTGTTTGATCACGGTATTGATGCGGTATTCCCTATTATTCACCAACTTTGGCGATTTATCGGATATTCTCAAACAAGGCGAACAAAATTTAATTTCTACCGCTCAAAATGTGGCGAGAGTACTGGCATTTAAATTTTCATTAAGAAATAAGGCTTGTTTTAAATTCGAGCCTTATTCCATGATTATTTATTTTGTGATGTTAATACCTCGCAACTAAAAATCGCAGTGCCAATGCGTACCATTGTAGAACCGCATTTTATTGCGCTCGGCATATCATCCGTCATTCCCATAGAAAGTGTATCAATTTGTTGATTGGGTAAGACTTGTTTAAGTTGTTCAAATAGGTCTGACATTTTTCTGAACACGGCTTCTTGTTCAGCGATTTTATTTGTTGGTGTGGTATTGCCATTAAGCCACGTAGGCATAAGTGCGGTAAATTTTCGATGTGTTTTGCTAGTGTTAGCACATTTCCTCAGGTTGAATACCTGATTTACTTTCTTCATCGCTGATATTAATCTGAATTAATACATTCAATGGAGCCTTGTTGGTCGGTCGTTGTTCATTTAAACGATCTGCAATTTTTTGTCGATCTTCGTTCAGTTTCGTATTGCTTCTAAGTGTTAGCTTTTTCTCGAGACGGGTTGTTTATCTGATTTGCTTTACTTGGTCGATACAAACCTTAATCTGTTTTAATGCGTTCACTGGTTTGCGTTTTTGGTCTGTTGATTCTTTTCTTTTCCCCTCTTGCATGGTATTTTTCCTCGATCAAGCGTGTGGTTTGAATCCCGCTTGATATGCCTTAACGAGGATTGCAGTTTTTTGTTTGGTCTTGGATACTGGCGCCGGTAATTATTATGGTATCAAGGGATTTGATTGGGGGTTTCTTCTATATTGGAAGCCGTTTTTTTTTTTGCTGAATTCTGTTGCAGGTTATTCTTGCTCCTTCTGGTTTTCTTTTATCACTATGTGTGGCTATTTACACGAAATTTATTGGACTAGGTTTGTTTCTTAGATACGATTTGTCATTTTTCTGTATTTTGAAGTTTGGGACTTTCTTCTTTTATTTCTCTTTTTCGCATTTTTTTTTGCTGGTGGAGGACTATGAGATTTTGCTGGATCATTTTATCCGTTTTTCCTTTGCTATGATAAAGTTCTGGTTAGTCTTTCATTATGTTTAAATTGTGGGGGTTGAAGATGTGTCATCACTTTCTGTTTGACAGGCTCCGGGCGTTTGAACTATTGTTTTTTTAGGTGTTTTTTTTCATAATTTTGAAAATACAATGTAAAAGGAGTTACTTTTTTTCGTAAGTACTTTAGCAATTGGCGCATTATTTAAACCTTTACTTTGTATATGCGGGATATTTTGATTAAGCTGTATAACGCAAATTCTTAGGTTCTTTATCCTGGTCCAGCCAATGATATTCCAATTTTTTTGTAAGTGTTTTGAAAGCTCTCTAGGAGAAATCATCATCCGAACTTTTTTTGGCAGCATTCTTTCTCTTGCTGAATATCTGAACGTTTTGCCAATAGCGGAGAAGTCAGTATTTGGACATGTTGTATTAAATTAGCAACTGCAGGTGTATTTCTGCTGCTTTATTGTAGCATCTCAAAATTCCACTTTATAGAAGCTGCATTAAGTGAAAATCGTTGATTATGCCTCTCTATTAACAGTCGATGATTTCTTTAATACTTTTATTGCCATGTTGCATGGGTGGTTTGATTGGTTCGTGGGTGTTTGCGTAATATTTGGTTTATGATCATTACAATAATTAAGGATTTCCTGTTTAATGATTTCTCGCTGGATTACGAGTCTACGAAGGTTTTGTTGCAAAGGGCGCAATTGATCTATTGTGGTGGTTATTTGTTTTTATTGCTCATGATAATGCATTGCTGTTGGTGTTCGATTAGGTTCAGGCTGTTTTTTCATGTGTTTATCCTGTAATCAATTCGTAATTGTGTCTAATTGCTTATGTTGTCTTTTATCTTTTGCTATTAATTTATTATGCGTAAAATGTATCCTGTGCGTTTAATTCTCAAAAGATTATGTATTGCTTGTTATCAGTGTTTTTACTGTTGCTAATGAGTGCCATTATGCTGTTTCGTAATGATGATTTCCGTATGTCATTTTGTTACTGTGTGATCGTTATAGGTCTTATGTCGATTGAATTGAATGATGAGGTCGGCATGTTGTTCTTGTTATTGGTATTCACGTAACTTAGCAATATTTGTCGATTTTTATCTTGATTTTTTGGAACTCGTTTTGGTTGAGATATTGTATTCATCGGCATCGACGTTTTTTCTGCTACTTTCATTTTACCATTTGCTATTTCGTCAATTTTTAATTGCTCATTTTCGTTTTAGGTTGAGTTTCATTAGTTGCTTGTGATCTGTGAAATCTGAGCAGTTTTGCGTATAAACGAGTGTGATACGTACTTTATCTATTTATCGATGTTTAATTTAGTTTCAGTTGAAGTAATTAAGGATCTATCCATTCTTTCGTGTTGTCGGCATGGTATGTGCAGGCTAGGCGATTCTACTTCTTCATGCTTCGTCTGCTTGACGAATTGATTTGCTTTCTGATGTGATTTCGCAATGCTATAATACGTTCAAATAGTTGATGTGTTGGCTTTTCCTGTATTTAAAATTGGATATCGTTGTAGGATATTTATCTAACGTTTTTGTTGCAATCTTTTGTGCAACTGTTTTTTTAGGCGTTGCTGGACTATCTGGAATAATGATAAGTTGACCTTGTTCATCGTCTGTTGTCGCTTTATGTGATGCAATAATTCCTGTTGGAGTTCCATTATCTGCATAGGCATTCATAGCGTACGTTTGCATGAGAGATTGGATTCGCAAGATAGTTGCATTAATGATGAGCAAGTCCATCCGGCTCTTGTTCATGATAATTTTGGAGTATTGTTTATCTTCACTTACCTCAGAAGAAGTGAATTGAATTTTATTTTTTGAAGCTTGCATTTCAGTTGCGTTGAACTAGCCCAGAGTGCGTTAAACGAAGTTTTTTGCTGTAATGCGAAATCAACTCGCATGCGCAGTGACATTGGATTCAAAATTAGTATTGTGAATAATGTCATCTAAGTATGCTAATTACGCCATCTGATCAATGTGTTTTTTTGCTTTGAATTATTTATCGAATGTTAAAATATCAGCAGGTTTTCCTGGTGTTAATAGATGACTAACTCCTTTCCGAGAATGAGCTTTCATGATTTTAGATATGAGAATTATCTGTGCGGATTAACTTTGCGATCTCGTGATAATTGTCATTATCATTCATGAGATCTTCAATGATGGCGCTTTCTGCTTCAATATTAGCAATCAGTTTATCAGTCATGTTAGCCTTTCTTTTTGATTGGTTTATCTTACTCTGTTTTAAATTGTTGGTTTAATTAGCAAAAAAGTTCTTTGCTAATAGGATATTCACCTTAACTATGGCGATTAATTGGCAATGTCTGGGTTGCCGATACTCGAGATGTTACATTCACAGCCACTGATAAAGCAAGGAAAGTTTTGCTATCATGAAAATTGGCGGCGAATACGACATTGCAATCGTTGAATGGAAATTTAAGTCACCCAAATAATTTTCGGAGATTTGAGATTGCTTTAACACGAGATAGTTTGGATTCGACTGATTTAAAGGTTCGTAGATGTAGATACAGACCGATAGTTACAGGTATAAATGCTTTAGTAGAAAGTATTTATGTAAGCTTATGGCAGAGTAGCTTATCAGGTGTTAAGATCAGACTTATAGACAGATAAAGTGGGTATTTGCTTGTGTATCACACCTCGATAATTTCATCATTATCAGTGTTTTTTATTAGGTGGTTATGTCGATTTGCATAATCATTTGCATTACTTAGATTTGAGTTACAAGGTTTGCTGGATCATTTGATTTAATTATTTGGAAATTAGCATTGGATATTTTTGTAGTGATATGGTTAGGTTCTATTTTTCGAGGTTTTAGATACTCATAAATGTTACCTTAGCTTTTAAGTTTAAAAATAATATTAGCTTATGGTTGATTGAGTATTAGTTTCGATAAGAATAGTTCTTATATTGTGGCAGTATAGAACGCCTTAATATCGGTACCATAATGTACTTTTTACGGTGCTGGCTTTAGTTTAAGCGGTGGTAATATTATAAGGTTTTTTCGTAACGGTCTAAAAGTCCGTACTGCCTGAGCTAACGACCCTTAAAGACTGATTTTAAAATAAATTTTCTACTGATTATTGATTGGTGTTTAAATGGTGCCCGAAGCCAGACTTGAACTGGCACGCCTCGAAAGGCGAGGGATTTTAAATCCCTTGTGTCTACCGATTCCACCACTCGGGCACATAGACAACTAACATTTGCGTATTATGGAGGCGTGTCCTGGAGTCGAACTGAGCTACATGGATTTGCAATCCAGTGCATAACCGCTTTGCTAACACGCCACGAATTGGAGCGGGAAACGAGGCTCGAACTCGCGACCCCGACCTTGGCAAGGTCGTGCTCTACCAACTGAGCTATTCCCGCATTCGCTGTTAGTGGTGCGCATTTTACGGAAATTCAGATAACTGTCAATTACAGATTTAAAAAGATTGTCTAACCGTTTAAAAAAAGTTCATTTTGTTCAAATAAATCACAGAAAATGATGGAAAAATGAAATTTTATGTAATTTTCTAATTTCTACTTTTATCACTTTTTCCTTTGTGCCAAAATGCTAAACGTTTTTTAACACGTAAAGTGCGGTCAATTTTTTCATTATTTTTAGAGGATGTTATGACACAACAATATGCTATTGATACTTTATTAGCTCAAGCTGGCAATCGCAGTGATGAGCGTACGGGCGCGGTTTCTGCACCAATTTTTCTTTCTACGGCTTATGTTCATTGTGGTATCGGTGAAAGTACGTGATTTGATTACACACGTACCAAAAATCCAACTCGCACAGTATTAGAAGAAACGATAGCTAAATTAGAGAATGGAGATCGTGGTTTTGCGTTTTCTTCTGGTATGGCTGCAATTCAAGTTTTGATGACGCTTTTTACCGCCCCAGATGAATGGATTGTTTTTAGCGATGTGTATGGTGGTACTTATCGATTATTAGATTTTTCTTATAAAAATAACAATAGTGTAAAACCTGTTTATGTTAATACAGCATCTGCTTCAGAAATTGAGGCTGCCATTAACCCAAATACGAAAGCGATTTTTATTGAAACCCCATCAAATCCTTTAATGGAAGAATGTGATGTGGTTGAAATTGCAAAACTTTCGAAAAAACATAACTTAATGTTGATCGTGGATAATACGTTTTTAACGCCTGTGCTTTCTCGTCCGTTAGATTTAGGTGCGGATGTGGTAATTCACAGTGGAACTAAATATATTGCTGGTCATAATGATGCACTTGTTGGGTTGATTGTTGCGAAAGGACAAGCACTTTGTGATCGAATTGCTTATATTCAAAATGGTGCAGGTGCGGTGCTTTCTTCTTTTGATTCTTGGCTGGCTATTCGCGGTATGAAGACACTTTCTTTGCGTTTGAAATGCCATGTAGTAATTTCACAAACCATAGGCGGAATTTTTAAAAGATCAACCGCAAGTGGAATCGGTGCTTTATCCGGAATAAAGTTGGAATGTTGTCTTTCCGTTTGCAAGATGAAGCTTGGGTTAATACATTCTTAAAATCCAGTTAAATTGATTACTTTTGTAGAAAGTCTAGGCGGCACAGAAAGTTTTATTACTTATCCTGCCACTCAAACTCATATGGATATTCCAGAAACCGAGCGTGTAGCTCGTGGGATTACTATATACCTTGTTGCGTTTTTCAGTCGGTATTGAAGATGTAGAAGATATTAAAGCGGACTTATTACAGGCTTTTGCAAAGTTAAAATAATTGGATCAAGCCATGGATATTGCAATCTATTGCACTAAAAGTTATGACAGAAAATATATTGAGCTCATTAACGCGAAATATAATTTCGATTTAGAATTTTTTGATTTTATGCTGAACGAAAGCACTGTGCGTTTGGCAGAACATTGCGAAGTAGTATGCATTTTCGTGAATGATAATGGTAGCCGAAAAGTATTAGAAAAATTAGTCGCACTTGGTGTGAAAATTGTGGCTTTGCGTTGTGCCGGTTTCAATAATGTTGATTTAAAAGCAGCTCAAGAATTAGGCATCCAAGTTGTCCGCGTTCCAGCTTATTCGCCTGAAGCGGTGGCGGAACATACCATCGGTTTGATGATGACTCTGAACCGTCGAATTCATCGTGCTTATCAGCGTACCCGAGAAGCGAATTTCTCTCTTGAGGGGTTAATTGGTTTCAATATGTACGGACGCACAGTCGGCGTAATCGGAACAGGAAAAATCGGGATCGCAGTGATGCGAATTTTGAAAGGTTTTGGCATGAATATCTTGGCGTACGATCCTTTCAAAAATCCAGTGGTAGAAGAACTGGGGGGACAATATGTTGAATTAGATGAGCTTTATGCTAAATCTCATGTGATTACGCTTCATTGCCCAGCAACGCCAGAAAACTATCATTTATTAAATCGCGAGGCTTTTGCAAAAATGAAAGATGGCGTGATGATCGTTAATACGAGTCGCGGTTCTTTGATTGATACTCAAGCTGCAATTGATGCGTTAAAACAGCGCAAAATCGGTGCGTTAGGTATGGACGTTTATGAGAATGAGCGTGATTTATTCTTTGAAGATAAGTCTAACGAAGTGATTCAAGATGATATTTTCCGCCGTTTATCTTCTTGCCATAATGTATTGCTAACAGGTCACCAAGCGTTTTTAACCGAAGAAGCACTAACCAATATTGCAGACGTGACTTTATCAAACGTTTATAAATTAAAATCTGGTAAAGTGTGTGAAAATATTGTTTTGCCGTCTTAGCTTTTGGCAATTAAAACGATTAGTTTACATTTTTTAAAACGGTGTTATTCTGCACCGCACTTGTAAGTTTAAAAAAAGCCCTTATATAGGGATTCCATTCACAAAATAAGGAAAACAAAATGAGCGAAGTATTACACATTAATGACGCAGATTTTGAAAGTGTTGTAGTTAATTCAGATATCCCCGTTTTATTAGACTTTTGGGCACCTTGGTGTGGTCCTTGCAAAATGATTGCTCCAGTGTTAGATGAACTTGCACCTGAATTTGCAGGTAAAGTTAAAATCGTGAAAATGAATGTGGATGATAACCAAGCAACGCCAGCACAATTTGGTGTTCGTAGTATCCCAACATTATTATTGATTAAAAATGGTCAAGTTGTTGCAACTCAAGTTGGTGCATTACCAAAAACTCAATTAGCTAACTTCATTAACCAACATATTTAATCGTTGTTTAAAGCTATAAGTAACTTTAGCGCATTGATAAGATTGCCCCTTAATGGGGCAATTTTTTTGTCTGAAATTTTGATATTTGCTCTGGTGGAAGGTAATTTAAGGCTTTTTCTGCGCGCTGAACAATTTGTGTTACAGTTTCCACTTCATCAGAACGAGGATTGATGACGCCTAAGCCTAAAATACATTTTTGTCTTAAGATTTCACTTTCTAATAACGAACTTAATTCTCCCGCACTTGGCGTAGAAAATTCGAGCATTAAAATATCAGGTAATGCCGATTCAAATAAATCCACTAATGATGTATAAGACCCGCACAATAATACGCTTTCATCTTTGCTCCAGTTGCCATGGCATACATGTAATTAGGGGAGAGTTCCACGCTACACGCCAGCTACGATCTAATGGCATATCGGTCATGCGCATAAAGCAAGAAACATTGCTACGCATACCTAAGCCATTCCAGCTATCAGCTTCAAAAGTTAAGCCTTGAGTGCCAAGTGGAAGCACCCAGTTATCAATAGTTTCGCCATTTTCGGAAGGCAAAAGCGCTAAATAATAAGAGGCATAATTGCCCGATGTCACCATGGATTTTAAGCCATTGAATACTGCAATTTAATTCAAAATAATTTCAGTAATGTGACGTGGATCAAGAAAAAATCTGGCAAGCATTTTCCCATGTAAGTTTTTTAATCAATTCAGCAGGTTCATTTCTTAAGGTGCAAAGGGCTTTAAAACTTTCCACAATACGTTCTGGTCGATTAGGTTGGCCTTGAAAACCAAATACAGGCATATCTGGACTGTCTGTTTCCAACACTAAGGCATCAAGCGGCAACTTCGCGATTGCTTGACGAGTTTTATTGGCGCGTTCATAAGTGATAGTGCCGCCAACTCCGATTTTATAACCTAGATCAACAAAGCGTTTAGCTTGATCGTAGCTTCCTGAAAAACCGTGTACCACGCCAAGTTTAGATAATGGAATACGTTTTAAAAAAGTAAAAATTTGATCATGGGTTTTTCGACTGTGAATATTGACGGGTAAATTAAATTGCTTTGCCAAATAAAGTTGGCTTTCAATAACATGACATTGCTTTGCCCAAAATTCATCGGTGAGCAAATCAGGAATCGCGCGTTCTAAACCAATTTCTGCCATTGCCGTGCAATTTGCATCACGATTTTTTAAGGCTTGTTCTAACAGAATCAAATCATTTTTGGCGTGTTCTTGAATATAAAGAGGATGGAGCGTAAGCCCATAGCACATATTATGAGGAAAAAGTGCGGTCATATTTTGGATTGTTTTAAAATCAGCTTCTTTCACCGCGACAAGCAGTATTTTTTGCAGATCAGCTTGCTTAGCATTATCAATAAGCTGTGACAACGGTTCCCCAGTCAATTTTTGGCGATAATCAAGATGCGTTGAGTGTCGAAGAAAGGCATCAGCATTTTTATTTAAATCGATAAAAAATGCCGGAATTATTGCTAATCAGGATTATTTTACTCAAACCATTGTAATCACTACATCTTTAGTTGGAACATCTTGATTAAAGCCTTTGTTGCCTGTTATCACTTTTTTGATTTTATAAACAACTTTCATCTTTTGAACCACTTCACCAAATAATGAATAGCCCTATTCTTGAACGACTTCTCGACCAAACACTTCTTTTGAACGATAATTTAAGAAATCATTGTATGCCACGTTTATGAAAAATTGTGCGGTCGTTGAATGTGGATCTGACGTCCTTGCTATTGCAATTTTTGCACCTTTATTGCCTTGCAAGATTATTCGCTTCAATTTAAATTAGTGCTTTCACTTGCATTTTCACGCATACCGTTTTTCGTACCATTTAATGTGAATGATAACACCAACAATGACATTGATTCAAAATTGTGTTATTATTATAACCGACTTTGCATTAATTTAAGAAATTTTCTGTCGTCAACTGTAGCTTTATGCATTATCCAATTTAATTCTAATGTCGCTGAAATTTCTATGTAATTTAACCATTTTGTTATCCCTGTTTAAAATTAAGGAATTTATTATCTGCAATCGATGTAAAATTGCTCTAATGGTTCAGTTTTTTTTCATTTCATTTTACGATCTTATCAATGATATACATTTTCAAGGCCTTCACGATAGCTTAAGAATTCATTACACTTGTCCACGTAAATAAATTGGGAATGTATGTTTGTGACTATAATGATTATGACTTATGCCATATCTGTCATGGACGAACTTTTGTTCGCTTTAATGTGATTGTTCGTTATTTACATTCTTTGGCTTGCGATTTAACTTATGCGCGCTAATACTACAGACTTGCATAACAATATCATCAATCGTGCATTAGTTGACATGGAAACATGCAATTAGTTAGTTTATCTTAAGCTACACGCCATGTATAACGATCTAGATGCACTTATTGTATTACGCCTAAAGTTTGAGACTCACGCAACCTATTCTATTCCTGCTATTATTGAAAAAGTTCAAGCCTTGAGTAACAAGTGGAAACACTTAAGTTATCGATAGTTTCGCCATTATTTGGAAGTCAAAAGCTTTAAATAATAAGAGGCAAATTGACCCGTCGTCATCTTGAGTAATTTTAAGCTATTGCACGTATTGAAATTAATGAATTCAAGATAATTTCAATGTATGTCGTTCTTTTGAAAATTTTGAATGCTTTTTTGCCATGTTGGTTTTAAACTTGAGGCTCAGGTCGTTCAGGTTGGGATTTAGAATGTTCTGCAATGTACTGCAATTAGGTTGGCGTTCAAAACGATATTCACGGCGATGTCTCTGATTTAATGTTCCAGCATAATGCAAATGAAATTGCGCGATCTTGACGAGTTTATGGTGCGTTCATAAGTGAATAGTGCATCCAATCCGGTATTATTATCCTAGATCAAGAAAGCGTTTAGCTATCTCTTGGCAAATTCTTGACAATTTTAGATGTATTAAATCGTTTTAAAGAAGTTACAATTTGTTATGTCGTATTAACGGAATATTGTCGTTGTCAGTTAAATTGCTGCAAAGTAAAGTTGGCTTTCTCAAAAGGTGCATTGCTTTGCACAAAGCTTCACGGTGAGCAAATCAAAATCGCTGCGTTTTGCTAAACCAATTTTCTGCCACTGCCGTGCAATTTTGCATCACGATTTTTATAAGGCTTGTTCTAACAGAATCAAATCATTTTCGCGCGTGTTCTTGAAAGGTTATAAACTGAGGATGCGGCCCAAGCCAATGGACTTATCGGGCATTTGCGGTCAATTTTGGATGATTTTAAAATCACTTCATTCACCGCCAGAACCATTATTTCATGCAGATTCTGTTGCTTATGCATTGTCAATAATTCAAGCAATGATTGCCCAATGCAAGATTGTTGGTGGAGATCAAGATGCGGTAGTGTTGAAGCTGTGCATAATTATCTTTATCTCTATAAAAATCGTATTACGAACATGGGATTCATCGCTCAATGGCGTTTAAAAACTCATCTTTCGATGATGATCGCTTAAGGCGTTACGCTCGGAAGTCTATATCTTATTCTATCTACTTTTTAAGTAATGAGCTTGCATTGATTGCTTTCAAGGTAAGCTCTTTGAACTTTTTGACAACATCCTGGCAAAATTGAGGTAATTTTTTCGCTCTTATTCATAAATATGTATACAGACGTTCATGTTTTGTTGTTGAGATTAATTGATTATCTAGCGAGTCCTTTTTACTTTGAAAAAGCCTCGTGTTGTTAATTCATTATTTCTTTCAATTGCTTGCTATTTCCAATAATTTAAATTAAATGGATGATGAAACTGGATACTAAGATCAGTCCGTTGCCACTTTCAATCCAACTAATAAAAAGCTTTTTTAACCATTTCAATGAATTGCCATCAACGTACAGTGTATGTCGAAAAATGATCCAATAAACATTGCTAGAATTTTATATCAAGCTTCTTTGGACGATGTTGTTTTAAACCAATAATATTCCTCTGTTAGCAATCTTGTGACGTTAAATGTGTTATTCAAATATTTGGTATGTACGTCTTATTTACGCTCTTTTGCAAATTTTTCATTTTTTGATTTTTTCAACTTTTCAACCACTTCACGAAATACTGCACATTTTCATCTTTAACGACTTCAATCGACCCAACATTTGTTTTGAACGATAATGTTAAGAAATCATTGTCTGCCACTTTGGAAATAGTGCGGTCGCATGACAAATGGTACTTGTGTGATTGAATGGCTTCCACGCTTGTTGCTTAAACGATTGTTCGCTTCATGTTTGGTTGGTGCTTCGTTGCTTTTTGCGCATATTGCCTATCTCCTCCCGCATGAATCATAGGCATCAAAACAGATGAAAAATGTGTTATTATAAAACAACCTTCTTTGCAGTAATTTAAGAAATTTTCTGCCGTAACTGGAGCTTTATCAAAATCCAATTTAATTTTAATGTCGCCAAAATTTGTGTGTAATGTAACCATTTTGTTTTCCCTCTAAAAAGATTAATGGGTCGTTGATTATATCCGACATATTCGAGGTTAAAAGTGCTATAAAAGTGCGGTTTGTTTTTATTTCATTTTACGGCATGCTAAAAATGCCATAAAATTTTCAATACCTTAATGAGAGAAAAGGAAATTGGCTTTATCCAGATATACGTGGTATTAATTGTGTAGCGTATTTTTTACGCTTACTGTATTATTGCATCTTGGCACATTGGTATCGACTTTTATGTTTTCTGATTTGACGTGCATATTGCCATCTTTTAGACTTAATCCATCAATGGTAGGGTTTACTGACGTAGCTGCAATATTACGAACGTTGATTAGACAACATAAACCCATGTGATCGGAATATTGAATGGTTCACCAACATGATTAAATACATTTTTGATGCAGTTAAGTATATTAATGTATGATTGATGATTCTCCATTAATCCCTGTTTTGGCTGATAGAAAACCTTCGGTTATTTTATGATTAAATGTGGGGATGTAAATGTTGGTCGAAAAATGCTATAGATGATGTTTGATGTATAGCGCATTTGAATTTCTATAGCAGATAATCTTCGCTCAAATTTTGGCCAATTACACTCATGTTTCATGGCGGAATTGAAAGTGTGTTCAAGCCCAAAATCATTGAGATTGTAGAATTTCGTGATGAAATGATTCGCTTCATTTAGGGCGGAGCGACCACGTTGCTGGACAATTCCTCGCGTGCGCAGCGACAGGTTGGAATTCAATTTTATATGTCACGGTGGAATTCCGTTTGGCGATCATTGTTCCATATTCACGATGGTTGTTCTATGGCATAATGTTACTGTGCACCACGGTCATAATGTCGAATACTGTCCTGTGCGCATGAGTGATCCATTATGTTGATGAGAATTATGGTAAATGTCGATGGTATCTCTAGATAATTCTAATTCTTGTGCAATTTATAATCAAAGTGATGTATTAGATGTCTCATTAATGACAGAGGCGCATTATTTCTATTGCCAATATAGCTATGAACCAGCTCAATTATGCGTTGAGACAGTTTGTACCGTATTCATGTGTGTATTGTAACGACTATCAGGTTGTTCGGCGGATACGTTGTTTTTGGCAAACAATTTGTGAGCAACTTTTCGTGAAGTCATGGGTATGCTTTGATTTCTTAATTCTTGTTTTTGCGCTTATTTGATAAATCATTGAAACAATAAATTAAAAACTGCAATGGATGCAGATGGGCTTTCAATTGACTTGATGGCTTTTAAGTTACTTCATGAGAACTGGAGATTCTTACAAGCAGGTTCTGACGATGATGAAGCTGGTTCAAGCATTGATAGCATGACTAAACAAGCACTGAGACCACAGCTGCTAAAGAGTGGCAAGTGATGAAGATTTGGCGTAATGAGTTACCGCTATGGGCACGTATTATAGGATGGGCCGAATAGAAGATACTAATGGCGTAACTGCAATAAGTATAGCAATATGATTTCCATTAAAAAAAACAAGTTTCAGAATGTAATAGAACTTAGTCTTTTTATTTTCTACATTTCTTAATATAGGATTTCAAGGTTTGCGCGGTTTCAACCTGTTGCCAAAATTGTGTAATAGAGTGGTCTCATTTTTTCCTCTTCGTTTTAAAAGTCCGGCTTCTTGTTGTTTTGTCGGATAATTACCAATGCGATGAATATATTTGCCCGCGAGCTAAGTCTCGCCATCTTCAGGCATTATTGCTTTCCATTCGTCCAAATGCCAGTGATTTAAATCAAACGGACGATGGAACCAATACTATGATCAATGGTTGCCACTTTCATTTTCTTTGTAAAAAGCCTTTTTCGTTATGCGGATGAAGTGCGGTCAAAATACAGTGAAAATCTGAAAAATAAGCCAATAAACATTGCTGAATTTTTATATCAAGCGGCGTTTCACCATTGGTTTTAAACCAAGAATATTGCTCGGCTGGCAATTTTGTCCCGTTAAATGGGTTATTCAAATATTTGGTACGTACTAAACTGGACGCTCTGCCGCAAATTTTTCATTGAGGGTTGTGGCGAGGTTTGACCCTTTTTTTAGCATCACATTTTCATCTGTAAAGTCTTCAGGCACGCCAACATTTGGCATTGCATTTTATGTTCTAAACCATTTGCTTGGCATTTAGAAAAAAGCTTTTATTACTGGACTGAGGTATTTTTATGTTGTAATGTTTTTACTCTAATGCTGAAAAATGGCTTCTTCACGTAATGCTAACATTACGTTTCGCAGTATGGTGTCTCCTGAAAGAAAATAGGCATTTGCACATGTATCATAAGATGATTTTAGCCCTAACCTGCATTGCTGCTGATAATGTTCTAGAGCCATTACTTCCCCCTAGAAAATCTTGAGCGAATTCTCCTAAAAATATTCTGGCTTTCACCACTGAAATATTAAATCATCAATGTTTAATATCCATGTTTTAAGAAGATGAGATGAGGTTATTGATTGAATATTAAATTTTGACTTTTGTTTCCGAGAAGATAAGTAATAGTGCGGTGATTTTTTTCGGAATATTGGGAAGTGCGGTCGAAAATTGGTATAATAAAGAACGCATTTAAAAATTTGGTTTTGCTAGGGAGTTAAATCAAAGGTGTTTAACTCTTCTCTTCACTTCTTCCTGTTTTCCCGCATTAAATGGGCGGGCATCAGGGCTGCCTAGATAGCCACAGACGCGGCGAGTGACAGACACTTTTGTGCTGTCGTGATTGCCACATTTAGGGCAGACAAAACCTTTGCTGGTACATTCAAACTCGCCAGTGAAACCACATTCATAACACTCGTCAATCGGTGTGTTTGTGCCGTAGTAAGGTACGCGATCGTAGCTATAATCCCACACATCTTCCAATGCTTTTAAGTTGTGTTGAATATTTGGATATTCGCCGTAGCAAATAAAACCGCCGCTGGCGAGTGGGGGATATGACATTTCAAAATCCAGTTTGTCGTAAGGATTCACTTTCTTTTCTACATCTAAGTGGTAACTGTTCGTGTAGTAGCCCTTATCCGTGACGCCTTCAATCACGCCAAATTTTTTGGTATCTAGACGGCAGAAGCGGTCGCATAAGTTTTCACTTGGCGTGGAGTAAAGGCTGAAGGCATAGCCAGTTTCTTTTTGCCAGCGTTTTACTGCCTCACTAAGGTGGCGAACAATCGCAATGCCTTTTTCGCGTAATTGTTCATCATCAAAAATATGCCCTTTTTTATATAGCGCATTAATGGTTTCATGAATACCGATATAGCCGAGCGAAATAGAGGCTCGTCCATTTTTGAAAATTTGTGCCACATTTTCATCCGCTTTTAACCGCACTCCGCATGCACCTTCCATATAAAGAATGGGAGCAACGCGAGCTTTGGTATTCTCAAGGCGGGCAACACGCGTCATTAATGCTTTTTTCGCAATAGCCAAACGTTCATCTAAAGTGCGGTAGAAATCTTCTTCGTTTTTGGACTCCAACGCGATACGCGGTAAATTCAAACTCACTACGCCAAGATTATTACGCCCATCGTGAATTTCGTGGCCTTTTTCTTCGTATGCACCTAAAAAGCTACGGCATCCCATTGGGGCTTTAAAAGAGCCCGTGACTTTGACAACCTGATCGTAATTGAGAATATCTGGATACATACGTTTTGATGCGCATTCTAATGCGAGTTGTTTGATATCGTAATTCGGATCGCCTTTAGTTTGGTTCAAGCCTTTTTTAATGGTGAAAACAAGTTTTGGAAATACTGGTGTTTTATGATTTTTTCCAAGTCCACGAATACGATTTTTTAAAATAGCTTGCTGAATTAAGCGAGATTGCCAGCTTGTACCTAAACCAAAACCAAAGGTCACAAATGGTGTTTGCCCATTTGAAGTATGTAGTGTATTAACTTCATATTCTAAGGATTGGAAGGCATCGAAACATTCTTTTTCAATCAATGCTTTGGCATAACCTTCAACATCAGGCACGTTCCATTCTTGGGCATGTTTGAGATGTTTTTCGTAACTGATTTGCACATAAGGGGAAAGCACTTCATCAATACGATTAATGGTTGTGCCACCGTAAATATGGCTGGCAACTTGGGCGATAATTTGTGCTGTCACTGCCGTTGCGGTGCCGATAGATTTAGGGGTTCGATTTCCGCATTGCCCATTTTGAAACCACGAGAAAGCATCCCTTCTAAATCAACTAACATACAGTTAAACATTGGAAAGAACGGCGCGTAATCTAAATCGTGATAATGAATTTCACCTTTTTCGTGAGCCTCTACCACATCGCGTGGAAGAATATGGTGCTTGGCATAATGTTTTGCCACAATTCCAGCAAGCAAATCACGTTGCGTTGGAATCACTTTCGCGTCTTTATTGGCGTTTTCATTAAGTAATTCTACGTTGCTTTGTTCAATCAAGCCTTCAATTTCTTTTGTTAGCTGGCTACGTTTTTCGCGGGCTAAATCACGATCATGACGATATTCGATATACGCACGAGCAATCTCAGGATAACGACTTGCCATCAATTTATCTTCAACGATTTTTTGAATCTGATTAATATCAATCTCGCCTTGATGACGGGTGAAAATTTCATTCCCTACTTCTTGCCCAATTTGGTGGCAATAAAATTCATCGGAAATATTGACCGCACTTGCGGCTTTTTTAATGGCATTAATGATACGTTGAATCTCAAACTCCGCACGAGAACCATCGCGCTTGATGACCCCAAAGTTACTCATGATATAGCTCCAATATATAGTGTTTTTGAAATGCGGATTGCACTATATATAGATCTAAAAAGATAATCAACACACAATATGTAGTGTTTTAGACCTTTTTGTCGTAAGATAATTTTGTTAAAGATTGATTTTATTAGAAAAATATCACATTAAGTTGTTGAGAGCTTTTCTCAAATATTTTTGATTTTGTGATCAATATCACAATGTTTACTTTTGGGGTTATAGGTTTTGAGAAAAAATAGTCTATGGTAAAATAGATGAGTATTTAACAGAGGTAAAAATGATGACTGATAAGCTAAATTTAAATGTATTAGACGCTGCATTTTATTCGTTAGAGCAAACCGTAGTACAAATTTCAGACAGAAATTGGTTTGATATGCAACCCTCTATTGTACAAGATACCTTAATTGCAGGTGCAATTCAGAAATTTGAATTTGTTTATGAGTTAAGTTTAAAAATGATGAAACGCCAACTTCAACAAGATGCAATTAATACCGATGACATTGGGGCTTATGGATTTAAGGATATTTTGCGAGAAGCATTGAGATTTGGTTTGATTGAAGATATGTCAAAATGGGTTGCTTATCGTGATATGCGTAATATTGCATCACATACTTATGATCAGGAAAAAGCCATGGCTGTTTATGCACAAATTGATGATTTTTTAATAGAAAGTCGTTTCCTATTGGAACAATTACGTCAGAGAAATCAATATGACTAGTTTTGCACAGCTTGATATAAAATCTGAAGAATTGGCGATTGTGAAAACTATTTTACAACAATTAGTACCTAATTATACCGTATGGGCTTTCGGTTCTCGTGTAAAGGGAAAAGCAAAAAAATATTCCGATCTTGACCTTGCGATTATCTCTGAGGAACCTTTAGATTTTTTAGCTCGTGACAGATTAAAAGAAGCTTTTTCTGAATCAGATTTACCGTGGCGCGTTGATCTTCTAGATTGGGCTACAACGAGCGAAGATTTTAGGGAAATTATCCGTAAAGTTTATGTAGTTATTCAGGAAAAAGAAAAACGGTCGAAAAACCGACCGCTCTTTAGACCAAATGTAAATTGCGTTGCCACCATTACCATCGCTGGGCGAATGACTCGACCACTTAAGGTGTAGCCTTTTTGCAATACGACGCTAATTTGATTGGTTTCAAAGCCTTCAGCAGGTTGCATTGAAATGGCTTGATGTAAGTCAGGATTAAATGCTTCACCGACAACTCCCACAGCTTCCACGCCAAAACGCCCAAAGGTTGAAACTAATTCTTTTAAGGTAAGTTCTACGCCGTCAAATAAGGCTTTTACGCTTTCATCTTCTTTATTTGCTGGAGTGGCAAGCGCACGCTCTAGGTTATCGATAGTATTCAAAATGTCTTTTGAAAATTTTTCCAAAGCGAATTTATGTGCTTTTTCTACGTCTTGTTCAGTACGACGACGAAGATTTTCAATTTCAGCACGAGAGCGAAGTAAAATATCCTGTTCTTTATTTGCGGCTTCTTCTATTTGAGTTTTTAGTTGCTCTTCAAGCTCTTGCACGCGGGCAATAGCTTCTTCTAAAGGATCAAATTCTTGAGAAGGATCTGCTTGTTGTGCTTCTTCCACAACGACTTCTTCTTGATTTTCTACTTCTGGGTTTTTAACTTTTTGTTCTTGTTCTGACATTTTTTTCTCCGTAAAACAAAATTGATTAATCGTAATTGGGCATAGTGTAGCAAAAAACGATATAATGACGAAAATGTTAAATTCAAGTGCGGTCATTTTATGAATCATTTATATCGTTCCTTTAAAACCATTGCTCTTGTAGGTAAGCCTCGCAATGACATTAACTTACAAATGCACAAAAACTTATTTCATTGGTTAATGGAACGTGGTTATCAAGTGTTGGTGGAAAAAGAAGTCGCCATAACACTTGAGTTACCTTTTGAACATCTTGCTACGTTAGAAGAAATAGGCCGCCGAGCCCAATTAGCCATTGTGATTGGTGGAGACGGCAATATGCTAGGGCGCGCTCGCGTATTAGCAAAATATGATATTCCATTGATTGGTATTAATCGTGGTAATTTGGGATTTTTAACGGATATTGACCCGAAAAATGCCTATTCCCAGCTTGAAGCTTGTTTAGAACGTGGCGAATTTTTTGTGGAAGAACGTTTTTTATTGGAAGCAAAAATCGAACGAGCAAGTGAAATCGTATCAACCAGCAATGCGGTAAATGAAGCGGTTATTCATCCCGCCAAAATTGCACATATGATTGATTTTCACGTATATATCAATGATAAGTTTGCATTTTCTCAACGTTCTGATGGATTAATTGTTTCTACTCCAACAGGTTCTACGGCTTATTCTCTTTCCGCTGGTGGACCTATTTTGACACCAAACCTTAATGCCATTGCATTAGTGCCAATGTTTCCACATACATTAACTTCTCGCCCTCTTGTTGTTGATGGGGATAGTAAAATATCGATCTGTTTTGCTGAACATAATACCTCTCAATTAGAAGTGGGCTGTGATAGTCAAATTACCTTACCTTTTACCCCAGATGATGTGGTGCATATTCAAAAAAGCGAGCATAAACTCCGATTGCTTCATCTGAAAAATTATAATTATTACAATGTGTTAAGTAGCAAATTAGGTTGGTTAAAATCATTTTGATTATGGTAAAAATTTTCGATTGAAATAGATTTGACAAAATACTGTAAAAAATCCTTTACTGTAAATTAAATCAGTTGTATCATATTAAATATACAGTTAAAGGATTTTGCTATGCTTACTCAACTTACTATCAATAATTTTGCGATTGTTCGTCAGCTTGATATTGAATTGGCGAAAGGAATGTCTGTCATTACTGGGGAAACTGGGGCCGGTAAATCTATCGCCATTGATGCTTTAGGTTTATGTTTCGGACAAAGAGTAGAAACCTCAATGGTGCGTGAAGGGCAAGAGCGTGCGGAAATTTGTGCAACTTTCCAACTAGAATCGCAAAATCTTGCTTATCACTGGTTGAGTGAGCAAGAATTACAGGATCCAGATAATCCAACTGAATGTATTTTACGTCGCATAATTAATGCAGACGGACGTTCTAAGGCTTTTATTAATAGTACACCAGTATCCGCTTCTCAATTAAAAGAAATTGCTCAATATCTTGTTCATATTAATGGGCAACACGCTTCTCAATTATTGTTAAAAAATGACTATCAGCTTCAGTTAGTTGATAATTTTGCCGCTCATCCTGAATTACTTGTGAAAATGCGTGAAGATTATCAGACATGGAAAAATCTTCAAAATCAAGTTAAAACCTTTCAACAAAAAGTGGCGGAAAATGAAGCACGTAAACAACTTTTACAGTATCAAGTGGATGAGTTAGATGAATTTAACCTTCGACCAAATGAATATTTGGAATTAGAAGATGAACAACGTCGTTTATCTAGCAGCGAACAGCTAACTCAACTTTCCCAATCTGCACTGCAAATTTTAAGTGAAAATGACACCGTAAATATCGATAGTTTGCTTTATCGTGCGACACAATATATTGATGAATTAGCTGAACTTGATCTGCAATATGCTGAAGTGCAAAATATGTTGAATGATGCGTTGATTCAAGTGCAAGAAGCAACCAGTGAAGTGCAAAATTTATCAAGTAATATCGAGCAAGATCCTCAGCTTTTACAGGAAATCGAACAAAGAATTAGTCAGACTTTACAACTTGCTCGTAAACATCAAGTTAAACCTGAAGATCTTGTAGAACAGCACAAAAAATTAAAAGCAGAATTAACCGCACTTTTGGATTTTTCTGAAAGTGAAGAGATGTTGATTGAGCAAGAAAAACTCGCATTTGAACAAATGCAAGCAACGGCTACAGCATTAACAGCAAGTCGTCAGCAATCTGCAACCCGCTTAGCGCACAATGTCACACAGTCGATAAAACAACTTGCAATGGAAAACGCTGAATTTTATGTAGAGTTGAATACGGATTTAGATAAAGTGAGTGCAAATGGTGCGGATAATGTGATTTTCACTTTGCGTAGTAATTTAGGACAACAACCGCAGCCATTAGCTAAAATTGCCTCTGGTGGTGAGCTTTCTCGTATTTCTTTAGCCATTCAAGTTTTAACTTCTGATCAATCAGCTATTCCAACCTTAATTTTCGATGAAGTGGACGTGGGCATTAGCGGAAAAACAGCAAGTGTTGTCGGAAAACTTTTACGTCAATTAAGTGAGCGCTGCCAAGTATTATGCGTAACCCACTTGCCACAAGTTGCTTGTCATGGCCATCATCAGTTTAATGTGGAAAAATTTACTGTGGATAATAAAACTGAAACAAAAATGACTGCACTTTCACAATCTGAACGTGTACCTGCGTTGGCAAGACTCTTGGGCGGAAGTGAAATCACAGAATTAGCCTTAGCCAATGCACAGGAAATGTTAGATTTGGTTCATTAAAAATAGGATTGAATATTTAGTTTTTGCGAGGTTTCAAGAAGATTTGTGATGAAGGCTATTTTTGAAACGTCCACAAGCCATATTTTAGGATACAAATAACCTATCCCAAAATGCTTGAATAAATGACCGCTCTTTAACAAATTCACTGTCTTCCACAACGGAAGATTTACCCAACAAATTTAAATGATGAATGGTATTGCGTAAATCGACATAACTTTGTTTTAAAGCGTTGCAGTCTGTTTGGCTAATAATTTTAGCCTCTGCCATATCATCGAAAATACGTACATTGTCTGACCATTTTGTTAGTTGTGGTTTTTTCGGGGCATTGGCAAGCATTAAATATTGAGCAATAAATTCTATATCTGTAATGCCACCGCGATCTGTTTTAAGGTTAAATTCACTGTGTTTTGAGTGAGATAAATGGGCAAACATTTTTTTTCGCATCTCAACAACATCTTGTTTTAATTGTTCGATATCTCGTGATGCAGAAAGCACTTGTTGGCGGATATGCTCAAATTTAGCTTTAAGAGATGATTCGCCAAATATTGGACGAGCGCGCACAAGTGCTTGTTTTTCCCATGTCCAAGCGTCATTCAATTGATAATGGGAAAATGCAGAAAGAGAGCAGCCAATTAAGCCAGCATCGCCAGAAGGGCGCAGGCGCATATCTGCCTCATAAAGTACGCCAGCGGAAGTATTTATGCTGAAAATACTCACAATCTTTTGTGCCAAGCGTAGGTAAAATTGATTGCTATCAATCACTTTTTTGCCACCTGTTGTTTGATTTTCTACGGCATTGTACAAAAATACGAGGTCTAAATCGGATTTATAACCGAGTTCAATACCACCAAGTTTTCCATAACCAATAACTAAAAATCCTTTTTCATTATTTTGTAAATGTTCAGGCACGCCAAATCTAGAAGACACTTGTTTCCAAGCTAGATTCACAACCACTTCAATAATGGCTTCAGCAAGATAGGTTAAATGATCGCTTACTTTCATTACTGGCAATGCACCTAAAATATCTGCCGCTGCCACTTTTAATAGGGTTGCTTGTTTAAATTGACGTAAAGCATCGATAAGCTGTTCTTCATCATCAGGGGGAAACGAAGCAAATATTGGTGTAACTCTGTAGGATATTGGGTAAATGGCAAAGGATGACGTAGTGCTTCCGTATTAAGCAATTCATCTAATAAGATAGGATGGCGCGCCAATTGTTCTGAAATAAGTTGAGACTGCGCACAAAGTTCAATAACTTGCTGAAGGGCACGAGGATTTTCCAATAATAATTCTAAATAAGTCGTGCGACTCGAAATTTTTTCAATAATGTTCAGTATTCGGGGAGCAAAGTGCGGTAATTTTCTTGTTCAAAAATGAGTGCAAGTACTGTTGGCATCAAATGACTTAATACATCACGCCCACGCGAACCAATCACTCTGTGATTTAGGCCGTCTTTGAATTGAGCAAGCTTTTCTAAAACTTCATCAATATTATTTTCTGATACACCACTCTCTAATAATGTTTGTTCAATATCCTCAAAATCTGCTTCTAAAAAATCTTGCCATTGGCTATTAGTTTGTGAAGCCTCATCTTGTTCATCACCGATTAATTGAGTAAATACTGCCCGCACTTTTTCTTGTTTTTGTTGTAAAGTGCGGTAAAAATCGTCCCAATTTTCTATTGGATAATGTTTTTCAATGGTTTGATTATTTTCATTTAAACAGGTGAAAGTTTTACATGCCTCGACTAAACGAATTTGATCTATTTCATCGGTTGGTAGTGTTTGCGTTTGTTGATCGTTAATGGCTTGTAGAATGTTTTCTACGCGGCGTAAAAAAATATAACTTTCACGTAAATCGTGGAATTGTTGTTCGGTAATTAATCCTAGTTTGGTAATTTCAGGCAAGATCTTTAAGAGTGAATGTTGTTGCAGATTGATTTCTCGCCCGCCTCGAATGAGTTGAAAAACTTGTACGATAAATTCGACTTCACGAATACCACCAGCACCTAGTTTAATATTATCTTTCAAACCACGACGGCGTACTTCTCGCTCAATTTTGCCTTTCATTTCACGTAAAGATTGAATCACACTAAAGTCAATATAGCGACGATACACAAAGGGGCGTAACATTTTTTGCAATTTAGATACGTTGGGATCCTTTGTTTGTACGCCCAATACTCGCCCTTTAATCATTGCATAGCGTTCCCAATCTCGACCTTGATCTTGATAATATTGTTCCATTGCTGCAAAGCTGAGAACAAGCGCGCCGCTGTCACCAAATGGGCGCAAGCGTATATCGGTTCGATATACAAAACCATCAGAGGTAAATTCATCTAAGGCAGAAATAAGGCGTTGTCCTAAACGTGTGAAAAATTTTCATTATCTACAGAACGTCGAGCATTCGTATTCTCAACGGACGTTTCCCCTTGTGATGGATAAGTAAAAATTAAATCAATATCTGAGGAAAAATTTAGTTCAAAGCCGCCTAATTTCCCCATTCCTAGAATATAAAGCTGCTGCGGATTGCCTTGTTCATCCATTGGTGTGCCTATCTCCGCACAGGCTTGATGATAAAGCCAATCGCGGGTAGCGATAATTAAACTCTCTGCAAGTTGTGAAAGCTGAACAAAAATTTCCTCAACAGTGGCAAGATTCAAACTTTGACAAAAACTTAATTTTGCCATTTCAATGTTACGGAATTGGCGTAATGTTTGATAGAGTGCAGTTTCGTCATGTACATTGGCTAACTCTCTATTCAAACGTTCAATATAGGCAGTGCAATCTGCAAAACAGGGGGATTTTTCCCACCATTGTTTCACTAAGTGCGGGTATTTTTGCAAGACTTTTTCCACAAAGTCAGACATTGCTATGGCATAGCCTAATTGATAAACAGGCAGTTCTGGATGATTTGAATTTTGTTGAATGGCTTCGTGAATTTTTTCTGGGGAAAGTTCTGGAAAAGATTGGCACAGGATTGTGCCAATAGATTGTAATTTTTGTTCGATGAGGGCAGAAAGTGCGGTCATTTTTTCTAACCTTTTTGATAAGAATCTAAGTGACGTAATACAGTTTCTTTCGCTTGTTGAGGTTGTAAACTATCTAGCCATTGTATTGGTGTTTTCCAGCCGCGCAGCCAAGTGAGCTGGCGTTTTGCAAGTTGGCGCGTTGCACAAATACCACGGAAAATCATTTCCTCGTAAGCGTAATCACCTTGCAAATATTCCCACATTTGACGATACCCTACACAGCGAATTGACGGCAGATTGATATTTAAATCGCCACGCGTATAAAGTTTTTCTACCTCTTCTTGAAAGCCCAGTTCAATCATTTTATGAAAGCGTTGTTCGATGCGTTCATGCAAAACATGGCGATCTTGCGGCGCAATTGCAAATTGCACAAAATCATAAGGCAAGGCTTCGCCTTTTTCTTCAGTCAGCTCTGTGAGTGATTTTCCTGTGATATAAAAAACCTCTAAAGCACGATTGATTTGTTGAGAATCACTCGGATTAATTCGGGCGGCAGAAATGGGATCGATTTTGGCGAGTTCTGTATGCAATGCTGCCCAACCTTGTTGAGCTGCTTTTTGTTCAAGATCGGCACGAATATTTTCATCAGCAGAAGGCAAGGGAGAAAGCCCTTCGATTAAGGCTTTGTAATACAACATCGTGCCACCCACTAGTAACGGGATTTTGCCTTGTGCGGTAATATCCGCCATTTCGCGTAGTGCATCATCGCGGAAATTCATTGCGGAATAGCTTTCTGATGGATCTAAAATATCAATTAAACGGTGAGGCGCAAGGGCAAGTTCTTCTTTTGATGGTTTCGCTGTGCCAATATCCATTCCCTTATAAATAAGAGCTGAATCCACACTAATCACTTCGACTGGAAGTTGGCTTCGTAGTTGAATGGCTAAATCTGTTTTACCTGAGGCTGTTGGGCCCATTAAAAAAATTGCGGTTGGTTTCATGAAGAATTTAAATTTCGTCTAATAAAGGCTGCCAATTAACAGGTTTGAGTAATTGGGTGAATGCTGTGCGATTTGTTTGCGTGAGTAAACGTTCCGTCTCGCTCAATAAATTGAGTGCATCCGCTAAAGCGTTAAAGGTTTTGCATTCTAATTGTGCGCAAAGTGCGGTTAAAAATGATGATGAATTTTCATCTCTAGTCAGCATTGCCATCACGCATTTTTGTAGATTTTGTGTGCGTAATGCACTTGGCACTTTATTTAAGGTTAAGCGTAATTGTGCTTGATTTTCGATAAATTCAAAGCCAATTTTTTTGAAGTCATCTGAATATTGTTGCCATGCTTGAAATTGTGATTCTGTTAATCGGAACACGATTGGAATCAATAAAGCCTGTTGTTCAATCTGTATTTGTTTTAACGCTAGTTGCCATTGCAAGCGTTGTAATTTTTCCAATGAAAGCAAAAAGAAATCTTGGTTCTGTTGTAATAACAACGCACGATTTTCAATAAGTGAAAGGGCTCGTAGATGTGATGAACACTCAATTATTTCAGTTGAGATGATTTTAGCTGTATCTGAAATATTTTGTTGTGCTGTATCTGAATATTTTGTTGTGCTGTATCCGATATATCCTTTTGCGCTGTAGGCGGTAACGTGCGTAACAATTCAGCATATAAACGTTGCTCAGTTTTACTCGGTGCATCAGAACGGTAATCTCGATAACCAGTACTTACATGATTTGGCAACACTGGTGTGTTAGAAAAGTGCGGTTGATTTTGCTGTGATTTTTCATGATATTTTGGCGCAAAGCTATTTTGCCCCGCAGCTGCACGATTAGGACGAATACTGTAATTCGGTTGGGGCTCACGCACCGTATTTTCTTCGCGATTTTCTACCGCACTTTGGTCTGTATGCCAATTAAGCTGTTCTTGATTGTTTAGTGCATAACTTATGCCTTCGTAAATAAAATCATGAATCAGACGTTGTTGATGAAAGCGTACTTCATGTTTGGTTGGATGAACATTGACATCTACATCGTGCGGGTTTAAATCAATAAACAAGACAAACGCAGGATAAGCATCGGTTGGTAAATATTGTGCATAGGCTTGTCGAATAGCATGGCTGATTACCTTATCTCGAACCATTCGGCCATTAATATAGCAATAACTTAAATCATTTTGAGTTCGGCTAAAATTTGGTGTCGCCACCCAACCTGATAAATGTAAATCATCGTGTTTCCACTCAATTCGTAAGGCATTTTTGACAAAATCATCCCCACAAATAGCGGCGACACGTTTTAGTTGTTGATTGATTGCTTCGGCAGGACGGTATTGACGGATAATTTTTCCATTATGCGTTAATGTAAATGCTGTGTTGAATTTCGTTAAAGCAATACGACGAATGACTTCATCAATATGGGAAAATTCTGTTTTATCTGTGCGCAAAAATTTTCGGCGGGCTGGTGTGTTGAAAAAAGATTGGCGACTTCAACTGTTGTGCCGACAGGATGTGATGCGGGTTTGATTGTGGTTTCCATATCACGACCTTGCGCATAAACTTGCCACGCTTCAGTTTGTTCTTCGGTACGAGAAGTAAGGGTTAGGCGTGATACGGAACTGATACTAGCTAATGCCTCGCCACGAAAACCTAAACTTAAAATCGCTTCGAGATCATCAAGATCGGCTATTTTACTCGTGGCATGTCGTGCCAAAGCGAGGCTTAATTCTTCTTTTGGAATACCACAGCCATTGTCACGAATGCGGATTAAATTTGCCCCACCATTTTCGATATCAATTTGGATTTTATTTGCACCTGCATCAAGGCTATTTTCCACTAATTCTTTTACCACTGATGCAGGGCGTTCTACCACTTCTCCAGCAGCAATTTGGTTAGCAAGTTGTGGGGAAAGAATTTTAATAGGCATTTATTTTTCTCTTAATTTTATTTTTTGTCCTGTAATAACTTTGCCATTTTTTAAATGTGGATTTAGGCTCAATAGTATATTTACTGGAATGTTATATTCCCTCGAAATAGCATAAAGTGTTTGGTTTTTTGTTACTTTATGATAGAGCGGAATTATATTTTTTTGATTATTAGTTTGTGTATTTTTCTCTTTTTTTAAATCTTTATTGGTATTATTTACTAAGCTATTTTGTTTTTTATGAAAATCATTTTCTTTAATTGTTAATGATTTATTTTTTATCTCGACATTATCAGGGATTTTAATACTTTCATTTAGCCAAAGTGTTTTTCTCTTTAATTGATTTAATTTAATAATATCAGAGACTTTTACGTGATATTTATTTGATAAGCTACCTAAACTTTCTCCTTTTTTTACAATATGGCGAATGCCACTGTCTTTAATATTATCTTCATTTATATTTTGTTCTGAAGTGCGGTTATTTTTCCCTGATTTTTTTATATCGTTTTGTTTGATGTTTTGCACTAAATTGTCTTTAACTAAAGTGTTGGTTTTACCGCTATGGAATGCAACTAAGCCTTCATAAATCATATAAGCAATGCGGCGACGATAAGTTTGGGAATTAAGTTTTTTTCTTCTTCTGAATTGGAAAGAAATCCAGTTTCTACCAACACAGAAGGAATATCTGGCGAACGTAGAACACCCAGACTTGCATGTTGTGGCGTACTGCGACTTAATGTTGTTACTTTAGCAAAATGGTGCAAAATATGTTCGCCTAACACATAGCCTGTACGTTGGCTATGTCCGAATTGCAGATCAAGTACAGTCTGGTCAAGATATTTGTCATTATTGTGTGAAAGCACCTTTCCCGCTCCACCAAGTAATTCCGAGCGTTTTTCATCGTCTTCTAGCCATTGACCCATTTCATCATTGGCTCGACGGTTTGACAATACCCAAACAGAAGCCCCGCGACGATCAGGCGATTCAGATGAATCCGCATGAATGGAAATAAGATAATTCGCTTTAAATTTGCGTGCGATTTCTGAACGTTCAGGCACGGAAATATAATAATCACTTTTACGCGTTAATACACCACGAAAATGTGGATCTTTATCTAATAAGGCTTTTAATTCTTTTGCAATTGAAAGGGTAACATTTTTTTCATAAATGCCTAAGTTTCGGCCGATTGCACCAGGATCTTTTCCCCCATGACCTGGGTCAATTGCAATCGTAATAGGAGCTGCAAAAATAGAAAAGCTAAATGTCGAGAAAAAAAGAAAAAATAAAATTTTAGTTTTCATAAATAAGTTAATTAGAAAATGCGCTTATAATATTTTTACCCAAATTTGTTTGTGCGATTAATTCAATATTTCGTGCATCATCGTAATAATCAATATTCACTAAAATATCCGCTTCCGGCAATATGCTTTGACCTTTTTCTGACCATTCAATTAAGCAGATGCTACCCGTATTAAAATAATCTCTAATGCCCATAAATTCGAGTTCTTCAGGATCTGCTAAACGATATAAATCAAAATGATAAATCATTTTGCCTGCAATATTGTATTCTTCAACCAGCGTATAAGTTGGGCTTTTTACATTACCTTGATGACCGATGCCTTGCAACATTCCGCGCGTTAGCGTTGTTTTTCCTGCCCCAAGATCACCGTTAAGATAAACCATAATTGCTTTTTCTGTATGCAATTTTAAAAGAATTTCGGCGAATTTTTTGCCGAAGCGAAGCATAGAAAATTCATCAGGGATATATTGAGTTAAGCTTTCCATAACGGGTCATGAATGAAGAAAAATGTGGGCTGATTCTACCGCACTTTTGAGGTTCATAAAAGTGCGGTGAAATTTCTAGGGATTTAATTTTATCATTTTGTGGTCAGCAAATTGCTTGACCAGCTCTGTTATGATTTGACTATTTGGTAAAACTAAATCCGATGCGATTTCAAACAACGGCACAATGACAAACTCACGGTTATGCATATCATAATGGGGAATTGTTAAGCGTTCGTTTTGAATAATTTCATTGCCGTAGAGCAAAATATCTAAATCTAACGTGCGTTCGCCCCAGCGACGTAAACGCACTCGACCTTGCTCGTTTTCAATACGCTGTAATTCATCTAATAGCTTGAGCGGACTAAGTTCGGTTTCAATTTTTGCAACGGCATTCACATAATCGGGTTGATCTTGTGGGCCGAGCGGTTTGCTTTTATAAAAAGAGCTCGTTGTTACTAAATGCGTGTTTGATAACTGACTTATCGCTTTAAGCGCAACATGTAATTGTTCTACTGGTGTGTTTAAATTGCTACCTAGAGCAATATATGCAGTAATCATATCTCCCCTTACTCTGCTGAACGTGTTATTTTACGACGGCGTGGACGGTAGTATTTTTTCTTTGGTTTAGGATGTAAGCGTTGTTGCTCTTGTATCAACTGTTCGCGCTGTTCACCATTGCTGAATTGATATTCGTGCCACCATTTGGCTAATTCAATGGTTTCGCCACCTTCAATTTCTGCTCGCATAGCCAATAAATCAAAGCCTGCACGGAATTTTGGATGTTCCATGGTGCGCGTTGGTGCTGAGCCAGTACGTTTTAATAATTGCAGTTGTAAGAACCAAATATCACGAATGACCGCAGTATGACGACGTGGTGCAGCCAAAGCTCGGCAGAATAAATCTAAAACTTCATTGCCAGCCAACGCATAAGCATCATGATTATTTAAACCACCTTCATTTTTCAAGATTTCCACTTTTTCGCGTAATGGATACCAGAAAAATGCTGCAAATAAGAATGCAGGATTAATACGAAGTTTATCCGCAACACGTTCATCTGTCGAAGTAAGGGCGGTAACGATCATACGTTCCGCAAAGCTATCTTCTTTCTCTGTAAAATATGAGCTTAATGCAGGGAAAAGTTGTTCAAATAAACCATATTGGCGTAATAACCGATAGGTTTTTACCCCTTGTCCTGCCTGCAATAATTTTAAACTTTCGTCAAATAAGCGGGCTGGCGGAATATTTTTTAATAAAGGCGCAAGTTCACGAATTGGCTGTTCACTTGGTTTTTCAAGGAACATATCAAGTTTTGCCATAAAACGAATTGAGCGTAGCATGCGCACAGGATCTTCTTGATAACGTGTAACAGGATCGCCAATTAAGCGTAGCTTGCCTGCTTTAAGATCCTTAATGCCCTCGAAATAATCTCGTAACGTATTATCTTGAGGATTGTAATACAGTGCATTGACCGTAAAATCACGGCGTGCTGCATCTTGTTCGATCGTACCGTAAACATTATCGCGTAGTAACATGCCTTCATTGCTCTGTTTCGCTTGATTTTCATTGCGAGCATCACTGTGATTAGCACGGAAAGTGGCGACTTCAATAATATCTCGACCAAACATAATATGTGCTAAGCGGAAACGGCGACCCACTAAACGACATTGGCGTTGAAAAATGTTTTGGATTTGCTCTGGGCGAGCATTTGTTGCAACATCAAAATCTTTTGGTTTTTTACCGAGCAATAAATCACGGATACATCCACCGACGATATAAGCCTCGAAACCTTGACGTTGCAGTTTTTCCACTACATTGAGAGCATTACGGCTAAAATCACGTGGAGAAATATCAAATTGAGCCGCTTTAATCACATTTTTATCATAGCGACCTGTTTGTTCTGATTTTTTTGCTCGCGCTTTTGGCATTTGGCTATTAAAACGCTCAACTCGTTTAGAATGAGCACTTGTTTTGGCAACCTCTTTTGATTTTTTTGTCTTCTTGCCAAACAAATTTTTGATATAAGTAAGAATAATTTACTCCGTTTTGTTGTTGGAAATAAATGACTTGGCTCTTTTCCTGTAAAGAAAAAGGCAAGTGGATTTTCCTGCATTTTTAAATGCAAAAAAGTGCGGCTAATTTTAACCGCACTTTTGTATTTTTCAATAGAATGAATTAACCAGCGACTTGTTTTTCGCGGATTTCAGCTAAAGTTTTGCAATCAATGCAAAGATCTGCTGTTGGGCGCGCTTCTAAACGGCGAATGCCGATTTCTTCACCACAACAATCGCAGTAACCAAAATCATCGGTATCAAGTTTCTTCAAGGTTGCTTCGATTTTTTTCATTAGTTTACGTTCGCGATCTCGATTACGTAATTCTAGACTAAATTCCTCTTCTTGAGTTGCTCGGTCTGCAGGATCGGGGAAATTGGTTACTTCATCCTGCATATGTGCAACGGTGCGAGAAGCTTCTTCCACGATTTGCTCGTGCCAAGCATTAAGAATTTTTCTGAAATGAAGAATTTGCTCTTCATTCATATATTCTTCATCTTTTTTCATTTGATAAGGCTTAACGCCTGCTAAATCTAGCAAGCTCAATGATGCTCTTGACATCTCTCACTCCTAATACATACAGAATTAAGCGTGGATTTCACGACTTCCTGTCTTGTTATTTTAGTTTGTTCCTGACTGCTATTTTAGGAACCCAATTTTTGCGGGCGGTATAAATATCAGAAGTTGTTTGTTTTAGCAAGTAAATTTTCCTGAAAAATTTATTTTTACGATATGGATCGCAAAATTTGAAGCAACCGTTTGCATATTTAAATAAAACTAGCCTAGGCTTAGAGAGACTGGAATTAATTTTTTATAAAAATGAAATTAAACTTAATAACTTTAGCTGTCTTGTTAATTGTCGCGGATTTAACGTTGTTATTTCTACCGCAACCGTTGCTATTGCCTTGGCAAGTTGCTCTCGTTATTGCGCTTGTTTTGATTTTTCTTTTTATTTTCTTGCGTAGAAATTTCTTAGTTAGCCTTGCTTTTTTTGTTGCCTCTCTTGGCTATTTTCATTATTCGGCTTTGAGTTTATTACAACAAGCTCAAAATATTACCGCTCAAAAGCAAGTGGTAACTTTTAAGATTCAAGAAATTTTGCACCAACAGGATTATCAAACGCTTATCGCCACAGCAACATTGGCGAATAATTTGCAAGAACAACGAATTTTCTTAAATTGGAAAGCGAAAGAGGTGCCTCAATTATCGGAAATTTGGCAAGCTGAAATTTCTTTACGTCCCCTTTCTGCACGATTAAATTTCGGTGGGTTTGATCGGCAACAATGGTATTTTTCAAAAGGAATTACGGCTGTTGGAACGGTAAAAAGTGCGGTGAAAATTGCGGATGTTTCATCATTGCGAGCAGAAAAATTGCAACAAGTAAAGAAGCAAACGGAAGGATTATCTCTACAAGGTTTATTGATTGCCTTAGCTTTTGGCGAACGGGCTTGGTTAGATAAAACCACTTGGTCAATTTACCAACAAACCAATACCGCGCATCTTATTGCTATTTCTGGCTTACATATTGGGTTGGCTATGGGAATTGGATTTTGCTTGGCGCGTGTTGTGCAAGTGTTCTTTCCTACGCGTTTTATTCATCCTTATTTTCCTTTAGTTTTTGGTGTTTTATTTGCTTTAATTTATGCGTATTTGGCTGGTTTTAGTGTGCCAACTTTTCGTGCCATTTCAGCACTTGTTTTCGTTTTCTTCGTTCAAATAATGAGGAGACATTATTCGCCCCTTCAGCTTTTTACGTTGGTTGTCGGATTCTTGCTTTTCTGCGATCCATTAATGCCGCTTTCGGTCAGTTTTTGGCTTTCTTGTGGGGCGGTTGGTTGTTTGCTCCTCTGGTATCGTTATGTGCCTTTTTCACTTTTTCAATGGAAAAATCGCCCTTTTTCTCCAAAAGTGCGGTGGATTTTGAGTTTATTTCATTTGCAATTTGGGTTATTGCTCTTTTTTACACCTTTGCAACTTTTTCTATTTAATGGCTTATCGTTGAGTGGATTTTTAGCCAATCTTATGGCGGTTCCAATTTATAGTTTTTTGCTTGTGCCATTAATTTTATTTGCCGTTTTTACTAACGGCACAATGTTTTCTTGGCAACTAGCAAACAAGTTAGCCGAAGGAATTACTGGGTTAATTTCTGTTTTTCAAGGGAATTGGTTTAATGTTTCATTTAATTTAGCATTGGTTTTAACCGCACTTTGTGCAGGAATTTTTATGTTAATTATTTGGAGTATTTATCGAGAACCAGAGGTTTCATCATCAACTTGGAAAATTAAACGACCAAGATTTTTTACATTGAATCTCAGTAAACCTTTGCTAAAAACTGATCGAATCAACGTTTTGCGATGTTCTTTCGGCATTATTCTTATGTGTTTTATGATTTTGTTGTTTAAACAATTGAGCAAGCCAACTTGGCAGGTAGATACTTTAGATGTGGGGCAGGGCTTGGCAACGCTGATTGTGAAAAATGGCAAAGGGATTCTTTATGATACGGGTTCTTCTTGGCGAGGTGGAAGTATGGCTGAATTGGAAATTTTGCCTTATTTACAAAGAGAAGGGATTGTTTTGGAAAAATTGATTTTAAGCCACGACGATAACGATCACGCAGGTGGTGCTTCGACAATTTTAAAGGCGTATCCCAATGTGGAATTGATTACCCCTTCACGGAAAAACTATGGGGAAAATTACCGCACTTTTTGTACTGCTGGGCGTGATTGGCATTGGCAAGGGTTGCATTTTCAAATACTTTCTCCTCACAACGTTGTGACACGAGCTGATAATCCCCATTCTTGTGTGATTTTAGTCGATGATGGAAAGAATAACGTTTTGCTAACTGGCGATGCTGAAGCAAAAAATGAGCAAATTTTTGCCCGCACTTTAGGCAAAATCGATGTGTTGCAAGTGGGGCATCATGGGAGTAAAACATCGACAAGTGAATACTTGCTTTCTCAGGTTAGACCAGATGTAGCGATTATTTCTAGTGGGCGTTGGAATCCGTGGAAATTCCCTCATTATTCGGTTATGGAAAGGCTTCATCGCTATAAAAGTGCGGTAGAAAATACCGCTGTTTCGGGGCAAGTGCGGGTAAATTTTTTTCAAGACCGATTAGAAATCCAGCAAGCTCGCACAAAATTTTCCCCTTGGTATGCACGTGTAATTGGATTATCAAAGGAATAAAAGGTACAATGCGTGCAATTTTTACTATTAGATAACGATTATGCAAGAGCAAAAATTACAAGAAAATGATTTTTCAACCTTACAAACTTTTAAACGTTTGTGGCCAATGATTAAACCTTTTAAAGCGGGGCTTATTGCTTCAGGTATTGCGTTAGTTTTTAATGCATTGGCTGATTCAGGCTTGATTTACTTGTTAAAACCTTTGTTGGACGATGGTTTTGGCAAGGCAAACCATTCATTTTTGAAAATAATGGCTTTTGTTGTTGTGGGAATGATTATTTTACGTGGCGTGACTAACTTTATTTCTAATTATTGCTTGGCGTGGGTATCAGGCAAAGTTGTCATGACAATGCGTCGCCGTTTATTTAAACATTTAATGTTTATGCCAGTGAGTTTCTTTGACAGAAATTCAACGGGGAAATTACTTTCTCGTATCACTTATGATTCTGAGATGATTGCAAGTTCTTCTTCAGGATCTTTGATTACCATTGTGCGAGAAGGAGCATATATTATTTCCCTATTGGCAGTGATGTTTTATACAAGCTGGGAATTAACCCTTGTTTTATTTGTTATCGGGCCAATTATTGCAGTGTTGATCACTATCGTTTCAAAAATTTTCCGTAAGTTAAGTAAAAATTTACAAGATTCAATGGGGGAATTGACGGCGACGACGGAGCAAATGCTGAAAGGACATAAAGTCGTGATTTCTTTTGGCGGTCAGTTTGTCGAGGAAGAGCGTTTTAATAAAGTGAGTAACAACATGCGTCGTAAAGGTATGAAAATGGTTACTGCAGATTCCATTTCCGGCCCTGTTGTGCAGATTATTGCTTCTTTTGCTTTAGTTGCTGTATTGTTTTTAGCTACCACGCCATTAATTGCGGAAGATAATCTAAGTGCGGGTTCTTTTACGGTAGTTTTTTCATCTATGTTGGCAATGATGCGCCCATTAAAATCCTTAACGAATGTAAACTCTCAATTCCAACGTGGAATGGCAGCCTGTCAAACGCTATTTGCCATTTTAGATTTAGAACCAGAAAAAGATAACGGCACTTATAAAGCAGAACCCGCGAAAGGTGCGTTGGAATTTAAAAATGTGAGTTTTGCATATCAGGGAAAAGAGGAACTTGCATTAAATAATATTTCTTTTAGCGTGCCTGCAGGAAAAACCGTTGCTTTAGTGGGACGTTCTGGATCGGGCAAATCAACCATTGCTAATTTAGTGACGCGCTTTTACGATATTGAGCAAGGCGAAATTTTACTGGATGACGTAAATATCCAAGATTATCGTTTATCTAATTTGCGTGAAAACTGCGCTGTGGTTTCTCAACAAGTCCATTTATTTAACGATACCATTGCGAATAATATTGCTTATGCCGCGCTGGATAAGTATTCTCGCGAAGAAATTATTGCTGCAGCAAAAGCGGCTTATGCTTTAGAGTTTATCGAAAAATTACCGCAAGGTTTTGATACGGTAATTGGCGAAAATGGCGCGAGCCTATCTGGTGGGCAACGCCAGCGCTTAGCGATTGCTCGTGCTTTATTGCGTAATTCGCCAGTATTAATTTTAGATGAAGCCACATCTGCACTAGATACGGAATCAGAACGCGCCATTCAATCTGCATTAGATGAATTGAAGAAAGATCGTACTGTTATCGTAATCGCCCATCGTTTATCAACCATTGAAAATGCGGATGAAATTCTTGTGATTGATCACGGGGAAATTCGTGAGCGAGGCAATCATAGAGCATTGCTTGAACAAAATGGAGCTTATAAACAGCTATACAGTATGCAGTTTAGTGGCTAATTTATTGATTATCGAAAACGCGAGTTGAAAAACTCGCGTTATTTTATCCGCACTTATTAGAAAGGATTTTCTATGCCCTTCTGGTATTCCAATTCTAAACTTATTTGGCTCTTATCGCCTTTTTCTTTATTGTTTTGGTTGATTAGCCAACTTCGTTGCGCCTTATTTTGTTTGGGGATAAAATCTTCTTATCGTGCACCAAAACCAGTGATAATTGTGGGAAATTTGTCTGTGGGTGGAAATGGCAAAACACCCGTGGTGGTGTGGCTTGTGGAAGAATTAAAAAAACGAGGTTTTCGCGTAGGTGTGATTTCTCGTGGTTACGGCAGTAAATCTAAAACTTATCCGTTGTTTGTTACTGAAAATACAAATCCAATTGAAGGTGGCGATGAACCTGTATTGATTGCGAAACGAACCAATGCGCCAGTCGTGATTTCCCCGAATCGCCAGCAAGCGATTGAATTACTCTTAAGCCAAGCAGAGTGCGATATTATTGTTTCTGACGATGGTTTACAACATTATCAATTACAGCGTGATTTAGAAATTGTCGTAATGGACGCAGAGCGTGCGTTGGGAAATGGTTTTGTATTGCCTGCAGGCCCATTGCGAGAATTACCAAGTCGATTAAAATCCGTAGATTTTGTGATCACTAATGGTGGAAAAAATCAGTATTCAGATGCAGTTATGTATCTTGTACCCCATTTCGCGATTAATTTAAAAACCAATGAAAAACGCCAATTAAAGGAATTTCAATCTGGTGTTGCCATTGCAGGGATTGGCAATCCACAGCGTTTTTTTACTATGTTAGAAAAGTTAGGGATTCAGTTACAGCGAACGCAAGCATTTCAAGATCATCAATATTTTGAAGCCTTTCAATTAGAAAAACTTGCTGAAAATCAACCGCTCTTTATGACGGAAAAAGATGCCGTAAAATGCCAATCTTTTGCCAAAGATAATTGGTGGTATGTCCCTGTAGATGCAGAGATTATTGAGGCTGAAAAACAAGGTGAAAATTTACCGCACTTTTGGGACAAAATAGACAAACTTGTGGCGCAATATAGAAATGGCTGAAAGGATTAATCTCCAGTTGTTTTGATTGCTTGCCGATAAAGCTGAAATATTAAAGAATAAGGAATAAATTATGTCATTTACCGTGATTATCCCCGCTCGTTTTGCATCAAGTCGTTTGCCTGGAAAACCACTTGCTGATATTGCGGGTAAGCCAATGATTCAACATGTATTTGAGAAAGCACTGCAGTCTGGGGCGAACCGAGTGATTATTGCCACCGATAATGAAAATGTGGCTGATGTTGCTAAAAGTTTTGGTGCAGAAGTGTGTATGACTTCGGTTAATCATAATTCTGGTACAGAACGTTTAGCGGAAGTTGTAGAAAAATTAGCGATTCCTGACAATGAAATCATTGTCAATATTCAAGGCGATGAGCCTTTGATTCCTCCCGTTATCGTGCGACAAGTGGCAGATAATTTAGCAAAATTTAATGTCAATATGGCAAGTCTTGCGGTAAAAATTCATGATGCTGAGGAATTATTTAATCCAAATGCAGTGAAAGTTTTGACGGATAAAGACGGCTATGTGCTATATTTTTCCCGTTCGGTTATTCCTTACGATCGTGATCAGTTTATGAATTTACAGGATGTTCAGAAAGTACAGCTTGCGGACGCTTACTTACGTCATATTGGCATTTACGCATATCGTGCGGGGTTCATAAAACAATATGTGCAATGGGCTCCGACTCAACTTGAAAATCTAGAAAAACTTGAGCAGCTTCGTGTGTTATATAACGGCGAACGCATTCACGTAGAGCTTGCGAAAGAAGTGCCTGCAGTGGGGGTGGATACCGCCGAAGATTTGGAAAAAGTGCGGCTGATTTTGGCGAAGGATTAAATGTTTGGCTCCCCTTGCTTGCGGGGGGAGCTGCCGAAGGCTGAGGGGGGATAAATTTAACATCGCAAGCCCCTTCAGCCCTTTAGGCTCCTTCCCTCGAAAGCAGGGGAAGGCAAGATGTCTTTTGTTATTGGTAAAATATTCTATGTTCAATTACAAAAAATTCCTCGCTGATGTCTCTCACGAACCTGGTGTTTATCGTATGTATGACGATAAAGATCAGGTTATTTATGTTGGGAAAGCAAAGGATCTAAAAAAACGTCTTTCAAGCTATTTTCGTAAAAATCTGAGTAGTAAAAAAACAGAGGCGTTGGTGGCATCAATTCATCATATTGACACCATGCTAACTTCATCTGAAACGGAAGCTTTACTGCTAGAGCATAATTTTATCAAGCTTTATCAGCCTCGCTATAACGTATTATTGCGTGATGATAAATCCTATCCATTTATTTTATTAACCAAAGAACGTCATCCAAGAATCACGTCCTATCGTGGGTCTAAAAAATTTGCGGGTGAATATTTCGGGCCTTATCCTCACGCGGGAGCCGTGCGTGAAACTTTATCACTTTTGCAAAAACTTTTCCCTGTTCGACAATGTGAAAATTCCGTTTATTCCAACCGCTCTCGTCCTTGTTTGCAATATCAAATTGGGCGTTGTTCTGCGCCTTGTGTACAGGGATATGTTTCTGATGAAGAATATAATCAGCAAGTTGAATTAGCCCGCTTATTTTTACAAGGCAAAGATCAACTGGTGTTAGATTATTTAATCGGGAAAATGGAGCAGGCAAGCAGAAATTTAGATTTTGAACAGGCGGCTCGTTATCGTGATCAGATTCAGGCGGTGCGTTCGGTTATTGAAAAACAATTTGTATCCAATGAACGTTTAGATGATATGGATATTATGTCCATCGCTTACCAACACGGTTTGGCTTGTGTACAAGTGATGTTCATTCGTCAAGGAAAAGTGCTAGGCAATCGCAGTTACTTCCCAAAAGTCCCTGCCAATACGGATTTATCGGAACTTACCGAAACTTTTGTGGGGCAATTTTATTTACAAGGTCATCAAGGGCGAAGTATCCCAAATAGTATTATTGTCGATCGTCAATTAGCTGAAAAATCAGAGCTTGAGCAACTTCTTACGGAGCAAGCAGGCAGAAAAGTGACGATTCAAGAAAGTGTAAAAGGTGATAAGAGTAAATACTTACAGCTCGCACAAGTTAATGCTAAAGCGGTTTTAAATGTACAACTTAAACAATCTTCACGAATGTCAGAGCGTTATCAAGCGTTGTGTGATCTGTTAAATCTCCCTGAAATTAAGCGTATGGAGTGTTTCGATATAAGCCACACGATGGGAAATCAAACGGTAGCATCTTGTGTTGTCTTTAATCAAGAAGGCCCACTGAAATCTGATTATCGTCGTTTTAATATTGAAGGCATTACTGGTGGGGATGATTATGCAGCAATGGAACAAGCGTTGCAGAAACGTTATGAGCGTGATTTAGAAGAAGATAAAATTCCTGATATTATTTTTATTGATGGTGGAAAAGGGCAATTAAATCGTGCGCTGAACGTGTTCCAACATCTTCAAGTAAAATGGGATAAAAATAGACCGCACTTAATTGGCGTGGCAAAAGGTGTGGATCGTCGAGCAGGGCAGGAAGTACTGATCATCAGCAAACAAGACCGCGAAATTCATTTGCCTGATGATAGTTTGGCATTGCATTTGATTCAACACATCCGTGATGAAAGTCATAATCACGCAATAAGCGGACACCGTAAAAAACGTCAAAAAGCCTTTACACAAAGTGGTTTAGAAACTATTGAAGGTGTGGGAGCTAAACGTCGTCAGGCTTTACTGAAATATCTTGGCGGTTTACAAGGTGTGAAAAAGGCGACCTTAGATGAAATAGCCTCTGTACCGGGAATTTCCCTTAAACTTGCTGAAACGATTTTTGAAACGCTCAAAAACGATTAATCAATTATCTCTTAAATGTAAATAACGATTGCTTTTCATCATAAAGTCATTATGATCCGAACTTTCGGATCTATTTAACTCTATTATAGGAAAAATTATGTTTGAATGGATTACTGATCCTGAAGCCTGGGTATCACTTGCGACACTTACTGCTTTGGAGATCGTTTTAGGGGTCGATAATATTATTTTTATTAGTATCCTAGTTGGGCGTTTACCTGAAAGCCAACGCCAGTCTGGTCGTATTATTGGACTTGGTTTAGCAATGCTGACAAGAATTTTACTTTTAATGTCACTTGCTTGGATGATGAAACTTACTGCACCATTATTTACTCTGTTTAATCAAGCAATTTCTGGGCGTGATTTGATTTTATTCATCGGAGGTTTATTCCTGATTATAAAAAGCTTTGGGGAAATTAAAGAGGCTATAAATCATCAAGAACACCATAATTCTGAAAGCAAAAACAAAGTGAGTTATTTTGGCGTATTAATTCAAATTGCAGTGCTAGATATTGTTTTTTCTTTAGATTCTGTGATTACAGCAGTAGGTATGGCAAGCCACCTTCCTGTGATGATTTTGGCGATTATTATTGCCGTTGGCGTGATGATGTTTGCAGCAAAACCAATCGGCGCTTTCGTAGATACGCATCCAACCTTGAAAATTCTAGCTTTAGCCTTCTTAGTTTTAGTTGGAATTAGTTTAATTGTAGAAAGTTTGGATATTCACATCCCGAAAGGTTACATCTATTTTGCAATGGGATTCTCTGTTGTAGTCGAAATGATCAATATTCGAATGAGAAGATTGATGAAATAGAAGATTAAAAATAATTTAATTGATAAGTTATGTTATTTGACGAACTTGGCGCTTTTACTTATTTAGTTCATCTTTATATGACTAAATTATCTATTCAGTTATATTTCAACATATAGCAGAGTCGTCTAGGGTGGTATTTTTTCAATGATAGTTTTTATTTGAATGGGGAGCTAATGAGATTACAACGATGGGTTCATCGATATCATCTAGGTTTACTTCTTCAGCAAGGTCATTTTCATTTAGATAAGGCATTTCACCTTCTTGACGATAATTGGAATATTGTGATTATCTTCCATCGATGAGTATTTGGTAATCGTACTTATTATAACTATATTCAAACAGATTTTGCCGAGAGTTATCTTGAGTTGATTATGACACCAAATGCTAAACTGGAAGATAGCCTACGTACACTTTCTGCAATTCATTAGCTGGTACAGCGTTGATTATCTAAAAACGAATGCATATTTCCATTTAGTATGTATGCAGGATAAGCACTAGAGAATGAGCGTGAAGAGGATCATCTGGATAAATCGCAAGATGTTGCATATCGTGAGCATCTGGCTAAACACTATGGAAAATATAAGCAAATGGTACGTGGAATTCACTAAAATATCTAACTGTCATATGAATTTGTGAAAGCTGTATTAATGTTCCAAGATGAATATGTTCATCTTAAAGATTTTCAGAATGCTTTATATATGAAATTGGCTAATAATTTTCTATGATCTCAGTTGATTATAGTTTATTTACTTGCATCAAGTTCTTCATTATAAGCCAATTATTTTTCTCGAAATAGCGTACTGAATTTTCCTTTGAAAGAGGGGCAGTTATTACGTAGCTCAAGTTCTAGTTCCTATGGTTACGATAAATCATCTAATGTTGTAATCAATCATGATAACCTTGAAAATTATGTCGAAAGATTAGAGTTTCAAGTTAAATCTGGCCATTTAATTGCATAATAAGAATTTTATTCTAATGTTCATTTACGAGATTCGACAAAATCCCATGAATAGCTAAAAAAATGCATTCACTATGCAGAATTGCGTTTGTTTGATTTGAATCAACTTGATCCATATATTATCAGTCTAGATGATGCAAAATTTATTCATGCTTTCTTATTAGGAGTGTTTTGCCTTGATGAGACTTTTGGTCATAATGAAGTAGAGCTTGGTAAACAAAGATTATATCAAATTTTCCTTGATGATCATCGTGATCAAACAGCATTTCTCTATCATGATTATGCAATATTAAACCAATTTGTTGATATCTTGACAATTATCAATCCAGATGAAGTGGCGGTTAAAATTTCAACATAATGATTTGTGCAATTGGCAGAGGTTATCCTCACAGTAAATGGAAAATTTCTTACAGCGATTGACCAGAAGGGATGTTATAAAGGCTTAATTATAAAATTTGCTTGGCTATATACAGTTCACGCTTTTTATTGTTAGTACGATTTATCTGCATTTGATAATATGCAGCTTTATAGTAAAACTTTATTATTTGATTTAATCCGAAAATGTGTTAAAACTGTAATATTACATGATAATGATCAATTTGTTGCACTTGAATTTGCTGAACGCCTTGAATATGCTAAAAATGGTAATGTGACTAGTCACGATCAACATATGTCACCATTGATTATTTAAAATAATGTAGTGACAATGTAAGAATTATCAAAGGCTTGTTTTGATGTAGTACCAAGCTTGGAATTTACATTGATTGAACAAGCTGTTGCACATTCATGCAATACTTGAATGACGCGCTGTCGTAATTAAGCGAAAATGCACAAATTATATTTTACGCATGACAGTTTTCAAATAGCGTGTTAAACATCTAGATTATTTTGTCAAAGCGATTGAAATTGCTGATCGTGAAGATGAAGAAGTGATCGTTGATGATTATTTAGTTGGTATAGAATATCGTTTCTTTGTTTTGCAAGATGAAACGCTTGCAGTGTTGTTGCATTTAGCTGCAAATTTTATTGGTGATGGAAAGAATACTTTTCGTCAATTGGTCGAGATAAAAAATTCATATTCTTTATTGGGATATAGTTAACGTTCATTTTTCAATAAGTTTGCTTTAGGTGACATAGAATTATTACAGTTAAAAGATCTAGGATTAGCACCTGATAGTGTATCTTATGTTGATCAAATTGTGCAGTTACATGCTAATTCTAATATCAATACAGTTGTTAATTCTATTGATATGATTGATAAAATGCATGATAGTAATGATCAGATTACTTTAGGAGATGGTCTTGCTATGATGACTATAGTTTGCGGGGTGGATTTAATGATTCCAGATTTAATAAAACAAGCTGAACCATTCTTAAATTCCTGGGGAGTTATTCAATCTAATTTTAATCCAATGGTGATGATTCATATTTTTCCTTATCAACGTAAATCATGAGGATTTACTCCGTACGTTATTAAAATGTTGGTTCCAAATATAGAAATGTAGTATCAACTTAATTTAATAGATAAGAAATCATTTGTATTCCAAGATTTTGATTAAACATATCAAGAATTGATGCGCAGATTTTATTATGAGTAATACACAATCTAATTTAAATTATAGGTATTTCAATCTATTGTGAATTGAAAAATGTGTATCAGAAAATTGGTTCATTTTTACGATATTCTGTCAGACACTAGTTGATACTCATTGAAAAAATGGTTTAAATAGGCTGATTCCTTGTAGCCCATTAGAACGATCCTCTATGAAATACATTTGACAGAATGCGTCCTTATAAAACGGACATAATACTGCTGACGTTTGATAGTTTTACAGCTGGAAGCAGAGATAGCTTAGCTAAAAAAGTTGTGCGAATTTGAGAATACTCCGACTTTAGGATTTAATCGAACAATGGAAATTATGCAAACGTTAAATTTTTCAATAACACTTGCGGTGTCATTTTACATTCAGATAAGTAATGGCATTAGCAAATGGTAGTTTATCGTCGAATCTTGGCTGCAGATGGCTTTATTCAAAGTATGACGAGAAAAGGGAATTGCTCGGTCAATGCTGCAATTTACAGTTACTTTGGGCGATTGTAAACGGCATGATTACATAATCGGGAATTTATCTGTATACATTATATAGTTGATGCTGTCAAGGATTATTTGGATTGTTGGAATCACAGATTTATTCAACTAAAATTAAAATGACTGAGTACGATACAGTATCGAAATTAATCGTTTAAATTACATCCTAACTTTTTGCAGTGCGATCTATTTAGACTGCATTTTTTTCAATTAAGCTTTTCAAAAACTCAGATTTCAACATGATTTTGCCGCAATCGACATTATGATCGCCATTTACTAAGCGGATGTTTTTGAATTTTGTACCTTTTTTCAATACTTCTGATGAACCTTTTAATTTTAAATCTTTAATCAAAAGTACATTGTCGCCATCTGCAAGCAAATTCCCATTGCTGTCTTTTACGATTAGTTGATCGTCATCTGATTCTTGAATTTCATTATTATCCCATTAATTACCGCAATCAGGGCAAACAAAATTAATTGAATCGTGGTAAACGTATTCACTTTGACATTTTGGGCAATTAGGCATTTGATCCATTGGGTTTTCCTTCTTCATTACATATAATAGGTGCACGAGTATAGTAAAAAAGATGTCTTTCGCCAAAGTGTGAAAGTTTTTGATAAATTTTTGAGGAAAATGTATGAAAAAACAAATTCTTGCCTTAGTTTGTGGCGTAATATTTAGTAGTTCAACTTGGGCGCACAATTTGCAATTAGAACAATCTTTATCATCGGTCAAAGTGAGTGAGTATGGTGAAATTGTACTTTCTGGAAAAGATACCGCATTTCAACCTTGGGGTTCTGCGGAATTAGCGGGTAAAGTGCGTGTTGTTCATCATTTAGCGGGTAGAACGGCTGCAAAAGAGAAAAATCAGTCGATGATTGATGCGATAAAAGCATCCCATTTTAATCCTGTAAAATACCAAACAACCACTATTATTAATGCGGATGATGCGATTGTTGGTACAGGTATGTTTGTAAAAAATAGTGCGCAAAAAGGCAAACAGGAAAATCCACATAGCCAAGTTGTGTTAGATGATAAAAGTGCGGTAAAAAATGCTTGGGGATTAAATTCTAAAGATAGTGCAATTATCGTGTTAGACAAAACGGGAAAAGTAAAATTTGTGAAAGAAGGAAAATTGTCTGATAGCGATATTCAGACTGTTATTTCACTAGTGAATGGATTGACCAAATAACGTAATACAAAGTAAAAATCCCTAAGCCTTGTGACTTAGGGATTTCTTAATTCTGATGGCGGAGGAATAGGGATTCGAACCCTAGGAGGGCGTAAACCCTCGCCGGTTTTCAAGACCGGTGCCTTCAACCACTCGACCATTCCTCCGTGATTAATGCGCGTAGTATAATGAATATTTTATTGATGTAAATAGAAATTTGATGATTTAACTTTAGATGATGATAATTTATTCATTTTGATGAAATTAATTCCATTAATACCATTGACTTTTTTATCCCTAGCCCTTACTTTACAGAAGACTTTTTATTTATTTTACAAGGAGCTTTTATGCAATCACGTCTTATTGTGGATGCTCAAAAAGAATCGTTACTCAGCACACATAAAGTGTTGCGTAACACGTATTTTTTACTGGGATTAACAATGGCTTTTTCAGCGGTTGTTGCGTTTATTTCAATGAGCTTAAACTTGCCTTATCCAAATATTATTGTGTTACTAGTGGGTTTTTATGGCTTACTTTTCTTAACCAATAAATTAGCTGATCGCCCTGCTGGTATTTTGGCTGCCTTTGCTTTCACTGGATTTATGGGATACACCATCGGGCCAATTTTAAATATGTATGTGGCACGTGGAATGGAAGATTTGATTATGCTTGCATTCGCAGGAACTGCTATCGTATTTTTTGCGTGTTCCGCTTATGTATTGACTACGAAAAAAGATATGTCATTTTTATCAAGCGCAATGTTCGCATTATTTATTGTGTTATTGCTTGGTATGGTGGCGAGTTTCTTCTTCCAAATTCCTGCTTTATCGGTCGCAATTAGTGCATTATTTGTAGTGTTCTCAACAATGACCATTTTGTATGAAACCAGTAATATTATTCACGGTGGAGAAACAAATTATATTCGCGCAACCGTGAACATCTATGTTTCAATCTACAATTTATTCTTGAGTTTATTAAGATTACTTTCTATCTTTTCAAGTGATGAATAATGATTGAATTTTGACTTTATGACCCCACTATTTAGTGGGGTTATTTTTTGGGATAGGCAATGGAAAAACAAATTTTTGAACATTCAGTTAATGTAGAGGAAGAACACTATCAGCCCAAGCAAGAATTCCATAATATGGAAGCAAAGCTAGATGAAGCGTTGGACGGAGAGTTACTTGATGCTCAACTTGAACAAGCATTGAAACCAAAATCCAGTTTTAGAAAAACTTTATTAAAATTTACCGCACTTTTATTTGGCTTGGCGACGGTTGCGCAATCCGTGCAGTGGATTTGGGATAGCTATCAACAACATCAATGGATTTATCTTGCTTTTGCTTTAGTCAGTTTGATTATCATTTTATTGGGTATTAAAGAGATTATTTGTGAGTGGCGACGTTTAGTTCGTTTAAAAAAACGTGAGCAATTGCAACAGCAAAGTCAGCAGATTTGGTTAGAAAGTGCGGTAAAAAATGGCGATGTTTTTTCCGTTCATAACGCAGAAAAAAGTAAAATTCTTTGCTTAGATATTGCAAAATCTCTAGGTTTGGAAAATGATTCTCCAGCGGTAATTCAATGGCAACACCAATTAAATGAAGCTTATTCGGCGCAAGAAATTGCTCATTTATTCAGTCGTCATGTTTTGTCTTCTTTTGATGCACAAGCTAAAAAATTGATTAGTAAAATGGCAGCTGAATCAGCTGTGATTGTCGCGATTAGTCCACTTGCTGTAGTGGATATGTTTTTTATCGCGTGGCGCAATCTTCGATTAATGAATAAGATTGCTGAAATTTATGGGATTGAATTAGGGTATTTTTCACGTATTAGATTGTTAAGAATGGTATTGGTCAATATCGCTTTTGCTGGAGCAACCGAAGTGGCACAAGATATTGGAATGGATTGGCTTTCTCAAGATGTGACAGCAAAATTATCTACACGTATCGCTCAAGGAATTGGAGTGGGATTACTCACTGCTAGATTAGGCGTGAAAGCAATGGAACTTTGTCGTCCGTTAGCATTTCAATTAAACGAAAAACCAAAACTGTCACATATTCAACAGGAATTACTTAGTTCGGTAAAAGATATTGTTCTCGGTAAAAATAAAATTTACAAAAAGGAGCAAATCTGATGGAAATCGAGGTTGTTTATCAACATAGCGATTTTATTATTATCAACAAGTCTGAGGGGATTGGCGTTCATAAAGATCAAGAAGAACAAGGCTTAACAGAACTTGTTGCAAAACAACTGAATGTGCCTAAAGTATGGTTGGTTCATCGCTTAGATAAAGTAACTTCGGGTTTGTTAATTCTAGCGTTAAATGCTGAAAGTGCGGCTGAATTTTCACGACTTTTTTCTGAACATAAAATTCATAAAACTTATTTGGCATTAAGTAACCAAAAGCCTAAAAAGAAACAAGGTTTGATTATCGGGGATATGAAGAAAGCTCGAGAAGGCGCATGGAAACTTTGTCAAACCAAAGACAATCCCGCAATTACGCGTTTTGAAAGTGTAAGCTGTGAACCTAATTTACGTTTATTTATTTTAAAACCTCAAACGGGGAAAACGCATCAATTACGTGTTGCGATGAAAAGTTTAGGTAGCCCGATTTTAGGCGATGGGCTTTATGGTAAAAACACAGAAAAAATTGACCGCACTTATTTGCACGCTACTCAATTGGAATTTGATTATCTAAATGATTTTATTTCGGTCACTTGTTTACCTTCTCAAGGTCAATTTTGGATTAAGCCTACAGTATTTGAGCAAATTCAGGTTTATCTGACAAAGCCGTTTTTATCAAAATAGAAATCTCTGTATAATAAAGCCAATTTCACTCTTTAATAGGAACAAAAATGAAATTTATTTCTTTCAATATAAATGGGTTACGTGCTCGCCCACATCAACTTGAAGCCATTATTGAAAAATATCAGCCAGATGTGATTGGCTTACAGGAAATTAAAGTTGCTGACGAGGCTTTTCCCTATGAAATTACAGAAAACTTAGGTTATCACGTATTTCATCACGGTCAGAAAGGTCATTATGGCGTGGCATTATTGACTAAACAAGAACCTAAAGTGGTTCGTCGTGGTTTTCCAACTGACAATGAAGATGCACAAAAACGCATTATTATGGCTGATCTGGAAACTGAATTTGGTTTATTGACTGTCATTAATGGCTATTTCCCACAAGGGGAAAGCCGTGCGCACGAGACTAAATTTCCAGCTAAAGAGAAATTTTATGCAGATCTTCAACAGTATTTAGAAAAAGAACACGACAAATCTAATCCGATTTTAATTATGGGCGATATGAATATTAGTCCAAGTGATTTAGATATTGGTATCGGAGATGAAAATCGTAAACGTTGGCTACGCACAGGTAAATGTTCTTTCTTACCTGAAGAAAGAGCGTGGTATCAACGTTTGTATGATTATGGATTAGAAGATAGTTTTCGTAAGCTGAACCCAACAGCAAATGATAAATTCTCGTGGTTTGATTACCGTTCTAAAGGTTTTGATGATAATCGAGGTTTACGAATTGATCATATTTTGGTAAGCCAAAAATTAGCTGAACGATGTGTCGATGTGGGCATTGCATTAGATATTCGAGCAATGGAAAAACCGTCTGATCACGCACCGATTTGGGCTGAATTTAAATAGGAAAGCGAAATGGATATGGCAAATTGGCAGAATTATCGTTCTACTGTGAATGGTATGCCTGCCGTGTTTACCGCAAATATTGAAGATGTTGAAAAATATCACGGTAAAGGTCTCGATAAAATAGTGCAGTTTACTATTGATTATCAGGCTGATGATGAAACGGGTTTACCCTCAGAAGTTGAATACGATAAGTTAATTAACCGTGTATTTAAAATTTTGACACAACTAACCGCACTTCCAAATGTATTTTTTGCGGGGCATTTTATTTGTAATTCTCAAATAAAAATACATTTTTATTGTAAGCACGAAAATCTTATTGTAGAAACTTTACAACAAATTGATTTTGTTAAAGATATTAATGTGCAAAAGGATTTAATTTGGGATACTTATTTTGACTTTTTGCTCGCTTCTCCATTGGAGATTAAGTTAAATGCAACGGAAGAATTGCTTGATTTATTAAAAAGTAAAGGTCGTAATTTAAGTGATACCTATTTAGTAGAGCATAGTTTTCATTTTGATGAAGAGCAGAAAATGTTCCCTTTTATGGATGAGCTTAGTTTAGGGGATTATTCTTTCACGACATTACAATATTCAGCACAAGCGATTCAGTTTAATGAAGATGACGAACCTTATTTCTTGGTAAAATTAGAGCAAGAAATTTCATTAGAAAATGGCGAAATTTTTGAACAAGTAGAACGTTTTGAAAAATTGGCTGAACAATTTTCGGGAGAGTATATCGGTTGGGAATGTGATTCTTTACTGGATAGCAATAAGCCATTGAATTAGGTGTTTGAAACATTCATAAATCATAAAAAAGAGAGAGTTACCTCTCTTTTTTAATGTAATTTAACTTTTCTGCGTATTTTGCGCATTAATAAAAATACCCACGGCCATAGTAAACCAGAAGCGAATGCGCCCAAGATGGCTTGCCAATGAAAAAAGGCAGTATGGAGTGAAAATTCAACTAAGAAAATAAGTAATCTTATAATGAAGACGAAAAGTACAACCAATAAACTTTGGAACCAAAGTGATAAATTTCGCAGAATTAAATAGTTTTTGGCAATGATGTACATGCTCGTAGAAAGTACGAGAGCGTGAACGCCTAATGTAGAGCCTAATATTAAATCCCAAGTTAATCCGAGTAAAAATGACCAGCTTATACTTACTTTATTGGGAATAGCTAATACCCAATAAAGTAATACAAGTACAAGCCACGCAGGCTTTAGCATTTGGAAACCAACTGGCCAAGGTGCAAGTTCTAATACAAAGGCAATAACAAAGAAGCTTAAAATAGTGAACCATTGTAAAATAAATCGTGTTTGCATTAGTCTTCTATCCTTTCTTCTTGCTGTTCTATGGGAAGATCTTCTTCATTTTGAAGAAAATCTGTTGGAATATCTGGTTCAATAATGGTTTTTTCTTCATTTTCTGGAAAGTCTTTTTCTGTTAAGGGTGTTTTTTTCACTCTATAATTTGCTTCATTAGCTTGGCTTTCTAAACGTTTTTGCACCAGATTGCGAACTTCTTCTGGCGACATTGATTTTACTTTTGATATATCTAGGTTACTTGGCCAAAGTAAAAGTACATAACGTAAACGTTCTAATAAAGCTAAAGGTTTAGCTTTAACTATTGCAAAGTAATTAGAGCTATCACGCGAAACGCTTTGTACAACAGCTACGGGATAGCCTTCAAGAAAACGCCCACCAAGCCCAGAGGTTACGAGAAGATCGCCTTTTTCTATATCAACGGAACGAGGCACGTTATCGAGGCTTAGTTCATCGGTATGCCCAGTCCCACTCGCAATAACACGAACATCATTGCGTAGAACTTGCACTGGAATTGAGTGTGTTACGTCTGTGAGTAGCAGTACTCGGCTAGTATTTTCGCCCACGGAAATAATTTGTCCAATGACGCCTTTTTCATCAATGACAGGCTGACCTACATAAGCACCGTCTTTTTTGCCTTGATTAATAACAATTTGTTGGCGATAAATATCTGTTTCTGCAGTAAGAACTTCGGCAATTTTTTTGTATTCATCGGTTCTTAACGGAGAATTTAATAAAAGACGTAATCGCTGATTTTCAACTTTGAGTTGATCAAGTAAAAGTAAATCTGCATTTTTTTCCAAAAGCTGTTGGCGTAGTACTTTGTTTTCAATTTGTAATTTATTGGTATCAACAAGATTTTCTGAAATGCCATCTAAGATACTTCTAGGGCTATTTGCAAGATAATATAAACCGCCTATTGCCGTTTCCATTGCACTACGTGCTTTCGTTATTGAGCTATTACGTCCATCAGCTAAAATTAAGGCAATAGATGCAAAGATAGCGATAAGCAGACGAATACCTAGGGGAGGGGCTTTGCCGAAAATGGGTTTCATTAAACTTTCTCTTGTTGAATGAAAAAAGTGAAAGGAAAAGTGCGGTTATTTTTAACCGCACTTTTTGTTCATATTCTAATTAAATTTCATCACTAAAAATATCGCCGCCGTGCATATCGATCATTTCTAATGCTTCGCCACCACCACGAGCAACACAGGTTAATGGATCTTCTGCGATGATAACAGGGACACCAGATTCTTTAGAAAGTAAAATATCAATATTACGTAATAAAGCACCGCCACCAGTTAATACCATACCACGTTCGAAAATGTCTGCTGCGTGTTCTGGTTGGCATTCTTCAAGTGCCGTTCGAACCGCTGCTACAATACCGTTTAATGGTTGTTGAATGGCTTCTAGGACATCACGTGATGTTAAAGTAAATGAACGTGGCGCACCTTCGGCTAAATTATGTCCGTGTACTTCCATTTCTTTAATTTCGTCACCTTCTTGAATATAAGCAGAACCAATTTCTTGTTTGATGCGTTCGGCGGTAGGTTCTCCGATAACCGAGCCAAAAGTGCGGCGAACATAAGAAATAATCGCCTCGTCGAAACGGTCACCACCGATACGCACGGAAGAAGAATATACGATACCATTTAAGGAAATTACAGCCACTTCTGTCGTACCACCACCGATATCAATTACCATAGAACCAACTGCAGTAGAAACGGGTAATTTAGCCCCAATTGCAGCTGCCATTGGTTCTTCAATTAAATATACTTCACGTGCACCAGCACCGATTGCTGATTCTTTAATTGCGCGGCGTTCTACTTGTGTTGCACCAGCTGGCACACATACTAATACACGCGGGCTTGGACGCATAAAATTACCGCTATGAACTTGTTTGATAAAGTATTGCAACATTTTTTCTGTCACAAAAAAGTCTGCAATAACGCCATCTTTCATCGGACGAATTGCTACAATACTTTTGGGAGTACGACCTAACATTAATTTGGCTTCTTTACCCACAGCTGCAATGCTTTTTAATGTGCCTACGCGATCTTGACGAATCGCAACAACAGAGGGTTCATCAAGTACAATACCCTGTCTTTTGACATAAATTAAAGTATTAGCTGTGCCTAAATCAATAGAAAGATCGTTTGAAAACAACCCACGAATTTTTTTAAATAACATAATTATACCGTTTAAAATGAAAGTTAGTTTTGTTTGACAAAAAGTAGAAAATGACTTTGTCAAACATACAAAAAATTGCACTAAATGTATCAAAAAAAGCGTTGCGATTACAGTGTTTTTTAGCGTTTTTTATAGCACTTGCCATTGCCCTTTGTCTTGCAGAATTAACTGTTGTTGATGTAAGGTTTTAAGGGTTGAACGGTGTCCCACACTGATGATTGTCGTTTGTGGTAGTTCTTGTTGTAACAATTGATACATCGAAAATTCTAAACCTTCATCCATACTAGCTGTGGCTTCATCTAAAAATGCCACCGCTGGTTTGTGTAGAATTAATCGTGCAAACGCCAAACGCTGTTGTTCGCCAAGAGAAAGAATACGTGTCCAGTCTTGTTCTTTTTCTAATTGTTCAGCCAAATGTCCTAGTTGTACTTTATTTAATATTTCTGCAGCTTGTGTATGTGAAATATTGTCAGCGTTATTTGGATAAGCTAATGCTGACATTAAATTTCCTTGTGGCACATACGGCTTTTGTGACAAGAAAAGCTGATTGTGCGTAGGGCAATTTATTTCTCCCTCGGCGTAGCTCCAAAGCCCCGCAATGGTGCGTAAAAGCGTGGTTTTTCCTGCCCCAGATTTTCCTTGAATAAGTAAACTTGTTCCTTGCGGTAAGGTAATGTTTAGATGTTTAATTAGTGTATGACCTAATGGATTTTGAATACTTAAATTTTTGAAAATCACATCTGTTGGATGATTGTGGATCTGTGTTTGTGATTTATTATTTGCTTTTTCAATGGCATAACAGAACCCAGTTAAACGATCTAGCGTTGCTTTATAGCTTGCAAAATTATCATAAGTACTGCGGAAGAATGAAAGATTTGCGTGTAACTGACCAAATACTTGCAAGGTTTGCATTAGATCGCCTAGTTTTATTTGCTTTTCAAAGTAACGTCCAACTTGAATTAACAATGGAAAAACAACAGAAATTTGGCTTACGACTAGGTTAAATCCAGAAAATTTTAGTGTTCTAAATATAATGACCCACATATTGTGAATGACGGCGTTGAACTGCTGATAAAGCTGATTTTTTTCGACTTTTTCGCCCGTATAAAAAGCAATGCTTTCAGCATATTCTTTAATGCGAATTAAAGAATAACGATAGTTTGCGTTTAGGCGTTCATTAATAAAATTCAATGAGATTAATGGGCGACCGAGCCAGAATGCGATGAGGGTTGTGAAAATGACATAACCAAACACTAAAAATACCATCATATGCGGAATTTCTACACCAAGTACTATCATTGGACCGGCTAATCCCCATAACAAAATCGTGTAAGAGATCATCGAGGTGACCGCATCAATGACGCCAGTGCTTAAAGAAAGCGTGGTTTTTACATAAGATTGCACATCTTGTTGAATACGTTGATCGGGATTATCAAGATTTTCTGATAAATACTGTGTTTTGTAATAGGCGCGATGTGCCATCCATTTATTAACAAGCTGCTCGTTAAGCCACTCAATCCAGTTGATGACGAAACGTTGCTCTAAATAATAGCTTACTAATGCTGCTGAAACAGAACTTGCTGCGATGACGCAGAATAAGCCCATTTGTTGCCAAAATACATGTTCATTAAATTCTTGCAATGAGGTATACATATTTTTATACCACTCAGAATTTACAAGGCTGATACGTACGCTAAGTAATGTCATTGCAACAATAAGCAGAAAGAATAAGATAGGTTTAATGCTACGTTTAGGCGAAAGATAACCGCCTGCAAACATCCAAAATTGTTTTCCCCATTGAGTAAAACGCACCAAAAGAAAAATGCCAAAACTAAAGACGACTGAGGTGATGGCTAGCGTTTGTAAAATCCAAATAAGAGAAGTAATGGCTTCTTGGCTGTAATCCATAAATATTCCATCCGAGATAAAAGTGCGGTGAAAAATAACCGCACTTTTTGTAAAAGGGTCAAAAATTTTTGGTATTGTAGAGTCTATGCTCAATTTCGCAAGAAAAAATGTGACGAACGTATCATTTTTTGAGTTTGGTTAAGGTTTTCAAAAAACAACTTGGATATAATCCGAAGGAGTTAAATTTCATTTTTAAGGGGTCAATATGAGTGATATTGCGATCACGATTAGTCTTCTTGCCCTCGTCGCCGTAATCGGCTTATGGATCGGGCATTGGAAGATCCGCGGGGTTGGGCTTGGCATTGGTGGCGTGCTGTTTGGCGGCATTATTGTTGCCCATTTTACTAATCAATATGGCTTGAAACTGGATGCGCATACGCTGCATTTTGTGCAAGAATTTGGTTTGATTTTATTTGTTTATACTATTGGTATTCAGGTTGGGCCTGGCTTTTTTTCTTCTTTACGAAAATCTGGTTTAAAGCTAAATGCCTTTGCCATTTTGATTATTGTGCTGGGGTCAATTGCCGTGGTTCTTGTACATAAAATTGCGGATGTTCCACTGGATATTGCTTTAGGTATTTATTCTGGTGCTGTTACTAATACGCCAGCGTTGGGGGCAGGGCAGCAAATTTTAGCAGAATTAGGGGTGCCTCAAACCACTGTGACTATGGGGGTGTCTTATGCAATGGCTTATCCATTCGGGATTTGCGGTATTTTGCTTGCAATGTGGTTAATCCGCTTGTTTTTTAACGTCAAAGTGGACGATGAAGCCGCTCGTTTTAATGCGGAGAGCAGCCAAGATAAAGAAAGTTTACATAATATTTCTTTAAAAGTGACGAACCAAAATCTAGATGGTCTGACATTGATTCAAATTCCTGGATTTAGTGATGAAGAAGTCGTATGTTCACGTTTAAAACGCGATGATATGGAAATTGTTCCAAAGGCAAGTACTGAGATTCGTACCAACGATATTTTACAATTAGTGGGTGATGATAATTCGCTTGCTAAAATGCGTTTAATTATCGGACACGAAGTTGATGCACCAACCGTTGCCTATAGTGGCGAAATTCGTTCCGAGCGTGTGGTGGTAACGAATGAAAAAGTATTAGGCAAAAAGATCCGTGCGTTAGGCATTCATCAAAAATATGGGGTTGTAATTTCACGTTTAAATCGTGCAGGGATTGAGTTAGTTCCAACGGGAAATACCACACTGCAATTTGGCGATGTGCTACATATGGTTGGACGCAGTGATGTCCTAAATCAGGCCATTTCAGTTATTGGTAACGCACAACAGAAATTACTTCAAGTGCAAATGTTACCAGTGTTTATCGGTATTGGTTTAGGGGTACTCGTTGGTTCGATTCCATTCTATATTCCAGGTTTCCCTGTTGCGTTAAAATTAGGGCTTGCTGGCGGGCCATTGGTGGTTGCGTTGATTTTAGCGAGAATTGGCACGATTGGTAAACTTTACTGGTTTATGCCACCAAGTGCTAACTTGGCATTGCGCGAAATTGGGATTGTTCTTTTCTTGGCGGTTGTTGGTTTAAAATCAGGCGGAAGTTTCTTTGATACTTTAGTGAATGGTTCGGGACTTGAATGGATGGGATACGGTATTTTTATCACTTTTGTGCCGTTGATTATTGTTGGGACTATAGCACGCTTATATGGAAAACTTAATTACCTCACAATATGCGGTTTACTTGCAGGTTCAATGACGGATCCTCCCGCTTTAGCATTTGCGAATGAAATTAAAGAAGATAACGGTGCTGCAGCACTTTCTTATGCAACTGTGTATCCATTGGTGATGTTCTTGCGAATAATGTCGCCACAGTTATTGGCAGTGTTATTATGGGCAGCATAGTAAAAATAATTTCAATTTAGACATAAAAAGCGCGGTTAATTTCGCGCTTATTTTTTGCGTGGATTTTGCGCAAGAGGGTATTCAATGATAGAATTCCGCACCTTTATTGCTAAGTGAGAACAAAATGGCGTTAGTTGAATTTTTGATGGAAACCTTAGATGGGTTAAAGGGAACAGATATTGTACATTTTGATGTACGTGGAAAATCCTCGATTACGGATAATATGATTATTTGCACGGGGACATCGAGTCGCCAAGTTTCTGCAATGGCAGATAATTTAATCACAGAATGTAAAAAAGCAGGTTTTGAAACCTTTGGCGAAGAAGGTAAAAATACTGCAGATTGGATTGTGGTGGATCTTGGTCAAGCTATCGTACATATCATGCAACCTGACGCCCGTGAAATGTATCAATTAGAGAAACTTTGGGCGTAAATTTTAGTAAAGTGCGGTAAAAAATAACTGCACTTTTTAGATAAGGATGACTTGTGAAAATCACGTTAATTGTCGTCGGAACAAAAATGCCTTCTTGGGTTACAACGGGTTTTGAGGAATATCAACGCCGTTTCCCAAAAGATATGCCTTTTGAACTAATTGAAATCCCAGCAGGCAAGCGTGGAAAAAATGCTGATATTAAACGTATTTTAGAACAAGAAGGTAAAGCGATGTTAGCGGCCTGTGGAAAAGGCAAAGTCGTGACGTTAGATATTCCTGGTAAACCTTGGACGACGCCGCAGCTAGCTGAGCAACTAGAAGCGTGGAAAAATGATGGTCGCGATGTTTGTTTATTGATTGGTGGGCCTGAGGGGCTTTCGCCAGAATGCAAAGCTGCCGCAGAGCAAAGTTGGTCGCTTTCTCCCTTGACATTACCTCACCCGCTTGTTCGTGTCGTGGTGGCTGAAAGTTTGTATCGTGCGTGGTCGCTAACCACTAATCATCCTTATCATCGAGAATAATATATCCTTATTTTTAGTCAGATGAATTTAAAAAAATTCTTCAATACACCAACGCACGAACCGTTCCGCGATAAAAAAGCGGAGCGTAACCTTTTTGCACGCCGAACGTTAGTGGCTTTTTTGGGGATTCTGCTCTTAACAGGCGTGTTATTCACCAATATTTATCAGCTACAGATTGTTAATTTCGATACTTACCAAACGCGTTCTAATGGTAACCGAATTAAATTATTACCTTTACCGCCAACGCGTGGCTTAATCTATGATCGTTACGGCAAATTATTAGCCGAAAATCTTACTTTTTTGGTTTATACATTGTGCCAGAAAAAACTGAAAATTTAGACCGCACTTTAGATGAATTACGCTATATTGTGGGATTGACGGATAACGATATTGAAAATTTTAAAAAGGAACGTCGCCGCGGAACGCGTTATACACCGATTTTATTAAAGCCGAATTTAACAGAGGAACAAATTTCACGCTTTGCGGTAAATGGCTACCAATACCCGAGCTTAGAGGTACGTCCTTATTTCAAACGCCATTATTTATATGGCGAAACAATGGCGCATATTTTGGGCTATGTAGGTAAAATGAATGATAAAGATGTAGAACGTTTGAAACGAGAGGATAAATTCGCGAATTATGCGGGAACGAACGATATTGGAAAATTGGGTATTGAACGTTATTACGAGGATATACTGCAAGGTACCACGGGTTTTGAAGAAGTAGAAATTAATAATCGCGGCAAAGTAATCCGCACTTTGCGTAGCCGACCTGCTGTGGCGGGAAAAAGTATTCATTTAACCATTGATTTGGCATTACAGCGTTATATTACTGAACTTTTATCGGGACTAAAAGGTGCTGTAGTTGTGCTTGATCCGAAGGATAGTAGTGTATTAGCGATGGTATCTACACCAAGTTATGATAATAATTTATTTGTTGATGGTATTTCCTCCGAAGATTATAAACGTTTATTAAATGATCTTGCTCGTCCACTTTATAGTCGTGCGACACAAGGTGCGTATCCGCCTGCTTCGACAGTCAAACCTTTTATTGCAGTAGCCGCACAAACTGAAAATGTGATTACACCAAACACAACGATTTTTGATCCGGGATATTGGGTATTACCTAATTCCACAAAACGTTTTCGTGATTGGAAAAAAACAGGCCACGGGGATACGGATTTGAATAAAGCTATTACTGAATCCTCTGATACTTATTTTTATCAAGTGGCTTATAATATGGGTATTGATCGCCTTTCTAATTGGATGAAGGATTTTGGTTTTGGTATGCCAACGGGGATTGAAATTCAAGAAGAAACGGCTGCCAATATACCAACTCGAGAATGGAAACAAAAACGTTATAAACGCCCTTGGGTGCAAGGCGATACGATTTCGGTTGGGATTGGTCAAGGTTATTGGACAGCAACACCACTACAAGTAGCAAAAGCGACGACAATATTGGTCAATAATGGCAAAGTAAATACACCGCATTTGATGAAAGCAATTGAAGGTGCAGTATTAGAGCCTTATGAAGATCCGTTACTTTATCCTGATATTAACACACCTAAAGTGGCAGCTTGGGAGGCAGCGAAACGCGGTATGTACAATGTTGTTAATGCTGCAAATGGAACTGGGCGAAAAGCCTTTGCAGATGCAAATTATCGTGTTGCAGGGAAATCTGGCACTGCACAAGTGTTTAGTTTAAAGGAAAATGAAAAATATAATACGGCAGGCTTAAAAAAAGAATTGCATGATCACGCTTGGTTTACCGCTTACGCCCCTTATGATAATCCTAAATTAGTTGTAACAGTGATTTTAGAAAATGCAGGTGGTGGTTCAAGTAATGCCGCACCGTTAGCACGTAAAGTGATGGATTACTATTTAAATCAGCGTTTACCACAAGTTGAAAAATATAATGTACCTATTCAGCAAAAAAAGATTTGTCACAAGAGAGCGAACAAATAAATGGAAGATAAAATCCCTTTTTGGTTGCGTGTTTGGCAACGTTTGCATATTGATTTTTGGCTGTTTATCGGACTTCTTGCAATAACTGCTTATGGTATGCTGGTGTTATATAGTGCATCAGGTGCCAGTGAAACGATGTTTAATAGCCGAATTATTCAGGTCTTACTTGGATTTATTGTTATGCTGTTAATGGCTCAATTTCCACCAAGATTTTACCAACGCATCGCACCTTATCTTTATTTAATTGGTTTTGTGTTATTGATCTTGGTAGATGTTATTGGTACGACAAGTAAAGGTGCGCAGCGTTGGCTTGATCTTGGATTTATTCGTTTTCAACCCTCTGAAATTGTAAAACTTGCTGTGCCATTAATGGTGGCGGTGTATTTAGGTAATCGCCCGCTTCCACCTAAATTAAGTGAAACATTTATAGCGATTGCAATGATTCTACTGCCAACATTGCTTGTGGCGATTCAGCCTGATTTGGGCACATCAATTTTGGTCAGTGCGTCAGGTTTATTTGTCGTGTTTTTAGCAGGAATGAGCTGGTGGCTTATTTTAGCGGCAGTGATTGGCTTAGCTGGATTTATTCCGATCATGTGGTTATATCTAATGCACGATTATCAACGCACTCGCGTTCTCACATTATTGGACCCAGAAAAAGATCCTCTCGGTGCTGGCTATCATATTTTACAATCAAAGATTGCGATTGGTTCTGGTGGATTAAGCGGAAAAGGCTGGATGCAGGGGACTCAATCACAATTAGAATTTTTGCCCGAACCTCATACAGATTTTATTTTTGCGGTAATGGGTGAAGAGCACGGAATGATTGGTTTTTTGATTTTAATGGCGATTTACTTGTTTATTATTGTGCGAGGTTTAATGATTGCCGTAAATGCTCAAACTTCTTTTGGGCGTATTCTTGCTGGTGCAACAACATTAATTTTCTTTGTTTATGTATTTGTGAATATTGGAATGGTAAGCGGAATTTTGCCTGTTGTGGGTGTGCCATTACCTTTATTTAGTTATGGTGGTACCTCTTATGTTGCGATTATGGCAAGTTTTGGTTTACTGATGTCTATTCATACGCATAAAAGTCAATTTATGAAAAGGAGCTAATTTCATTTTTTTCTTTCTTAAAGAAAGAATAAATGAAAAGCGTTAATATTTTATGAAATTAAAAACTGGGTTAAATTTGACCGCACTTTTGCTATTTATGATAAGCGTAGCTTTTCCTGCGCAGGCTGATACGCAAAAAATGTATGGTATTCGAGGGGATAATCTTTCTATCGCAACTCAAATGCCTGCGCCAAGGACTTATTCAGTAAAAGGGCAAACTTATACCACTAAAAGTGGGAATGAAGCCAAATCTTATATTAAAGAAGGTTTAGCAAGTTATTATCATCTTAAATTTGATGGGCGCAAAACAGCAAGTGGCGATGTTTATAACTCAAAACAATTTACTGCAGCACATAAAACATTGCCAATAAATTCTTATGCTTTAGTGACAAATTTACATAACAATCGTAAAGTTATCGTACGTATTAATGATCGTGGGCCTTTTAGTGATAAACGTTTAATTGATCTTTCACACGCTGCGGCAAAAGAAATTGGCTTAATTTCCCGCGGCATAGGGCTGGTAAGAATTGAGGCGTTGCATGTTGCTAAAAATGGGAATTTATCAGGCGCAGCCACAAAAACACTGGCTAAACAAGCAAAAACTCAGGAAGCTGCCGATCGTTTAGTATTAAAATCTAACACACTTTTTGATAACGCATCTAAGTCAATAAATGCTCTAAAAGGAACCGAATTTTACCGTTTGAAAATGCTTGAATTAACCTCTCGTAGCCAAGCAAATAAATTAATTATGCAACTTGCGTTAGCGAATATTCAGACTGAAGTAAATCGCTCAGGAAATAAATATGAAATTTATATTGGGCCTTTTGATGACAAAACAAAAATGGCACAAGTGAGAACCAAATTACAAAAAATGGCAAATAATAAGCCATTAATTGTTTATACGTATAAAAATTAATTGTAGGAACACACTATGTTGAAAAGAACAACAAAAATCGCATTTTTATCAAGTTTTGTGGCACTTAGTGCTTTTTCGGTATCTGCAGAGGATATGCAGTTTGGCGTAACTCCACCACAAATTACGGCTCAAACGTATGTATTGATGGATTATAATTCAGGTGCAATTTTGACCGCACTTAATCCAGATCAACGTCAATATCCAGCATCACTGACTAAAATGATGACAAGTTATGTAGTTGGTGTCGCATTAAAACAAGGCAAAATCCATAATACCGATATGGTTACCATTGGTGAAAGTGCGTGGGGGCGTAATTTCCCTGATTCATCAAAAATGTTTTTAGATTTAAATACACAAGTATCTGTAGCAGACTTAAATCGAGGTGTGATTGTTGTTTCTGGTAATGATGCGACTGTTGCATTAGCTGAACATATTTCTGGCAATGTACCGAACTTTGTAGAAACAATGAATAAATATGTTCAACAATTTGGTTTGAAAAATACAAATTTCACCACGCCCCATGGTTTAGACGATCCAAATCAATATTCTTCCGCGCGTGATATGGCAATTATTGGTGCGCATATTATTCGTGATTTACCTGAAGAATATAAAATTTACTCCGAAAAAAACTTTACATTTAATAAAATCAAACAAGCTAACCGTAATGGACTATTATGGGATAAAACTATCAATGTTGATGGAATGAAGACAGGGCATACTAGCCAAGCAGGATATAACTTAGTCGCTTCAGCGACTACATCAAACAATATGCGTTTAATTTCTGTAGTAATGGGTGTGCCAACTTACAAAGGTCGTGAAGTAGAAAGTAAGAAACTTTTACAATGGGGTTTTGCTAATTTCGAAACATTTAAAACTTTAGAGGCTGGTAAAGAAATTTCAGAACAAAGGGTTTATTATGGCGATAAAAATTCAGTAAAACTTGGTGCTTTAATGGATCACTTTATTACGATCCCTAAAGGTAAACAAAGTGAGGTTAAAGCTCGTTATGAATTAGCAGATAAAAATTTACAAGCACCATTAGTAAAAGGTCAAGTGATTGGTAAAGTGGTTTATCAACTGGATGGTAAGGATATTGCAAGTGCCAATTTACAAGTGATGAATGATGTGGGAGAAGCGGGTATTTTTGGTAAACTATGGGATTGGTTAGTATTGACTGTGAAAGGGTTATTCTCATAAAAAGAATTTGAAAATTGACCGCACTTTTTGATTTATTTTATTTTTAGGAAAGAAAATGACAATAGAAAACGATTATGCAAAACTCAAGGAATTAATGGAATTTCCAGCAAAAATGACTTTTAAAGTTGCGGGAATTAATCGAGAAGGGTTAGCACAAGATCTTATACAAGTGGTGCAAAAATATATTAAAGGCGATTATATTCCAAAAGAAAAGCGCAGTAGTAAAGGCACTTATAATTCAGTTTCAATTGATATTATTGCTGAAAACTTTGATCAGGTAGAAACACTCTATAAAGAACTGGCTAAAGTTGAAGGCGTGAAAATGGTTATTTAGTATGAACAATTCCCTTATCGTTCGTCAGTTAGGATTGCAAGATTATCAAGAAATTTGGCACAAAATGCAGGATTTTACTGATACTCGAAATGCTGAAACGCAAGACGAAATTTGGTTAGTACAACATTATCCTGTTTTTACACAAGGGCAAGCAGGTAAACCAGAGCATCTTTTACAACGTAGTGAAATCCCTGTGGTGCAATCGGATCGTGGTGGGCAAATTACCTATCACGCACCCGGTCAGCAAGTGATGTATGTGCTTATTGACATTAAACGCCATAAAAATTTAAATGTACGTCAATTAGTTACCGCACTTGAACAAACGGTGGTTAAAACTTTGGCTGAATATGGCATTGAAAGCTATCCAAAGCCTGATGCGCCAGGTGTTTATGTGGATGGAAAAAAGATTTGTTCTCTTGGATTACGTATTCGTCGTGGTTGCTCTTTTCACGGGTTGGCATTGAATATTAATATGGATCTTAATCCTTTCCATTATATTAATCCTTGTGGTTATGCAGGGCTTGAAATGTGTCAGTTAGCGGATTTTGTTAATCAAGATGAAGCTGATTGCGATAATGTTTCAGCAAAATTAATTAAACACTTCGCCGATCTTTTAGGCTATAATATAACAACTTTATAACATTTTATAAAAACTAAATGCCCAATTTGGGCATTTTTATTTAGGAAAATACTATGTCTACGCCTTTCAAAATGGAACGCGGTGTAAAATATCGCGATGCGGCAAAAACCTCAATTATTCCCGTAAAAAATATCGATCCTAATCAAGAGTTATTAAAAAAACCAGAATGGATGAAAATTAAACTTCCAGCAAGTTCAGCTAAAATTGAAAGCATTAAAAATGGAATGCGCCGTCACGGATTACATTCTGTTTGTGAGGAAGCATCTTGTCCAAATTTACACGAATGTTTTAATCATGGCACAGCCACTTTTATGATTTTAGGTGCAATTTGCACGCGCCGTTGCCCATTCTGTGATGTGGCTCACGGTAAACCATTACCGCCTGATCCTGAAGAGCCACAAAAATTGGCAGAAACGATTCAAGATATGAAACTTAAATATGTGGTAATCACATCGGTGGATCGTGATGACTTGCCTGATCGTGGTGCTGGTCATTTTTCTGAATGTGTAAAAGCTGTGCGCGAGCTTAATCCTAACATTAAGATTGAAATTTTAGTGCCTGATTTTCGTGGTCGCATTACACAGGCTTTAGAGAAATTAAAAGATAATCCGCCAGATGTCTTTAACCATAATTTAGAAAACGTACCGCGCTTATATAAAGAAATTCGTCCAGGTGCGGATTACGAATGGTCACTTAAATTATTGCGTGAATTCAAAGAAATATTCCCAAATATCCCAACCAAATCTGGTTTAATGGTTGGGTTAGGCGAAACCAACGAGGAAATTTTGCAAGTGATGCAAGATTTACGTGATAACGGTGTGACTATGCTCACGTTGGGTCAATATCTTCAACCTAGCCGCCATCATTTGCCTGTTGCCCGTTATGTGCCGCCAACTGAATTTGATGAATTCCGTGATAAAGCCAATGAAATGGGCTTTGAACATGCGGCTTGTGGGCCATTTGTTCGTTCTTCTTATCACGCTGATTTACAAGCTAGCGGCGGATTAGTGAAATAATTTAAAATTGCGCTAAATTAAACCGCACTTTTTGCTTCTTACAAAAGTGCGGTTTATTTTTACAACTCAGAATAACCGCCAATATTGCCTATAAATTATTCAATGTATAATGCAGTGTGAAGATAATATTAGATTATAAAGTTGGGAAAAATATGAGCTTATCTTGTATCGTAATTTGCTCATCGCTTATAATAGCTCTATACTACTAACTTGGTAGTGATGTTATGTTTTCTTCTTTTTTGGAGAGTCGATGCAATTTGAGCGAATTTCTACTGAACAAAAAAAACTTTCTCTCATTCAGACATTTTTACATCAAAATGCGCTTAAATTAGATGAACAAATCGAGTATTTTGTTGTTGGTTATAATGATAACGAACAAATCGTTGTCTGTGGCGGTTTAGCAGGCAATATCATAAAATGTGTTGCGATTGATGAGTCTTTGCGTGGTAGCGGTGTTGCCTTGCAATTAATTACTGAATTGGTTGATTTAGCTTACACGCTAAAACGCCCACACCTTTTTATTTATACAAAACCCGAATATGCAACGTTGTTCAAATCTTGTGGTTTTTATATCATCTCTGATGCCAATCCTTATGTAGTATTGTTAGAAAATAGTGCTACGCGTTTACAAAAACAATGCTCATTATGGGAGAAAATGCGTGTGGATGGTAATCGAATTGGCTCGATTGTAATGAACGCGAATCCATTTACCTTAGGTCATCGTTATTTAATTGAGCAAGCATTACAACAATGTGATCATCTGCATTTATTTATTGTCGGTGAAGACGCATCGCAATTTTCTTACACTGAACGATTTGAAATGATTAAACAAGGTATTTTCGATTTATCCAATATCACTCTTCATTCTGGCTCTGACTATATTATTTCTCGTGCAACATTTCCAAATTATTTCCTAAAAGATCAATTAATTACAGATGAAAGTTATTTTGAGATTGATCTGAAGTTATTCCGTTTACATATTGCTCAAGCTTTGGGAATAACACATCGCTTTGTTGGTACTGAGCTAAATTGTCCCGTCACTGCCGAATATAATCGCCAAATGCATTATTGGTTAATGGATGCCGAAATGAATGCACCAAAAATAAATGTTATCGAGATACCTAGAAAAACAGCAAGCAACCACATTATTTCTGCTTCTACAGTACGAAAGCATTTGGCTGAAAAAAATTGGGCTCAACTCGCAGAGTTTGTGCCTATGACTACGTTAAATTATTTACAAAAGTGCGGTCGTTTTTAAATACATTTTTATTCATCAATATACGGAAGGAAAATCTATGAAAATAACAAAAGTAGCCGTTGCAGGGACACTGGAATCCAGTGATGTTCAAGTACGGGTTCAACCTTTTGATTCACTCGATATTGAAATCAATAGCTCAGTAGCAAAACAATTTGGTGAACAAATTGAAGCGACAGTTCGTGAAGTATTAGCAAAACTAGGCATTACAGCAGCACAAGTCATTGTAGAAGACAAAGGGGCGTTAGATTGCGTGTTACAAGCTCGAGTAAAAGCTGCTGCAATGCGTGCAACTGATGAAACGATTAACTGGGAGGCTGTGCTATGAAATTAAGAAGAAGTATGTTATTTGTGCCGGGCTCAAATGCCGCCATGTTAAGTAATAGCTTTATTTATAAACCAGATTCCATTATGTTTGACTTAGAAGATGCGGTTGCTCTCAAAGAAAAAGATTCTGCTCGTTTATTAGTCGCTCATGCACTTCAACATCCGCTTTATAAAGAAATTGAGACCGTAGTTCGTGTTAATCCGCTAGATTCTGAATTTGGTTTATTGGATTTGAATTCGGTAGTGCGTGCGGGTGTGGATGTGGTACGTATGCCAAAAACTGAAAGCGTGCAAGATGTGTTGGATATGGATCACGCCATTACTGAGATTGAGAAAGCTTGCGGTCGAGAAGCAGGTTCGACTAAAATGCTAGCCGCCATCGAATCGCCATTAGGTATCACTCAAGCCAACCAAATCGCTTTCGCTTCTAAACGTTTAATTGGTATCGCATTGGGTGCAGAGGATTACGTACGTAACTTAAAAACCGAGCGTTCACCAGAGGGGATTGAACTGCTTTTTGCTCGTTGTTCTATTTTACAAGCGGCACGTGCGGCTGGCATTCAGGCTTTTGATACCGTATATTCTAACGTGAACAATGAAGAAGGCTTCTTAAAAGAGGCTGCGTTAATTAAACAGCTTGGTTTTGACGGTAAATCCTTAATCAACCCACGCCAAATTGAATTGTTACACAACTTATTTGCACCGACACAAAAAGACGTGGAGCAGGCAAAACGCATTATTGAAGCGGCAGCAGAAGCTGAACGACAAGGGGCTGGTGTTGTTTCGTTAAACGGTAAAATGATTGACGCACCGATTATTGATCGCGCAGAACTTGTATTAGAACGTGCGAAATCAGGTATTCGTGAAGAGTAAAGGGAGATAAAAAGATGACAACAAGAGAACAACGTATTGAAAAATATCACGCTGATCGCTCAGTCTATCAAGCGGTGCCTAAATCTGAATCCCTTTCTCGTACAGCGAAAGATCGCAAACTTTGTACCTCTCTAGAAGAAGCGATTAAACGCTCTGGCTTAAAAGATGGTATGACTGTTTCATTTCATCATGCTTTTCGGGGCGGAGATTTTGTGGTGAATATGGTGATGAATAAAATTGCCGAAATGGGTTTCAAAAATCTGACCCTTGCATCTTCATCTTTAATTGATAGCCACTTCCCGATTGTCGAACATATCAAAAATGGCGTGGTCACCAAAATCTATTCTTCTGGTTTACGCGGTGAACTTGCAGAGCAAATCTCTCGCGGTTTATTGAATGAACCTGTAAATATTCATTCTCATGGTGGACGTGTTCACTTAGTAAAATCTGGCGAATTAAAAATTGACGTTGCTTTTTTAGGCGTGCCTTGCTGTGACACATTCGGTAATGCCAATGGATTTACTGGAAAAAGTAAATGCGGCTCTCTAGGCTATGCGCGTGTCGATGCTGAATATGCTGACAAAGTTGTGTTGCTCACAGAGGAATTTGTTGAATACCCGCACTACCCAATCAGCATAGCTCAAGATCAAGTAGATTTAATCGTGCAAGTTGAAGCAGTCGGTGACCCGAAAAAAATTGGTGGTGGTGCAACCCGAATGACTACCAATCCACGCGAATTACTCATTGCGCGTAAATGTGCAGAAGTAATTTTTGCCAGTGGTTATTTTAAAGATGGCTTCTCATTACAAACTGGTTCTGGGGGGGCAGCATTAGCTGTTACACGCTTTCTAGAAGAAAAAATGCGTCGTGAAAATATCACTGCAGATTTCGCACTTGGCGGAATTACTGCAAGTATGGTGGCATTACATGAGACTGGTCTTATTAAAAAATTATTAGATGTACAAAGCTTTGATTCTGTTGCAGCTGAATCACTTGCCCGTAACCCAAATCATATTGAAGTCTCCGCTAACCAATATGCGAATTACAGTTCCAAAGGCGCATCTGTTGAACGTTTAGATATGGTGATTCTTTCTGCTTTAGAAATCGACACTAAATTTAACGTGAATGTATTGACTGGCTCTGACGGTGTGATTCGCGGTGCATCTGGTGGTCATTGTGATACCGCAGCTTCTGCACAAGTAGCAATCATTGTGGCACCATTAGTTCGTGGTCGTATTCCAACCGTGGTGGAAAACGTGATTACCTGTGTAACACCTGGTGAAAACGTCGATATTCTCGTTACCGATCATGGTGTAGCAGTAAATCCTAAACGTCCAGATTTGATTGAAGCTTTAAGCAAAACAGACATTCCATTGTTTACTATTGAACAACTTTGTGAACGTGCTTACAGCATTACTGGTAAACCAAAAGAAATTGAGTTTACTAATAAACCTGTGGCTGTTGTTCGTTATCGTGATGGTTCGGTGATTGATACGGTGTATCAAGTTAAAGACTAGAATCAGCATTACAAGCGATCTACTTTCAATAGCCAAAATTAACTCTTGTCTTCCCATGATTATCAGGAAAGGAGCCCAAAGAGTTGAAAGGGACTCGATTAGCTCTTTCAGCTTTCGCCAGCACCATATAAATGGAAAGAGTTAAGAAAATTTATTTTTATACAAAAGAGCGGTCAAATTTTGCAGCATTTTTTTACGACATTCTCTACAGAGGGTTCAAAAATTTCACTTGAAGCATTGCTTAATGCTCGAGAGGAACGTGCAATTTTACAACAACAGCTTATAACACAATATGGACAAACCTTACTTTGCATCACTTTAACTGCTGTGGGTGGAGTAAAAAAAATGCTTTGTTGGATTATGTTTTTACAAAAGCTCTAGAAAATCTGACCGCACTTTTTACTCAGTTAAACATCACAGCAGTAAAAGAAATAGTCCGTCCGTTAGAAACGGGGCATGAAGCCTATTTTGTAGTACCGATAGATGCTCGTACGCTAAAAGTGCTGATGATTGAATTGGAAGAAAGTATTCCTCTTGCTCGTTTGTGGGATTTAGATGTGTTTAATGCTAAAGGCAATCTACTGAGTCGTACAGATTTTGATCTTTCTCCAAGAACTTGTTTAGTGTGCGGAGAAAATGCAAAAATCTGTGCGAGAACCCGCAAGCACGAGATTGATGAGATTGTAGATAAAATTCAATCTCTCGCACAGAATCATGATTTCGCAGAACATATTGGTGAACAAGTTTATCTGGCATTAATACAAGAGGCTCGCTTATCGCCAAAACCTGGTTTAGTGGATGCCATCAATAACGGTTCGCACAAAGATATGAACCTACATACTTTTGAGCAAAGTGCGATTAGTTTAAAACCTTTTTTTACGCAGTTTGTTCTCAAAGGCATGATGACCGCGCATTTGTCTGAAAATCAAATTCTCGCTGAAATTCGTCCTTTAGGTTTATTAGCAGAAAAAGCAATGTTTAAAGTTACTGATGGCGTAAACACCCACAAAGGTGCTATTTTTTCTTTTGGTTTAGTGTGTACGGCAATTGGACGATTATTGGCACAAAAAAGTTTGGTTCAAAGTGCGGTAGATTTTGATGTTAAATTAATCTGCTCACTTGTTGCACAATTTACTCAAGGTTTAACGGATGAACTGAAAAATTATCCTGAACACTTGCCTAGTACGGCTGGAGTGCGTTTATTCCAAAAATATGGCTTAACAGGTGTCCGTGGCGAAGCAGAAAATGGTTTTAATCTCATTCAAACGTTGTTGCCACAATTTGATGAGTACCATCAGTTAGAATGGGAACATCGTTTACTGATTTTGTTATTGAATTTAATGGCAATTAACTCCGACACTAACGTGGTTCATCGAGGTGGTTTAGCGGGATTACATTTCATACAGCAAACAGCACAGGATCTGCTTACAGATCAACACCTTGTGACAGATAAAACAGCACTGACACAAGCATTAATGAAATTTGATACCGCCTGCATTGAACGTAATTTAAGTTCGGGCGGTAGTGCTGATTTATTAGCACTAACAATTTTCTTTTTATCATTTAGAGGTAATTAATATGGCATTATCCAAAAATACAAAACTGGTGATTTTAATGGCTATCCCATTGATCACTTTCTTACTACCTGCTCCTGATGGGCTTTCTTTGATTGCTTGGCGATTACTTGGTGTTTATATCGCCACTATCGTTGGGCTTGTGCTTAAACCTTATGGCGAGCCCGTTATCTTATTGGCTGCAATTGCGGTTTCTGGCGTTATCATCGGTAATACTGAAGGGGCGAAAGAATTGGTTAAAGTCGGCAATATGTTGGATGGTTATAAATCTGGCACAACATGGCTTATTTTTACCGCATTCACTTTGAGTTCAGCATTTGTAATCACAGGTCTAGGTAAACGTATCGCCTATCATATGATCGGCGCAATGGGTAGCACAACCCTACGCTTAGGCTATGTTACCATGTTCTTAGATCTTTTACTCTCGCCAGCAACGCCCTCTAACACCGCGCGTTCAGGTGGGATTATCTTTCCAATCATTAATAGCGTAGTGGTTGCTCTTGGTTCAGATCCAGAAAAAAGCCCGAAAAAAGCAGGGCGTTATTTGATGATGAACGTATATATGGTGGTTAAAACTACCTCTTATATTTTCTTAACCGCAATGGCTCCTAATGCCTTAGCTCTTTCATTAATGGCACCAATTCTTGGTTTTGAAACCACTTGGATCAAATGGTTCTTAGCTGCATCCGTACCCGGCTTACTCTGCTTATTCTTAATTCCGTTAATTTGTTATTGGGTATCTCCACCAGAATTGAAAAAAGTGGATAATAAAGCCATTGCGAAAAAAGGCTTAGAAGAATTAGGTCCAATGTCTTTTCGTGAAAAAGCACTCAGCGTGTTATTCGTAATTGCATTATTCGGCTGGATTTTCTCTAATTCACTTCATATCAATGCTACCATTGTTGCAATCATTGTAATGGTGCTTTGTATTGTATTAAGTATCGTCACCTGGGACGATATCCTAAAAAGCAAAGGCGCATGGAATACCCTAGTATGGTATGGTGGTATCATCGGTATGTCTGGCTTGCTTGAAAAATCTGGCTTTTTCAAATGGTTAGCAAACACCTTAAGTACCATACTTCAGTTTGAGGGACATGGTATGATGGCGTTAATAGTGATTCTTACCTTAAGTGTCTCTGTACGTTATTTATTCGCATCAGGCGGTGCATATGTAGCTGCAATGGTACCCGTATTTGCAACAGTCGGACATGTAACAGGCGCTCCTACTGAATTGCTTGCTCTAGGCTTAGTCTTTGCTAATTCTTATGGTGGTTCAGTAACTCACTACGGAGGCGGACCAGGTCCAATTGCATTCGGTGCAGGTTATAATGATATAAAATCTTGGTGGATTACTGGCGCGATCATTGCTTTTGGTAGTTTAATTATCCATCTAACTATCGGTATGGCATGGTGGAAATTATTAATGAGTTTAGGCTGGTTATAAGCTAATCTTTTTTAAATTTAACTGCTATTTTGACGGTGTAGTAGACAAAGTAGTTGATTATAAATATATGCTTGCGTTTTCACTAAAAAGTGAGCTCTATTTAATTTAAGGATTCAGTCCTGTAATCTACAGGGCTTAATCCTTTTGGTTTACCTTGAATATACACATCGTTGTAATTGCGATAAGCTAGTATTTCCTTTAATTTTATGAACTAATATTTACCTCATACTGCATTATATCTTGAGTATATTTATGAATATCTTATTTTTTTAATGATTTACAAGCCTTTCTAGCTTATCAAAATATTCTGTTTAGTGTCTTTCACCGAATATTCACTAGCCAGAATTAGCGCAAGCCTGTAGAATAGCCCATTGCTTTATTTAACTAATTATTTATAACACCTAACGATATTGTAGAAAATGACTCAAAAATTACATATTAAAACTTGGGGCTGCCAGATGAACGAATACGATTCATCTAAAATGGCCGATCTTTTATTAAGCACCCACGGATTAGAACTCACGGAAGCACCTGAAGAAGCAGACGTATTATTATTAAATACCTGTTCTATTCGTGAAAAAGCACAAGAAAAAGTGTTTCATCAACTGGGGCGTTGGAAAGAATTAAAGAAAAATAATCCAAATTTAGTGATTGGTGTGGGCGGCTGTGTAGCCTCTCAAGAAGGGGAACATATTCGCCATCGTGCGCCTTATGTGGATATTATTTTTGGCCCGCAAACTTTGCATCGCTTGCCTGAAATGATTAATCAAATTCGTGGTGGTAAAAGTTCCGTCGTAGACGTAAGTTTTCCTGAAATTGAGAAATTTGACCGCTTACCAGAACCTCGCGCAGAAGGCCCAACGGCATTTGTTTCCATTATGGAAGGCTGTAATAAATACTGTACTTTTTGTGTTGTGCCTTATACTCGTGGAGAAGAAGTTAGCCGTCCCGTAGATGATGTGCTATTTGAAATTGCGCAACTTGCGGAACAAGGTGTGCGTGAGGTAAATCTACTTGGTCAAAATGTAAATGCTTATCGTGGGCCAACGCATGATGGTCAAATTTGTAGCTTTGCTGAGTTGCTTCGTCTTGTCGCATCAATTGATGGGATTGACCGTTTACGTTTTACAACCAGTCATCCAATAGAATTTACGGATGATATTATTGACGTATATCGTGATACGCCCGAATTGGTGAGTTTCTTACATCTTCCAGTCCAAGCAGGTTCTGACCGTGTATTAACTATGATGAAACGTGCTCATACCGCATTAGAATATAAATCCATTATTCGTAAACTTCGTGCAGTGCGCCCAGATATTCAAATCAGCTCAGACTTTATTGTTGGTTTCCCTGGTGAAACGGCGGAAGATTTTGAGCAAACTATGAATTTGATTGCACAAGTAAACTTTGATATGAGCTTCAGTTTTGTTTATTCCGCCCGACCAGGTACGCCAGCAGCAGATATGCCAGATGATGTGACGGAAGATGAAAAGAAACAGCGTCTTTATGTGCTACAAGAGCGTATTAATCAACAAGCGGCACAATTTAGCCGTCGTATGCTTGGCACAGAGCAGCGCGTGTTAGTTGAAGGCCCATCTAAGAAAGATATTATGGAATTGACGGGACGTACTGAAACAAATCGTATTGTTAATTTCCAAGGTTCTCCAGAAATGATCGGTAAGTTTGTGGATGTGAAAATCACTGATGTTTATACTAATTCGTTACGTGGCGAAGTGGTGCGTACTGAAGATGAAATGGGATTACGTATTGCGCAATCTCCACAAGAAGTGATGAATCGCACACGTAAAGAAGATGAATTAGGCGTAGGGCGTTATCACGGCTAATTAAAATACTGAAATATTTAACCGCACTTTGAGAGATTAAAGTGCGGTTATTTTTTAAGATATATGGTTTAGATTTGCCAATCAATTGGTTTCATTCCATTGCTTTCCAAATATGAATTTGTTTTGGAAAAATGACGACAGCCAAAAAAACCTCGATGAGCTGAAAGTGGGGAAGGGTGTGGCGCCGTTAAAACAAAGTGACGAGTGCGGTCAATAATTTGCCCTTTTTTTTGTGCGTGACTGCCCCAAAGTAAAAACACCAGTTTTTCACGATGTTCATTGAGTACTGCAATAACTTTATCTGTAAACCTTTCCCAACCTAAATTGGCGTGTGAATGTGCCATACCTCGTTCCACGGTAAGCACAGTGTTAAGTAGCAATACCCCTTGTTCTGCCCATTTGACTAAATAACCATTTGATGGCATTTGAAATCCCGAAATATCTTGTGTGAGTTCTTTATATATATTTAATAGGGAAGGGGGAATGGCGACTTCAGGTTTTACTGAAAAAGCCAAGCCGTGCGCTTGGTTTGCACCGTGATAAGGATCTTGACCTAAAATTACCACTTGTACATCCTCAAAAGCAGTATATTTGAATGCACTAAATACCTCTTCTTGTGGGGGATAAATCGTTTTCCCGCTTGCTCTTGCAAGATGAACCTGTTGTAGTGCGTGTTGAAAGTAAGGTTGCGCTTTTTCTGTTCCGATAACGTCTGTCCAGTTTTTCATTATTTTATCCTATTAATAAGTTTTTATTCATTATAAACAAAAACATTCATTCAATAAAAAGTTAAATTAATGTTAAATTATTGATATAAATTTTATTTAAAAATTAATAAATTTTAATTTAGATCAAATTTATAAAAATTAATTAAAAAATAACCTGCTCTTTATCAAATAAATCTAAAATAATTTGAAATATTAAAATGATTTGATAAAATTTGTACAGTTTTATTATTATTTTCGTGCCAATTAGGAGGCTATTATGATTAAAGGTATTCAAATTACTCAAGCGGCAAATGACAATTTGCTTAATTCATTCTGGTTATTAGACAGCGAAAAAAATGAAGCACGTTGCTTATGTGCAAAAGGCGAATTCGCTGAAGACCAAGTTGTTGCAGTTAGCGAATTAGGTCAAATCGAATACCGTGAATTACCAGTAAACGTAGCACCAACTGTTAAAGTTGAAGGTGGCCAACACTTAAACGTAAACGTATTACGTCGTGAAACGTTAGAAGATGCGGTAAACAATCCAGATAAATATCCACAATTAACTATCCGTGTTTCTGGTTACGCAGTACGTTTCAACTCTTTAACGCCAGAACAACAACGCGACGTGATCACTCGTACTTTCACTGAAAGCCTATAATTTCAGTTTGAATGAAAAAAGAAACCTCGAAGTCATTCGGGGTTTTGTTTTATCTAAAAAGTTTGAAAATTTGACCGCACTTTTCCCTTTCATCTCTAGCGATTTCCGCGCTTTTCAGGTACAATCCGCCAGTTAAATTTAATGATTTTTGAGAAAAACAATCTTTTTATGAAGAATATTCGCAACTTTTCTATTATTGCCCATATTGACCACGGTAAATCGACACTTTCTGACCGTTTGATTCAAACTTGTGGTGGCCTTTCGGATCGTGAAATGGAAGCGCAAGTGCTAGATTCAATGGATCTTGAGCGTGAGCGTGGAATTACCATCAAAGCACAAAGTGTTACTTTAAATTATAAAGCCAAAGATGGCGAAACTTATCAATTAAACTTTATCGATACGCCAGGACATGTGGACTTTTCCTATGAAGTGTCTCGCTCTCTTGCTGCTTGTGAAGGGGCATTGTTGGTAGTTGATGCTGGTCAAGGGGTAGAAGCCCAAACTTTGGCAAACTGTTATACCGCAATCGAAATGGATTTAGAAGTGGTACCGATTTTAAATAAAATCGACTTACCAGCTGCTGATCCTGAACGCGTAGCAGAAGAAATTGAAGATATCGTGGGAATTGATGCGATGGAAGCGGTTCGATGCTCAGCTAAAACGGGTGTCGGTATCGAAGATGTATTAGAAGAAATCGTGGCAAAAATTCCTGCACCAGAAGGTGATCCTAATGCACCATTACAAGCATTGATTATTGATTCTTGGTTCGATAATTATTTGGGCGTGGTATCTTTAGTGCGTATTAAAAACGGGGTATTACGTAAAGGCGATAAAATTAAAGTGATGTCCACAGGGCAAACTTACAACGTAGATCGTTTAGGGATTTTCACGCCAAAACAAGAAGATACTACCGTTTTAGAATGTGGCGAAGTGGGTTGGGTTGTTTGTGCGATTAAAGATATTTTAGGTGCGCCAGTGGGCGATACCTTAACCCATCAACATAATTCTGCAACTGAGGTTTTACCAGGCTTTAAAAAAGTAAAACCACAGGTTTATGCTGGGCTTTTCCCTGTAAGTTCTGATGATTATGAAGCGTTTCGCGATGCACTTGGTAAATTAAGTTTAAACGATGCGTCACTTTTCTATGAACCAGAAACTTCGACCGCGCTTGGTTTTGGTTTCCGTTGTGGTTTCCTTGGACTTCTGCATATGGAAATCATTCAAGAGCGTCTAGAGCGTGAGTATGATTTAGATCTTATCACGACTGCGCCAACGGTAATTTACGAAGTGCAATTAACGAATGGCGAGGTTGTTTATGTGGATAGTCCTGCAAAATTGCCTCCACTTAATAATATTGCTGAAATTCGCGAGCCAATCGCAGAATGTAATATGCTGGTGCCGCAAGAATATTTAGGTAACGTTATTACCCTTTGCGTTGAAAAACGTGGCGTGCAAACCAATATGGTATATCACGGTAATCAAATTGCGCTGACTTATGAAATTCCAATGGGCGAAGTGGTTTTAGATTTCTTTGATCGTTTAAAATCAACATCGCGTGGTTATGCTTCGTTAGATTATGGTTTTAAATGTTTCCAAGCGGCAGATATGGTTCGCGTGGATATTATGATTAACAGCGAACGAGTAGATGCGTTGGCTTTAATCGTTCATAAAGATAATTCACAATATCGTGGTCGTGAATTGGTTGAAAAAATGCGTGAGTTAATTCCTCGTCAGCAATTTGATATTGCTATTCAAGCCGCGATTGGTAACCATATTATTGCTCGTTCTACGGTGAAACAATTACGTAAAAACGTATTAGCAAAATGTTATGGTGGCGACGTGAGCCGTAAGAAAAAACTCTTACAGAAGCAGAAAGAAGGGAAAAAACGTATGAAGTCTTTAGGTAACGTAGAAGTGCCGCAAGAGGCGTTTTTAGCAATTTTACACGTAGGAAAAGATAAATAAGGAAAATTATGTCAAATTTATTTTTTGTGATTTTATTGGCTGTCGGCTTTGGTGTGTGGAAAGTTTTAGATTATTTTCAGTTGCCAAATACTTTTAGTATTTTGTTACTAATTTTGACCGCACTTTCTGGCGTATTATGGTGTTATCATCGTTTTGTGGTGCTGCCAAAACGTCATCGTCAAGTGGCACGTGCAGAACAACGTTCTGGTAAAACCTTAAGTGAGGAAGAAAAAGCCAAAATTGAACCGATTTCTGAGGCTTCAGAATTTTTGTCTTCACTTTTTCCTGTGCTTGCAGTGGTATTTTTGGTTCGTTCTTTTTTGTTTGAACCGTTTCAAATTCCCTCTGGCTCAATGGAGTCCACTTTACGCGTTGGCGATTTTTTAGTTGTGAATAAATATGCTTATGGTGTGAAAGATCCGATTTTCCAAAACACCATTATTGCAGGCGAAAAACCACAACGTGGCGATGTGATTGTGTTTAAAGCACCACAACAAGCGTTAATTCGTACTGGTCTTGGTGCAACACGAGCGGCTTTTGCAGAAAATTTAGCGTTAAGTTCAAAAGATAATATGTCTGGTGTGGATTATATTAAACGTATTATTGGAAGGGGCGGAGATCGCATCATTTTTGATGCGGAACAAAAAACGCTAAAAGTGGTATATGGTAAAGAGGGGAAACCTTGCGAAGTTGATTGCGAAACCAAGGTGTTTGAATATACACAAAATCCAACAAATCCTGCTTTTCCGAATGAATTAGAATTGACTGAAAAAGGCGATGTAACACATAACGTGTTAATTAGTGAGTATCGTCGTTATTCAGACCTTGAATTTTTCCCACAAGAGGGAATGCAAACTGCAGAATGGCTTGTGCCAGAGGGGCAGTATTTTGTGATGGGGGATCATCGCGATCACAGCGATGACAGTCGTTTCTGGGGCTTTGTACCTGAAAAAAATATTGTGGGTAAAGCCACTTATATTTGGATGAGCTTAGAAAAAGAAGCGAATGAATGGCCAACAGGTTTCCGTTTTGAGCGTTTCTTTACAGCAATAAAATAAGATGAATCATTTAGATCGACTTGAGCGTAAAATCGGCTATGGTTTTAATGATATTACGCTCTTAAAGCAGGCACTTACGCATCGAAGTGCGGCAACTCAACATAATGAACGCCTAGAATTCCTAGGCGATTCCATTCTTAATTTCACTATCGCTGAAGCACTTTATCATCAGTTTCCACGTTGTAATGAAGGAGAGCTGAGCCGTATGCGTGCTACTTTGGTACGCGAACCCACTTTAGCGATTTTAGCGCGCCAATTTGAATTAGGCGATTATATGTCGCTTGGTTCTGGCGAGCTAAAGAACGGTGGTTTTCGCCGTGAATCTATTCTTGCCGATTGTGTAGAAGCGATCATAGGCGCAATGTCTTTGGATCAAGGATTGGCCGTGACGACCCAAGTGATACGAAATTGGTATCAACAGTTATTGGCAGAAATTAAACCAGGCGATAATCAAAAAGATGCGAAAACGCGTTTACAAGAATATTTACAAGGCAAACATTTGCCATTGCCAACTTATGAAGTAGTCAATATTCAAGGGGAAGCCCATTGCCAAATTTTCACTGTTGAATGCAAAGTGAAAAGTGCGGAGAAAATTGACCGCACTTTTGTGGCAAAAGGATCTAGCCGTCGTAAAGCTGAACAAGCGGCAGCAGAACAAATTTTAAAAGAACTGGACATCAAATGACCGAACAATTCGACAAAACCTATTGCGGCTTTATTGCTATCGTAGGTCGCCCAAATGTGGGTAAATCAACGCTCTTAAATAAAATTTTAGGACAAAAAATTTCAATTACATCGCGTAAAGCACAAACCACCCGTCACCGCATTGTTGGGATTAAAACTGAAGGTGCGTATCAAGAAATCTACGTGGATACACCGGGGCTTCATATTGAAGAAAAACGGGCGATTAACCGCTTAATGAACCGTGCCGCAAGTAGTGCTATCGGCGATGTTGATTTAATTATTTTTGTCGTAGATGGCACACATTGGAATGCAGATGATGAGATGGTGCTAAACAAACTACGTAATGCAAAAGCCCCCGTTGTGCTTGCTATTAACAAAGTAGATAACATTAAAAATAAAGATGATTTGTTGCCGTTTATTACAGATCTTAGCAGTAAATTTAACTTTGCTCACATTGTGCCAATTTCTGCACAGCGTGGTAATAATGTTCAGGAATTAGAGAAAATTGTACGCCAATCTTTACGTGAAGGAGTGCATCATTTTCCAGAAGATTATGTTACAGACCGTTCTCAACGTTTTATGGCATCGGAAATAATCCGTGAAAAATTAATGCGTTTTACGGGTGAAGAATTGCCTTATTCTGTTACGGTTGAAATCGAACAATTCAAAGTAAATGAACGTGGCACTTATGAAATAAATGGCTTAATTCTCGTTGAACGTGAAGGTCAGAAAAAAATGGTCATTGGTGCGGGCGGTCAAAAAATTAAAACTATTGGTATGGAAGCTAGAGCCGATATGGAACGTTTATTTGATAACAAAGTCCATCTTGAACTTTGGGTAAAAGTGAAATCTGGTTGGGCTGATGATGAACGTGCGCTGCGTAGTTTAGGATATATGGATGAATAAAGTGCGGTAAAATTTATACGCATAATAAAAATCCCCATTATTGTGATGGGGATTTTGTTGTTTCTAATTTTTCACTGAATACACTTTAAATTTTCCTGTTTGAGCAAGAACTTGATAATCATTGAAATGTTGTCTAAGTAATTCGGGATAAGGCAGAAATGAATTGGCGACAATGCGTAATTCTCCACCTTGATTGAGATGCCATTTTGCTTGAGTGATAAGTTCTTTTACGGTTCGATAGGCGGTATCAATGCCATCATGGAATGGCGGATCTGAAATGATTAAATCAAATTTTCCTTCTATATCAGAAAAGACATCACTGGCGTAAACCTCGCCTTGTAATTGATTTTCAGAAAGTGTTTTACGCGCTGATTCTAATGCCATTGCGTGAATATCTGTCATTGTAATTTGTGCGTTAGGCGCACGTTTTTTTATCATAGAGCCAATTACCCCTGCGCCACAGCCAAGATCGAGCACTTTTCCTTTTATTTTATTATCAATAGTTGAAAGTAACAGTTCTGTGCCTGTGTCTAATTCCGCCGCACTAAATACCCCAGGTAAACTATATATAGTTAAGTTTTCAAGTGTTGAATGTTGATAGGTTCTCCAGAAATTTTTAAGTTCAAAGTGCGGTTTATTTTGGAGTGAAAAATGATATAAACCGCAACGACGAGCAGAGTCAATTTTTGCTATTTCTCCATAGGGTGCTAATGTTTTTTCTACTGAACGCACGCCACAACGGTTTTCACCAATAATTAATATTTCTTGACCAATAGATGCTTGAGCTAATAGTTGAATCAGTTGGAAATTGACTTCTTGTTTGTTTTTAGTCCAATAATAAACGATTAAATCGGCTTGACCTTGAAATTCAACGGAAAAATTGACCGCACTTTGCGTTCTTGCATAGTCAAAATAGCAACTCCAAATTTGGATTGATGGGCATTTAGAGGCTAATGTTTGAGGAAAACTATCAGAAATACCGCCAGCAAATAATACCGATTTACCATCAAAAAATGAAAGATGGCGTTCTAAAACTTGGCTTTCTAGAGAAATCACGCTTTGAATCCTGTGGGTTATTAGTTAAAATTATGCGTCATTTTAGCAAAGATTAATAAAAGAAATTAACACTATTTTTCAAGCAACGTTTTTAAAAATTCACTTATGAACAGACGCGATCTTCTTTTACAAGAAATGGGCATTTCCCAGTGGGAATTATATCGTCCCGAGGTACTGCAAGGTTCAGTAGGAATTAGTGTGGCAGAGAATATTCGCTTTATCACTGTTTCCGATGAAAATATCAGTAGCTCGCCTTTGTTGGCTGATGTGCTGTTAAGCCTTAATCTTAAAAAAGAAAATTGTTTATGTTTGAATTACGATCAAATCCAGCATATGGAATGTAAGCAGCCTATTCGTTACTGGTTACTATCAGAAAATAGCGACCAAATTGACCGCACTTTGCCATTTTGCAAGCAGGCTGAGCAGGTTTATCGCTCGCCAAGTTGGCAGCAATTTCAATCTAATCATCAAGCCAAACGAGCGTTGTGGCAACAAATTCAGCAGCCTTAATTATGTCTATTATTTCTCAAATTGAAGCCTGTGATTTCGAGCGATTGTATGAAATCGAACAGCAAGCACATCTTGTGCCTTGGTCATTTGGTACGTTAAAAAATAATCAAGGGGAGCGTTATCTCAATTTGAAATTAATTGAGAATAATCAGATTATCGGTTTTGCTATTTGCCAAACCGTATTAGATGAAGCGACTTTGTTTAATATTGCTATTGCACCCTCTCATCAAGGTAATGGATTTGGAAAATTATTGTTGAATGAGTTAATCGCTCGATTGAAAGAAAAAGATGTTCAGACTTTATGGCTAGAAGTCAGAGAGTCTAACCCTGCTCGTTTCTTGTATGAAAAAATTGGTTTTAATGAAGTGGATATTCGGAAAAATTATTATCCTAAACCCAGTGGTGGACGAGAAAATGCAGTGGTAATGGCGTGTTATCTATAGATTTAAATAATTAGCCTAGATATTTCTAGGCTATATTTTTATGCTTCTTCTGCAGGAAAAATAAATGGATTTAATCCACTTCGGGAGAAACCTTTTTCTTCCATTTCAATATCTAAGAAAATAGAAGCCAAATCATCGGCTACAGGTTCTACGTAAGGATCTTTTTCTTGGAACATCATTTTCAAGTAACTTTCACAGCTACCACAGGTTTCGGCACGAACAAGCGCAAGTTCTTCATTTAATGACCACATTTCGAGTTTGTCATGACTATTACAATTGGTGCATTGTGCGCGTACTAAATTCCATTCACTTTCACATAAATTACAATGTAAGTAGCGTAAACCTTGTGATGTACCAATCTGTACAATACTTGCAACAGGTAAAGAACCACAAACAGGGCAGTGATGTAAATTTTCGGCGTTTTCAACTTGGCTATTATGAGGAATTTGTTGAGCTGCTTGTAACCAATAAAGGGAAAGTGCAGCCCAAATAAAGACGGCTTTATCACTGCTGACTAAATTAAATTCTTGTGCTAAGAGCTTATTTGCCATTTCTTCTAATTCAGCAGAAGAGGCTTTTTCAAGAAATTCAATTGTTGCAGCAATTTGCTCGTTAGCTTTGGGTTTTATTTCATCAAGAATTTCAGTTAAGTATTCACGCCAAATACTGTCTCTCTTAAAGGTTTTGGCATTTAGTGGCTCGATAGCATTTAACTGTTCAAGCTGTTGTGGCGGTAAAGGATTTTTTCTAACGTGGAAAGTTGGCTTTCAACTATGTCTGCAGCGAATAATAAATAATCAGATAGAGGATGATTTTGTGCTAAATCTCTTAAACGTTTCGCTCTGCGTTGGTAAAGATTTTTAGGATTGGCAAATAAAACCGCTGGGGCTTGATATGAATTTGCTACTTGTTTAATTTCTGATTCAGATAAGATTTTGATACTCATATTCTCTCACTTTTATAATAAAAAGTGCGGTCAATTTTAACCGCACTTTTTCTTTTTCAGGATTTCAGCTTATTTGCCAAATCCTTTAAATAAGACTTTGGTTTTACCTACTTTGCCAGATTGCTCGTTGAGTAAATCTTCCTCAAGTTTTGATAAAACTTCTTCACGATACCATCTTGGGTGGTGTTTTTTCGCCCAACGAACGGTTACCCAACCTTCAACAATACCGCGAATTGATCCTTTAACCCAAAATGCCATATATATATGCACTAAGATACCAGTGAATAACATAAAAGCACTTGCAGAGTGGAGTAAAATAGCAATTCGCAATACTGGGATTGAGAAGTAATGTGAAAAATATTGACGCCACATAATGATGCCAGTGACTAATAACGTTACCATTGCCAAGTTTAATGTCCAAAAGAGCATTTTTTGACCAAGGTTATATTTGCCATTATCAGCAACCGCGTGTTCATTCCCTTTAAGAACTTCAATAACACCTTTTGCCCAGCGAATATCGTTTTTTTCTGGAATATTGTGATCCCAGTACAATAACGCTAAGTAGATGAAAGCGAAGAACATTAAAATCCCTGTGAATGGATGAATGGCGCGCGCAATTTGTGGTGTACCCAAAATTTCTGTGAGCCAAGCAAAGTCAGGGAAGAAAAATGCAACACCAGTGAACATCGTCATAAAAAAGCAAATAACCAACATCCAGTGACTGATACGTGCTGGGGTTCTATGGCGGATAACGCGAGTATCGTTGCTAATTTCAATTTTACTCATTATTTTCCCCCTTAGATGGTTTATTTTCTTCAAATTCGTGATGATGATCTTCCACATCTTCTTCTACATTTGGGCCAATGGTTAAGTAGTGCGCAACTTCTGCTAGAGCTAGACCACCCATTGCAACTGCAGCGACTGGTTTCAATACATCTTTCCATAAGGTCACACTCAAATCAATTTGAGGATCTTTTGGAAGACCATTGTAAAGCTCAGGTTTATCTGCGTGATGCAACACATACATTACGTGTGTACCGCCTACACCTGGAGGATCGTAAAGTCCTGCGTTTTCATAACCACGGGATTTTAAATCTGCCACGCGTTGTTCTGCGTAAATTTTCATTTCTTCTTTAGAGCCGAAACGAATAGCACCTGTTGGACAGGTTTTCACGCAAGCTGGCTCTTGTCCCACAGAAACACGATCCACACAAAGAGTACATTTGTATACACGATTGTCTTCAGGATTCATTCGTGGAATATTGAATGGACAGCCTGCAATACAATAACCACAACCAATACATTTATCGGATTGGAAATCTACAATACCGTTAGCATATTGAATGATTGCACCGGGTGCAGGACAAGCCTTTAAACAACCAGGTTCTGTGCAATGCATACAGCCATCTTTACGAATCAGCCATTCTAAACGATCGTTTTCTTCAACTTCGTTAAAACGCATTACCGTCCATGCTTTTGCATCAAGATCAACTGGATTGTCATAAACCCCAACACATTGTGCATTGATATCAGAGCGAATATCATTCCACTCTGAACAACCCACTTGACAGGCTTTACATCCTATACAAGTTGAAACATCAATTAATTTTGCGACTTCAACTTTATGATCTCTCGCTTGTGGTGCTGGTGTTAAACCAGATGTTGCGGAGATTTTAATAACGTCTTGCGTTTGAACGCCTTGAGCAGTTCCAGCCATATTATGCCTCCCCAACTTTTTCAATATTTACCAAGAATGTTTTGTATTCTGGTGTTTGCGTGATTGCCTCACCCCAAGATGGTGTTAAGGTATTCGTAGAGAATCCACGGTTACCCTTGCCATTTAATGCCTTCATATTCCAGTGAATTGGAAGACCTATATGGTGTACGACACGCCCATCAATTTCGAGATCTTTAAGACGTTTTGTAACCACGGCGACCGCTTTAATATAGCCACGACGAGAAGTAATTTTTACCATATCGCCTTTTTGGATGCCTTTTTCTGCCGCTAATTTTTCGCCAATTTCCACAAATTGTTGTGGTTGTGCGATGATATTTAATGCAGATTGTGCAGTCCAGCTGTGGAAATGCTCGGTTAAACGATAAGTTGTTGCTACAAATGGATACTCTTTATTTGAACCAATAAATTCACGATCTTCTTTATAGATACGTAAAGTTGGATCAGTTACTACATTTGGATGAAATGGGTTTGTATCAATTGGGCTTTCAACTGGTTCATAGTGTTCTGGCATTGGGCCATTTGCAATTTTATCAACGGCAAATAAACGTCCTACGCCTTCTGCGGACATAATGAACGGCCCAGTATCAGAACCTGGTGGTTGCGTACCGTAGTCAGCAATATCAAACCAGTTCCAGTTTTTACCGTTCCATTTGATTAATTGGCGGTTTTTATCCCAAGGATTACCATTGATATCTAATGATGCACGGCTATAAAGTACGCGGCGGTTTGCAGGCCATGCAAAGCCCCAGCCAATAGTACAACCTAAACCCGATGGATCTGAATTATCGCGATTAGCAGTTTGGTTGCCTTTTTCAGTCCATTGACCAACATATAACCAGTTACCTGATGTTGTTGTACCATCATCACGTAAATGTGCAAATCCATTGAGTAATTGACCTTTCTTGTACATCAAGTTACCGTTTGGATCATAAAGATCTTCAAGCGCATAACCATTTAATTCTTTGGCTAATTCAACCGCACTTGGTGAGTGTGGTTGAGCATAATTCCAAGTCATCGCTTCAAAAGATTCAATTCCTTGTCCACCCTCTTTTTTATAAAGTTCGTGCATTTCTTCGCGTAGCATAGAAAGAATATCAACATCAGGTAAGGCTTCTCCCGGTTGATCGCAACCTTTCCAGTGCCATTGAGTCCAGCGACCAGAATTAACGATTGATCCTTCTTCTTCTGCGAAACAAGTAGTTGGTAAACGGAAAACTTCTGTTTGAATTTCTGCAGGATTTACATCATTTGACTCACCAAAATTTTTCCAAAATTCTGATGATTCAGTTTGTAATGGATCCATAACGACTAAGTATTTCAGTTTACTCATACCAGATAACGTTTTATTTTTATTTGGTAGTGAATTTAATACGTTAAAACCTTGTAAAATCCAACCGTGTAATTTGCCTTCATTCATCAATTTAACGTGAGTAATTGGATCATATAGGCGATCTGCTTTTGGTAAGAAATCGAATCCCCAGCCATTTTCCTTAGTGGCATTATCTCCGTAGAAAGTTTTCATCATACTAACAAAGAATTTTGAAGTATGACGATAATAGTTCACTTGGTTTGGAACGATATCTTTTGGTGTAATTGCGTTAATGTATTGATCGTAAGAGGTATCTTTATCGTTTGGCAAACGCATATAACCTGGTAAAGACATTGGCAATAAGCCCATATCTGTCGTACCTTGCACATTGGAGTGTCCACGTAATGCGTTAATACCGCCACCTGGCATCCCCATATTACCTAAAAGTAACTGGATTATCGCCATTGAGCGAATATTTTGTGTACCGATTGAATGCTCTGTAAAACCTAATGCATATAGATGCGTCATCGTTTTATTTGGCACAGAGGTTTTACCAATTTCTTCGCAGATTTGTAAGAAGAGTTTTTGTTTTACGCCTGTAATACGTTCAACCATTTCTGGGGTATAACGAGAAACGTGCTCTTTTAAGATGTTAATGACACAACGAGGATGTTGTAATGTCATATCACGTTTAGCGTGACCATTTTCATCAAATTGGTAGTTCCATTTAGATTTATCGTAGTTACGTTTTTCTTCGTTATACCCTACAAATAAACCATCTTCAAATTTGAAACCTTCATCAATTAAGAATGATGCGTTGGTATAGTGTTTAACATATTCGTGTTGAATTTGGTTTGTTTCCAATAGGTAACGGATCACGCCCATTAAGAACGTAATATCAGAACCAGAACGAATTGGCGCATGAAGATCAGCAACGGATGCTGTACGGTTAAAACGCGGATCAATAACGATGATTTTCGCACCGTTTTTCTTCGCTTCAATTGCCCAACGGAAGCCAACAGGATGGGCTTCTGCAGGGTTACCGCCTTGAACGATGATTAAGTTGGCATTTTTAATATCAACCCAGTTATTTGTCATGGCACCGCGACCAAATGATGGAGCAAGACTTGCTACCGTTGGTCCGTGTCAAGTATTCGCTTGGTTACATACTGGCACCATACCGAGCATTCTAATCCACTTTTGTGTTAATAACGCAGCTTCATTGCTCATTGCTGATGCAGTCATAATTCCTGTCGTTGCCCAACGATTAACCGTTTTTCCATTTGAATCTTTTTCAACAAAGTTGGCATCTCGGTCATCTTTCATTAAACGAGCAATACGTTTAATGGCATCTTTCCAAGAAATTCGTTCCCATTTATCAGAACCTGGTGCACGATATTGAGGATATAAAGAACGGCTTTCACTATTGACATAATCGAGTGCACCAGCACCTTTCGGGCAAAGCGCACCACGACTGACTGGATGATCTGGATCACCCTCAATATGAAAGAGTTTTGAACGAGTATTTGTGCCAGTATGGCTGCTTAATGAATTGTAAGGTTTGCCTGTGCTATATAACAACATACCGCAACTTACAGCGCAATATGTACAGGTGTTACGGGATTCAAACGCGCGTAATAATTTATATTCGCGTGGCGCAGCTAATACGTTTGCTGGAGCAAAGCCCAACATTGCAGCTGACGTTCCCGCCATACCTCCTGCACAGATCTTGAAGAATTTTCTTCTTGAGACCTGCATAATCACTCCTTTCAACAACAAGTTGTTGAGATATTATAGATAGTAATAAAATTCGTTTAGTAGCTAGATTATGTTGATTTCGTTAAAATAACACTCTCTAGTATATAAATCATCGTAAAAACGTTGATTTATTGGATGGCTAGAGTAACGATTTTTTAACGATAAATCCATAATCAAATGACATTAGCTTCAACAAATATTGTGATCTAGATCATAAATATAAAAATAATTTAACAGACTTTTTACATTTAACTAATGGACTGGTAATAAATGCAGTGCTGGATTCGACAAACTATCAACTTTTTTAGAAAGACAAAAAATACAGAAAAATTGACCGCACTTTTGCAACAAAAAGAGGACATACTGGCTGTAGAGATGCCAGTTTCTTTGGTATATAACGGCATTTCTCACGCAGTTATGATGTGTTCCCCAAACAATTTAGAGGATTTTGCTTTAGGCTTTTCTCTAACAGAGGGAATTATCAATAAACCAGAAGATATTTATGGTATTGATGTTGTAGAAGTTTGCAATGGTATTGAAGTGCAAATTGAACTTTCCAGCCGTAAATTTATGGCATTAAAAGAGCATCGTCGTAATCTTACGGGGCGTACTGGTTGTGGTATTTGTGGTACAGAACAATTGAATCAAGTATATAAAACTTTTCCGAAATTAGACTGTACTTTTCAATTTGATTTAAATTTGCTAGATAGTTGTCTTATTGATCTTCAAAAAAATCAATTTCTTGGATGTAAAACTGGTGCTACCCATGCTTGTGCATTTTTCGATTTATATGGAAGTATGTTAGCTATTTACGAGGATGTGGGTCGCCACGTTGCATTAGATAAATTGCTTGGTTGGCACGCAAAATCGGGTAAACCTAGAGGTTTTATTTTAGCCTCCAGTCGAGCGAGTTATGAAATGGTGCAAAAAACAGTGGCTTGCGGGGTGGAAATGTTAGTCACGATTTCTGCCGCAACGGATTTAGCAGTAACAATGGCAGAAAAACATAATTTGACTTTAATTGGTTTTGCTAGGGAAGGAAAAGGAAATATTTATAGCGGACATCTACGACTTCACAATTAACCCCAACTAAGAGCGAGAGATTTGAGGTTTTGTGTTGATTAAGGAAATAGCGTGATTTGTCTCTTTGTATGTTAAAAATAGAGTAAATTAGCGGTAAACATAAATTATGTAAAGGGGATTGGTGGGTTTATTATTGTATAATTCCCCTCATTTTTATACATACAAAAGTGGTCATAAGCCCACCCGTTTGTTATATGTATTCAATAAGTGCAAAAGTGCGGTTAGAAATTGAAAAGAATTTAGGAGAATAGAATGGGAAGTGTATTGGTTGATTTGCAAATTGCCACAGAAAATATAGAGGGTTTGCCAACAGAAGAGCAGATTGTGCAGTGGGCAACAGGTGCTGTTCAACCAGAAGGGAATGAAGTCGAAATGACGGTGCGTATTGTGGATGAAGCCGAAAGCCATGAATTAAATTTAACTTATCGTGGAAAGGATCGCCCGACTAACGTGCTTTCATTTCCATTTGAATGCCCCGATGAGGTGGAGTTGCCATTGTTAGGGGATCTCGTTGTTTGTCGTCAAGTCGTGGAGCGAGAAGCTGCAGAACAAGAGAAACCATTAATGGCGCATTGGGCGCATATGGTCGTGCATGGTTGTTTACATTTACTTGGTTATGATCATATTGAAGACGATGAAGCGGAAGAAATGGAAAGTTTAGAAACCCAAATTATGCAAGGATTAGGCTTTGATGATCCTTATTTAGCAGAGAAATAATCTTTATTCGGAGTAATGATGTATAAAGCAGTATTTAGTGATTTTGATGGCACCTTATTAACCTCTCAACATACCATTTCCCCTCGAACTGTTGCGGTAATTAAGCGTTTAACGGCGAATGGCATTCCTTTTGTGCCAATTTCGGCGCGTTCTCCTCTAGGTATTTTGCCTTATTGGAAACAGCTTGAAACGAATAATGTGCTTGTTGCATTTAGTGGCGCGCTTATTTTGAACCAAAATCTCGAACCAATTTATAGCGTACAAATTGAGCCAAAAGATATTTTAGAGATTAATACCGTTTTGGCGGAACATCCTTTGCTTGGCGTGAATTATTATACAAATAATGATTGCCATGCTCGTGACGTAGAAAATAAATGGGTGATTTATGAACGCAGCGTTACCAAAATTGAGATTCATCCTTTTGATGAAGTAGCGACAAGTTCGCCACATAAAATTCAAATTATTGGGGAAGCAGAAGAAATCATTGAGATTGAAGTTCTTTTAAAGAAAAAATTTCCACATTTAAGTATTTGCCGTTCCCACGCTAATTTTTTAGAGGTAATGCACAAGAGTGCAACCAAAGGAAGTGCGGTGCGTTTTTTGGAAGATTATTTTGGCGTACAAACTAATGAAGTGATTGCATTTGGCGATAATTTTAATGATCTGGATATGCTAGAACATGCGGGGCTTGGTGTTGCAATGGGAAATGCGCCTGATGAAATTAAACAAGCTGCAAATGTGGTTACGGTAACCAATAATGAAGATGGACTTGCATTGATTTTAGAAGAAAAATTTCCTGAATAATTAGAAAAGAAAGGCTCTCAATTGAGAGCCTTTTAGTTATGCTTCTTGTGAATGATACATTGCTTCAATTTGCTTGCGATAACGTTCTAAAATCACTTTTCTACGCAATTTTAATGTTGGTGTAATTTCGCCTAATTTAATGCTGAATGCTTGAGAAAGTAGCGTGAATTTTTTTACTTGCTCGAAATGAGCCAATTCTTTTTGTACCGCATTATTACGCTGCTCAAACATTTTCAGAATGTCAGAATTTTTTAGTAGTTCTAAACGGTCATGATATTTAATATTGAGCTGTTTAGCGTATTCTTCCAAACTATCAAAGCAAGGCACAATAAGTGCGGATACATATTTTTTCGCATCGGCGATGATCGCAATTTGTTCGATAAATTTATCTTTACCGATTTTGCTTTCGATATATTGTGGTGCGATATATTTGCCGTTTGAGGTTTTCATTAATTCTTTGATACGATCGGTAATAAATAAATTGCCTTGTTCGTCAAATTCTCCCGCATCGCCAGTTTTTAAGAAACCATCTTCGGTGAAGGCTTGAGCCGTTTCTTCTGGCATATTGTAATAGCCTTTGATCACCATTCCGCCACGCACAAGGATTTCATTATTTTCCCCAATTTTCACTTCCGCTTTTGGCATCATTGTGCCGATTGAATTTGGGTTAAATTGGAAATCATGCCAGCACGAAACGGTTGCAGTTGTTTCTGTCATACCATAGCCTAATTTGATGTTGATACCAATAGCATGGAAAACTAGTCCAATAGCCGGTTCTAATTTTGCTCCTCCGCAAGGCATCATTTTTATTCGTCCCCCCAATAGTTGACGAAGTTTTGAGAGCACTCATTTATCCGCTAAAGCAAATTGTTTCTTCAATAAGAACGGAATAGCTTTGTTATTCGCACGTAGTTGAAAATATTTTTGTCCTACAGAAATTGCTCAATGAAACATAATTTGGCGAAGTTTTGGGGCTTTTTGAACTTTATCCAATACGGCAGCATAAATTTTTTCGTAAAAACGTGGTACGGCGCACATTAAAGTTGGGCGAATTTCCGTTAAAGCTGACCGCACTTGATTAGTGTCTTCTAAATAGCAAAGTATTGCGCCTCTATGAAGAATATAAGCCGCCCATGCCCGTTCAAAAATATGAGAGAATGGTAAAAAAGAAAGTGAAATATCCTGATCTGTCGCATTAAGTGAAAGATCGTGCGTTTCTAATTGATGCGCGAGATTAGCGTAATCTAACATGACACCTTTAGGCTCTCCCGTTGTGCCTGAGGTATAAATAATCGTAAATAAATCCGATAATTGTTTTTGGTTTAAGCGTTGAGTTAGTTCATTTTGTTGGGCGTTTGAACCTGTTTTAATAAAACTTTCCCAAGAGCAAGAAAGAGGATCTTGTTGTAGTTGAATGGTGGATTTCATTGCCACGATTTTTTGTAATTGTGGACAATGATGCGCGATTTCCAATGCTTGATCGTATTGCTCTTGATCGCCGACGAAGAGAATTTTTACATCGGCGTGATTTAGGATAAATTCTGCTTGCTGGGCTGTATTGGTTGCGTAAATAGGTACTGTGATTGCTCGAATTTGTAAGGTCGCAATGTCAGCGATTGTCCAACGTTCCATATTATGGGCAAAAATGGCGATTTTATCTTGTACGTCAATATTGTGAGCAAGCAATGCACGAGAAAGTTGATTGAGTTGCTCTTGAAAGTTTTTCCAAGAAATGTCTCGCCACAAGCCGTGTTCTTTATAGCGAGAAGTGCGGTCATATTTGCACAAGTTTTGGCTTGTTGTTGAATACGATGAACAAAATGGAGATCGAGATTCATATTAACCCTATTTTTGATTTTTATTGAGCGAACAGTTGTGCGCTAATATAATCTTAAATAGGAATAAAAGCTAGAAAGAATATTGATTGTTTTAAATCATTTTTAGTGATCCTTTGTTCATTTTTTAGAGCGTCAACTAGAGTTCTAGATAATAAAAAACCGCTCCGAAGAGCGGTTAATTTTTTCAAAAGTTTTAATTAGCCTTTGTAGTTGTAAACGTGAGCAACTAAGTCTAATACTTTGTTTGAGTAGCCCGTTTCGTTATCGTACCAAGATATTAATTTAACGGCAGAATCTGTTAATGCGATACCTGCTTCTGCATCAAATACAGAAGTTAAAGTACAGCCGTTGAAGTCAGTAGAAACAACAGCATCTTGGTTGTAACTTTCAATACGTCTTTTTAATTGCGCCATTGAGTGTTTTACCTTCCGCATTTCATTTTCTGATTGCTTGTTTGATTGCATCATAAGAAGCTGTGTTTTTCAAGATTAACTGTTAAAATCATCAACAGATACGTTTGTCGTTGGAACACGGAAAGCCATACCAGTTAATTTTACCGTTTAATGCAGGTAATGCTTTACCTACTGCTTTTAACAACTGTTGAAGATGGAATGATGTTTTGTGATGCACCGCGACGCCATATATCAGTCTTCAGCTGATGGACCATCCACAGTTTTGAGTTGCAGTCGTTGTGGAACAGTGGTCATTAAACCATCTTTGATACCGAAAGTTCATGAACAACACGCGTGCTAAAGGAGCTAAACAGTTTTGTTGTACAAGATGCGTTAGAAACGATATCTTGACCTGCGTATGCGTTGAAGTTTACACCACGAACGAACGCAAGTTTGCATCTTTAGATGGGCCAGTTAATACAACTTTTTTGCGCCTGCAGTGATGTGTTTACGAGCAGTTTCATCAGTTAAGAATAAACCAGTCGCTTCAACAGCGATATCAACACCGATTGCACCCCAGTTTAAGTTTGCTGGATCACGTTCTGCAGTGACACGGATAGTTTTACCATTAACCACTAAGTTACCATCTTTCACTTCAACAGTGCCGTCGAAACGACCGTGAGTT